>JAMPXM010000184.1 GCA_023701225.1 Pseudobdellovibrionaceae bacterium | reverse complement strand
TCAAGGGTTGATTTTAAATCAAAACCAGTCGATAAAGAGAGAGCAAGGCGAATGATTCGGGAGATTGTGACAAAGTCTCCCGAGAAAGTCATGTTCAGCTCTCATGCTCAGGAGGAGCTTGCGAACGACGGGTATTCCATCATGGACGGCTGGAACGTGCTAAAAGCTACGGCATCCAGAGTCACGAGGGCAGAACCAGAGCGTGGCCGTTGGCGCTACCATCTGGCGACGAAACAACTCGCTCTTGTGATTGAATTTTGGTCAGACGGTAAGGGCCTTGTTGTCGTTACCGGATGGGCAACAAAAGGAGTCGTCCGATGAAATGTGCAATGTGCGACAATCCAAAGAAGCTCAAAAAAACCCGTATCTCCAAATGGTATAAGGAAAGCGGGCTGGACAACATTTACCTTAAGGGTGTGATTGAGTATCGCTGCGATAAGTGCGGCGAGACATATCATAGTTACGGCGATATGGATCAGCTTCACCGGCTGATTGCGAGTACGTTGATTTGCAAAAAGGGTCGCCTCACGGGCGCAGAGGTTCGCTTTCTGCGCAAGGCCTTGGCCTACAACTCTACGATGTTTGCCAAATTGATCGGCATAAAGACCGAGACTCTGTCCAGGCTAGAGAATGCGCCAAAGACTGAATTAAAAAATGAGGCTCTTGATCACTCAATTAGATTTTTAGTGGCGTCGCGCAAGGCGATGCCAGACAGAAATTATGATATTCACGATCAGCTGATCAATGACTCTGGGCAAGAGCTGAAAGAGATCCATATGGCGCATCGCTCGTCCGGATGGCGTGCGGACATTGGTTCGGGCCACGAGGCATGTCTTTGATGTGCGGACCTAACCTTTGCGCCTCGGCATCTTCGCCTCTTTCAGGTGATTGAGGACCGGTACCGTGCAGACGGCATTGTCTCACCGTGGGTCTTTCCGAATTTATTCGATCCGGGGAAATCGATTGGCCGCGACGGCTTTTCGACCGCAGTGGGCTTGTCCGTTGTTTAGTTGAAATTCGTCGATCGAGTGGCGGGTTGAACATCGTTTCTGAACCGCCGAATTATCAAGATCTCGTCACCCACGTGACCAGCAAGTGGCGACCCTACGGGCACGGATCGGGATCTCATGAACTGTTTTTTTGGGATTTCAGGTGAGCTCGCAGCCGATGAACGAGAGCGTCACTTTGCCGGAGATTTTTAATTTTGCCTGCCAGTGCTGCTCCCTTTCATCCGCTGAGGTAATCCGCTTGATGATGATTCGAGTCATCTTCGCCGCACCAGCAGGGCTCCAGCCGTGACCGATCTTTTTTATTCTGCGACCGATCTCTCGCATCATTCGCTCGATCATAGATGAGACTCTCGGGTGGACGACTCCGGTCCTCAACCACGTTCTCACGTAGGAAAACATCTTGGCCTTCGCGTTGGCGAGGTACGTTGCCGCGGCTCCGTAACCTCGGGCTTTGAACTCGTCGACCAGATGCTGAACGCCCTTCTCGGCCTCGAAGACTTTTTTCTCAAGCTCCAGTCGTTCCTCAAGCCCGACGCGCTCGAGATCTTCACCTGGCAGTTCAATGTCGATCATGGCCGCAAGCTCGCTTGTAAAGCGCTTAGCGTCGCCTGCCTCGGCCTTGTCGGTGTACTTGAGAAGCGGGTGCAGATCGTGCGGCAGATGCCAGATGCAGCGCTGGCTTTCTTTGGTCAGCCGCCCCATGTATTTCACGAGCGGCGCTTCGCCATCAGAGACCAGGAGATCCGCGATCGGAGTGAACTTGATCTTCGGACTCGGGTGATTTGCCTTTTTGATCTCGCGGCTAATCTCAGCCCATGACTCCTCGGTCCATGCGCCGTAAGGCACAATCGTATTTTCCTTCGTAATGCCGACGACTACACAGACCTCGCCGCGATTGCTGCCGTCGGCGTCAAGTTTTTGCTTAAAGCCCGTGCCGTCGGCCACGAGCGTCTTAACCCGCTTTTTCATCGAAATCGCATCGCAGTCGCTTTTCATGACCCAGCGATGGAGTGTGGTGTGCGGCACCGGGATCGCGCCGATCGTTTGCAGATGCTGGCTCGAGCGCCGGTAGCTTTGTTCGGAGACGACCTCGGCCACGACTCTCTCAAGCTCTGAGGTCTTTCTCTGATGCGGTTCGAGATTCAAATAGCCCCGCAGCGGAATGAAGGATTTGCCGCAGCCCACGCAACGGATCCGTGTCCACGGTAACGACAACTTCCCGGCCATGGATTTGATGCTCTTCACCTCGCGGCTATGCACGACATAGTGAGCGTGGTCGCAACAGCGATGCGGCGCTGATTTCTCCCAGCGACCCAGGAGCGAGGGATAGACGATGAGATCCATGAACGCGACCAGAAGGTTCACCAGCCCTGCCATGCCTTCCTCGTCAAACATCCGTTTGGTCTCGATGACCAGTTCGTCGAGCGAAAACCCTTCCTTGAGGGGTAGACTTGCAAGGCACTCAGGCGTAAGCTTTTGTTTCACGTTTCAGCCTCCGTGCTGATAAATGCTGGATGTTTAGCAACCCAAGCGTATCGCACGTGAGGCTGATTTTTCAAAAATCCTTCAAAAATTTCGCTGGAAATTAGTGAACGAGTTGCAGTACTGCTTCTTCGATACCACGAAATCATTGAATTCCTAAAACAAGAGAAGTGATCATAAATCACTGCCTTCTGAAGCCCGCCGAACAAAAGGCAGGCTTTTCAGATGGCCTTAGATAAACAATTCGTATCTATGACATTGGCGCCGGTGATCCCAAGCGCCATTTTTCTTCGAAACCAGTAGTTCCTATCCAACGCGTATGCGCGGTTGAATTCTGCGTCGGACAACGCGGTTCGGATCACTAAAAAGTTTAATTAAAAGATCCGCTCTCTCCTTGTGACGTTTGGATCTTTCAATTAAACACGATGCCAGAGCGAAGTAACGTCAACCATGCTACTAGGCAAGAAACAGCTAAGGAAAGAACCGAGATCGCCACACTCACATATCAGGCTGCACGTCGTTTCTTCTCTTTCTGTACGTTGATCGACATTGTGTATCCGAGCGCCCGTAATACTTTAAAAATCGTATCGAAGGTCGGAGTACGACTGTGATCTCCTTTTTCCATACGAGCCACCATCGGCTGGCTAACACCAGCCCGCTTCGCTAGTTCAACTTGGGAGAGACCAGCCCTAGAGCGCAGGTCACCAATGAGGTGGGCGATTTGAAGGTAGAATCTGTGCTCGTCGAATGCCATGCGAAACTCGTCGCTCTTGAGTTCTTTGGCGAGAATGTCGTCTAAACTTACCGATTTATTTTTCATTCAAAACCTCTTTCAGTCTCTTTCGAGCAATATCCAATTCGCGCGCCGGAGCCTTCTGCCCCTGTTTTCTATAGGAATGCAGAACGTGCATATGATCCGAAGCAAGTAGAACGTAGAAGAAGCGGTATCCTCCGGTGGGCGCACGCACCTTTACTTCCCACAACTTGCTCTCAATTTGTCTAAACTCGCAGCCCTTCGCTCCAAGTCCGTGCTCCTGAATATCTTTGAAAACAGCCAGGACCACTGCACGATCTTGCGTCGACAAGTCCTGCAAGAACCTCTCGAAGTAACTGCTTCCTGATGCTGCGGCTACGAAGGTTACTTTCACCACCTCAATATACCCATTTGGTTATAATTCGTCAAGTTATACTATGGCCCATCCTCAAAAGGACTGCCGAGTCTTATGGAAATGACCAGCGCTCTACAGAAGAAAACGGGGCCAATACACAGGGCTCTCAAGGAGGCTGACAAATAAAATAACGTGAATCATGAAGGTCCGGTCGGCGTATGTTGCTTAACTAATTGATTTATTTTATTTTTTTAAAAGGAGACCTTATAAGTACATTGAAAACTGAAGGTAAACGCGTCGCAATTTATGCGCGCACGAGTACCCTAGATCAAAGCACGGGCCTCGAAAGTCAGGTCCGCGTTTTGCGTCAGTATTGCGAGCAAAACGGGTTTAGCGATTTTGAACTCTTCTCGGACAACGGCATTAGTGGTACAAAATCTAGTAGACCGGCTCTTGATGCCATGATGGCTGCCGTAGAGCGTGACGAGATTTCGGCAGTGGTCGTGCATAGTTTTAGTCGGTTTGCCCGGAGTACCACCCATCTCTTAAACGCGCTCACGCGGTTTAAGCAAAAGGGTGTGCATTTCGTGAGCATCAGTGAACGCATTGATACGAATTCCGCCGTCGGCGTGGCGATTTTCTCGATCCTCGCGGCCATCGCGCAACTGGAGCGCGATTTGATTGCAAGCCGGGTGAAAATCGGCTTGGAGAACGCTCGGGCCAAGGGCAAGCTGATCGGAAGAAAGAAGCTGCGTGATTCGGATTTGATAAGGAAGCTGCTGAAAAGCGGACTCAGCTTCCGGCAGGTCAGCACCATCGCGAAGTGTAGTCACGGGAGCGTGAGCGCCGAGAAAAAAGCGATGAAGCGAGATGAAGAAGAGGCGAGGAAAAAGAGCCTCGCCCAGGCTGAAGCCGAGAAGAAAATGAAGGAAACTGGATCGATTTTTCCAGACCTTGCCGAGGAGCCCGCGAAATTCTAGTCAGTTTCAATCAAAATTCGATGTCTGGTGGAATGGCGAGTGCGATGCTCGCCATTGTTGTTTTGAAGGAAGGAGTTCTTGTGCCAGTCATCAGTATGTTTTACGGCATCATTGTCTCGATGTTTTATCTCGACACCAAAAAACACAAAGCTCCTCACATTCATGTTTCATACCAGGGAAATGAGGCCGTGATCGCGATTCCCTCGGGCGAAGTCCTGGAAGGCGATATCAAATCGAGCAAGCTCAAACTGGTCCATGCCTGGGTTGAAATTCATCAAGAAGACCTGATGGCCGACTGGGAACTCGCGGTCAAGGGCGAGCCCATTTTCAAGATTGATCCGTTGAGGTGAAGAGTGAATCCACGAGCCAAAAGTGTAAAGCCCCTCAGTCAATTTGTTCTCGAAGTCGAATTCACGAACGGTGAAGTCAGGCGGTTTGATGTTTCACCGCTCTTGAAATTCCCGGTCTATCAACCTTTGCAGAATCGTATCTATTTCGAAAAGGTCTTTGTCACCCAGGGAATTGTTCAATGGCCGAATGAGGAGGACATCAGCCCGGATCTCCTCTACCTGGATAGCCAGAAAAGTGCCTAACGAAGCGTCGCTTTTTCGCCGGCGATCATCAATGCCCGGTATTATATGGCATTTCGCTGTATTCGGGACTGACTAGAGCCCCTTGTTTGCACCGTCGATGGAGATTTGCAAGGCGCAGCGCAACCGACCCGAGTCGCTTTCACGAGTCGGTCTGCAAGGACGCTTTCGCTCGCGGTCGCATTGACCACCGAGTTTTGAAGCGCCGATTTTCTTTTTGCCACTCAGCCGCTGCACTACTTCTGCCCATATAGGGACTTACCACTTTCATACCGTATCCGTGTTGAAACGGAGTTATGCTGAAATATTGAGCTGTCTCTTTCATCTTGAGCCAAGACTTAGCCGCCGAAGAAATCAGAATAAATGGTTTCCCCTCGAAATCGAGGTCGACAACTCGAAGTTCTTCCAATTGGGGTTGCCGCTGAAGCGACAGTCGATTCGCTCTGAGATGCGGCTCGTGAATACCGAGGCCGTCATGAATTTCATTCAATGCTCTGTCCATCTTTGAAACCTAACTCAGATGTAGATGGACGGTCATTATGCAAATCTTTGACGCAGGGGCGACGATCACGATCGAACCGGCTTCCCGCCAACTGCGAGACCGTACGATGCTATTAAATGCGCCTTGATTGTTCGCTCCGCTACCAATCATGGGGAAGGCAGGGTTTTGGACCCACGGGGGCTACTGGCCAATTTTCGGCCCTCGCGGCCAAAATCAGGAACTCGAACCTTTTGAAGTCCGGTCGTCAGATCGAATTTAAGCTAGGTCGAAGTCGATCGACGCACGAGCTACAGAGATTACTTAAGTGACCGCCACCTTTGCCCATGATAATGGAAGCCATGCGAGAATTGGTTTTTGTTTTTACCATTCAGCTTGGCCTTTTAGGCTGTGCGCATGCGACCACGGTGATCAAACCTGTCGGCTGTGACTTTAACCCGAGATTACAGGCTCAAAGATCGGCCGAATTGGTGAAAATTGCAGCTGAAGATCAGGCGGACAGAGACGGATCTTATGATTCCATCGACTGGAATAAGGTAAGCAAAAAAGATTTAAAGAGACGAATCCGCGTTGCCACTATTTTTGCTGAGGGTTGCTTTCTGAATGCCTCTGATTATGCGTCTGCCGCGATCGTCTACCAGCATGGAGTAACTGCGGATCACTTTTATCAGGCTTTCGTTTGGGCAAATCATGCCGTAAAAATGGGCGACGCTTCTCAACGCTGGCTGACTGCGGCTGCGCTGGATCGCTATCTCGTGAAAATTGGGCAAAAGCAATTGTTCGGAACTCAATTGAGTCGAAGTGGTGACGGCAAATGGTGCATCCAACCTGTGGAGCGGGCCTTCCCAGAGGCGATCCGAATGGAATATGTGAAACTCAGCGTGAAGGATCAAATTGCAAGAGTTCTAAAGGGAATTGGCTCCGATCAATCCTCAGAGGACGTGCTAGATTGTGAGCCCGCACTTAAACCTTCGCCTCAAGGAACTGTTCCTGGTTTTTGGTGAACAATGCCACTTGTTTGCACCGTCGATGGAGGTTTGCAAGGCGCAGCGCAACCGACCCGAGTCACTTTCACGAGTCGGTCTGCAAGGACGCTTTCGC
>JAMPXM010000183.1 GCA_023701225.1 Pseudobdellovibrionaceae bacterium | reverse complement strand
GAGCCGCGTCGGTTTTGAAATCGAGCATCTGAGGAAGAACGACCGCGGACATGATCCCCACGAGGAGGATCACCATGAGTATTTCAACAAGAGTGAAACCGTCCGCGGGTCGTTTGCGCATTCGGGCGCCTAAGCCAAGGGATTAGAACGTGTGTTCGTCAGCGGGGCCCGTGCTATTCGCGGAATTGGCCCAGATCTGTCCCGAAGTCGGATTGTAGCACCAGCCATCCGTAACGTTGGGATCATAAGCCGCGCCCAAGCAGTCCGTCGCATCGGTCGGATCACATCCCGCCGCGCCCACGCATTCCGTAACCGTTCTGGCCTGGTTCGGTCCCCAGGGATTTTCCGGCATCAGGGTGTCTGCCACGATTCTCCGGTCAGCAGCATTCGCAACCTGTACGGCGGTACAGTTGCCACCTGCAGTCGTGATATCATTGGCGGTCAAGGCGGCTGTCGTCGGCCAAGCGGTCGCGGCAGCTCCGCAACGGAGGATCATCATGCCTTTCATGTTCGCGATACCGGTGCGCATGGCGCCGAGGGCGGCGTTGGTGGCCGCATCACGGGCATCCGTACGGAAGTCCAGGAATTGCGGGATGGCGACTGCCGACAAGATGGCGACCAATAAGATCACCATCAACATTTCGATGATGGTAAAACCTGTCTGTTTACGTGCGAGCATAAGTTGAAATCCTCCGACGTGCAGTTAAAGAGCTTGATTCAAATTATTGCGAAATAATTCGCCAGCATCAAGCTTAGCGACAGAGTTTCACGAAGGAAAGATGAATCTCTGAACATCTGATTCACCGATGAGTGGTGTGATCGTCAGCCTGCACTGGACTCAACCAAGGTATCGCTTTGGTTTCGCGAGGCCCTTTCCCGACGATGGTCGGCTCAAACTAAAGCCATGGATTCCGAAAAGAATAGGTGAAGGGGTGTATCTCAAATGTTCAGCCGTTACTTTCACTTAACTGAAAATCCGTTCGGCGAAGCGCCAGATGCACGCTATTTCTTTTTGTCTGAGCCGCACATGAGCGCTCTCAATCATCTTCTCGCTACGATTCAATCAGGCAAAGGATTGTGTGCGATCAACGGCGAAGTCGGCACGGGCAAAACCTTATTGAGTCGCGTGGCTTTGCGTCTTCTGGATCACCAAGGCGCCGCGACCGCGGTGATTGCGCAACCGATATTTCAAGGGGCTGATTTTCTCGTGCAGATCGCGCGTGAGTTCGGCCTGCAACCCGACGGAGGCGCGCAGGCCAACGTGCGCGTGGAACTGGATCGGCTGACCGAGTTTTTCCTGCGCAACGCGGAGCAAAAGCGCCGCTCGGTTTTGTTCATCGACGAGGCCCATAAGCTCTCGTTTGAAGCTCTGGAATCGGTTCGACTTCTGACGAATCTGGAGACGGCACGCGAGAAAATCGTGCAGGTCGTTTTATTTTCGCAGCCGGAGCTTGAACGTAAACTTCAAGCGCATCACATGCGCCAAGTAAAGCAACGCCTGGCACTGCGTACGGATTTACGCCCATTGCGAACTCTGGAGACGCAAGCCTATCTCCGTCATCGCGTGGATATTGCCGGCGGGTCGAACTTTGTTCGCTTCGAACCCCGAGCGGCGGATCTGATTCACCAGGTTTCAGGCGGTGTCCCGCGGCTGATCAATTTCTACGCGGAGCTGGCGTTGCTGTTGGCGGAGAGCCGGCAGCAACGTCTGGTCGATCGGGCGATCGTGAGATCGGCATTGAAAGACGTGCGGGGCGAGGACGGACTGAGCTTGAAGAGATTATTGAACTTCGGATGGTAAAGGTATGAGCGAGATCCAGAGGCGGCTGGACCGGCTGCCGCAGAAAGACACGGAGGACGGGCAAGCACGAGTCGCAGTCGCGACACGCGCAGCCGGGTCGTCTCTTCGACTTTCCTCGCTCTTCAGCAAACGTGTGATTCTCGCGTCCGCGATCGTCACGTCCATTCTTGTTGTCGGCGCTTTGACGTTGAAGCGCTGGCGCGCGACGGCACCGGCCACGCCGGTGGCTGAGTCCTCTACGAGCCGGTTGCAGGCCAGCCATATGGCCGCGCTCATGGCGTATCGCCAAAATAACGCCATCGGCGCACGTGAGCAATTGGCGCGTTTGGTGGAAGAGAACCCGAAAAACGCGGTTCTGCACGCAAATCTGGGAGTGGCATTAGTCGCGTCCGGAACTTTGAGCGAAGCTTTGGAACATCTTGAGACCGCCCTCTCATTGGATGCGGAGCAGCCGAAGTTTTGGAACAACATCGGTTACGTTCACATGCAGCTTTTCAATTGGGATGAAGCGGAAAAAGCGTTCTTGCGTGCACTCGAAATTGATTCCGCGTATGCGCATCCGCTGTTTCATCTGGCGCAGGTAAGTGAGCGTCGCAAAAAGTGGGCGGACGCGATCGACTACTACAAACGATTTCTGGAACTCGAAGGGCCTCAGTCGCCACAACAGAAAACTCTCGCCGAGCGCATGCGTATCCTTGGTTCTTACGCGCGCTTTGCGGAAACCAGCGGAGGCGACCATGCTTTGGCTCAATAGTCCGAGAGTCGGCCTCGATATCGGAACCAGGACCGTCAAGGCCGTTCAGCTGAAGAAGTCGGGAGGAAAGGTGTTTGTGGAACGCTTTTTCTTTCAAGATCTCGCCGAAAACAACGATTACTATCCGCTGAGCGCTCCGACCGACGAGGTCTTGGCCGCGGCGATTCAGACCAACGGGTTTCGCAAGCGCGCGGCCTCCATATGCCTGGATGAGAACGAGATCCTCACTCATGAGGCACGGCTGCCGAAAATGCCAGCCAAGGATCTTGAGACGGCCTTGCGAGGATACATCGAAGAACAGTTCCATCTCAGCGGTGACGAAGTCTGTTTGGATCATATCGTGCTCGAAGAAGGCAAAGACGATGAAGACTCATCACGGCTGATCAAAACCTATTTCGCGAAAACGGAAAACGTGCAGAAGCTCGTTCAGCTGGTTCGCTCGGCCGGGTTGAAACCGCAAGTTATCGACTCCGGTGTGCTGGCGCGCGTGGAAATGCTGCGCTTCAATGGTTATTTGAAAGCAAAAGGGAATTTTCTCGTCGTTGATATCGGGGAATCCCACATCACGGCGTCGCTGGTGAGCAACGACCGGGTGACGTTGAGTAACGTGATTCCGACGGGCTTTGGCGCGATCAATAAAATGTTCTTCGAGACTCAGGGCATGCCCTACGATCAAGCGGAGTTGCTCAAGCTGACCTATGACATGCGCGCGCATGAGACCGAGGCGAATGAGACGGAGAAGCAACTCGACGAAGCATTATATGAAATGTTCTACAAACTGCAGAGGATGGTCGACTTCTTCAAAGTCTCGCTCAAACGCGCGCCCATCGAATCGGTTCTGTTGACGGGCGGCGGGAGCCAGATGAGCCATATCCAAGAAGCGATGGAAACGTATTGCACGGTTCCGGCTCAAGTCGTCAACCCGCTCAAGAACATCGAGATCTACCACTCCAAGAATTTGGACGACGCGCGCATCGCCAGCCTAGCACCCTACATGGGTACGGCCATTGGTTTGGCTCTGAGGGGATTTTGAATGAAGCGTGACCGGATCAACCTCATGCCAAAGGATCAGCAGCGATCGAGTTCGATCGCTCTGGAGCCTTTGCTCGCGGGTTTGGCCGGTGTTATCTTCGTCGGACTTCTCGGCGTGACCGTGATGGAATATCGTTCCATGCGTCAGCGTGAAAATGTCGTGATGGTGGAAACGCAAAAACTCGATGGCCTGAAGCGCGAAATTGCATCGCTGCTACAGGATGGCAATGGCCTGCAGCAAAATCAGCGTCTGACAGTAGCCAAGACTTTGTTTGAAAAGAAAATGTTCTGGTCCGAGGTTCTCAAGGAACTCTCATTGCTCGCGCCCCGGCAGGCGTGGCTTGTGAATATCGAAATCAAAGCAGCACAGCCGAAACCAGCGGCGAAGTCTGCAGCGGGAGCCGCGCCTGTTCCGGCTCCAGCACCGGCGCCTGGAGCGGCACCGGCGTCGGTCGCTCCGGTCGTAGCCGGCGCGGTTGGGGCCGCGATCCCGGGCGGAATTCCGGCGATTCCCGATGAGCGTCATGAGATTCTGATCACCGGCGAAGCTCCGAGCCAAGCATCGGTGAGTGAGTACTTCTTGTCTCTGGAGCGGTCGTATTATTTCCGTAACGTCACCTTCAAGTACGCTGAACAGATGGAGGACACCAACCCTCGTCTCTATCGTTTTCAGTTTGAAACTTGGCTTCCCAAAGACGCGTTCATGAATGTCGCGGGAGGACGGCTATGAAAAAGCTGGAACCACGTGAGAAGGCGTTGGTCGGTATCACGGCTTTGGTGATGGTGTTTGCTCTTTATCAATATGGTTACCGGAATTTTCGGGCTAAGCGATTGGCGTTCGACGCACAGGCGGCGACCATTCAATCTCAGATCAGCACGCAAACGGCTTTGCTCACGCAGGCGCACGCGGACCGGGCCCCGAGTTCCGTTGGGACGACCACAATGCAGTTGCAGAACTACATTCAAGAAAACAGTGAGTTCACCAAATTGATCGAAGAATTGACGAAGAATGCCGAGTCCAAAGACGTGAGCGTTCTACGTTTGGCCGCAAGTTCGACCGAGAGAATCGAAGGCTTCGTCAAGACTCAGTACACGCTCGACTTGAAAGCGCCCTACCTCTCTCTGGGTCGGCTGCTGGAAAAGTTGGAGACCTCACCGCTCATGATCGAGATTGTGTCGCTGAATATGTCACGGACGGGGACGGATCTTCGTGAAGTGGTCTTGAGCATGAAACTCAATAACTTCGTGGCGAGGCAGTAAATGAATTCAAGAATGCCTTTACTGCTAACGTTGTGGATAAGTCTGTGGGGCATGTGCGCCTTTTCGGCGGAGCCGGACACGAAAGTCGCTTCGACCGCGCAAGCGACTCAGAAAAGTCAGGAACCTCAAGTGCCGCTGGAGGCGATATCGATCTTTTCAGATGCCGTGTTGGCCGAGCGGCCGGCATGGACCTGGGGTCGGGATCCTTTCTTGAAAGTGCCGGGCTTCGCCGGCAAAGAAGAAGCACCATCGATCGAGCTCAGGGTTTCCGCGATCATCTACGACAAAGACAATCCGGCTGCGATGATCAATGGACAAATCGTCAGACGTGGAGAGGTTCTGGCGGATGGCTCGAAAATTTCTGAAATCGGTACGACGTACGTGGTTGTCGAAAAGGGCTCCAGCTTGGTGGAAGTCCCCGTTGGTGCCTCCAGCCGCATGCCGGCCGGAGGCGCGGGCGCGAGCCCGGCACAAAGGAAGTGAGGTCTGTCATGAAATGCGAAATTTTGTCTGCGTCCCGCTGGGCGCTGATCCTTTTTGCCGCTCTGATCGTATCCGGGGCCGTCGCGGCGGAGCGTATGCCCGCCTCCTTCGTTGAAAAAAAGTTTTCGGTCACCGTCAGTGATGTGAGTCTTCCGGACCTCCTCAAGCTCATCGCCCAACAGGGTGGCGTGACGATCGAAGTCGATGAGTCGATTTCCGGCAAAGCGTCGTATTCCTTTCAGGACACGACACTGAAAGACGCCTTGGAACGGATTTCGCGCGATCATGATTTTACGTTTGAAGTCGTCGACGGCGTGGTGTTCGTCGATAAAACGGAGAAAGCGACGTCACAGACCGGGGCGGGTTCCGGGCGAGGGCTCGGTGTGCGAGTGATTGGCATTAAGAACGCCAATGCCAAAGAAATCTCAGACAAGCTACCGAAGATTTTTAAAACCAACGAAAGTCTTCTCGTCGACGATGCCACGAACTCGCTCGTCTTCTATGGAAGCTCGGGCTCTTACAATAAATTGCTTGAGTTCGTTCAAGCCTTCGACCAAATGCCTCTGCAAATCATGATCGAGTCGCAGATCCTGGAAACATCGAAGAACTTCGTTCGCGACGTCGGATTTCGTTGGGGTTCGACGGAAGCTGATCCCACTATCGGCAAGCATGCCGTCGGGAACGGGTTTATCAATACCGGAGTGCCGTCCAATCCGAACTTGATGGGCAAGTTCCTTCTCGGCTGGATCGACGGGAAATCATTAGAGGCACATCTAGTCGCCGCAGAGTCCGCCGGGGATGCCAAAATCATTTCGCGCCCGAACGTCATGACTCTCAACAACCAACCCGCGACGATCTCCAGCGGCGTGACCTTCAACGTAAAAACGCTGAGCAGTACGACCACCGGAGGGGGCGGAAGCGGTGGAACAGCAACGGTCGCAGGTGGACTACAGCAGGTGACGGCGGGTCTGAATCTTCAAGTTCATCCCATCGTCGTTGGCAATGGGTTGATCCGTCTGAAGATTAACGTAAGCAATAGCGAACCGAATGATGGACTCGCCGTCGACGGCATTCCCGGTATCGTCGATAACTCGGCGATGACTTCGATCATCGTCCGCGACGGCAACACGGCTGCGATCGCGGGGCTGATAAAGAGTACGTTGAGTGAGTCCGAGAATCGTGCGCCGCTTCTGTCTCGCATCCCAATTCTAGGTTGGTTTTTCAAATCCAATTCCAAAAAGGATCGCAATAGCGAACTCGTGATCCTCATCACGCCACGCATCGTCTCTTCTTCTTATTATCAGCCAGAAAAAGTCGCCACCCCGGGAGACTACGCCCCCACAACAAAGTGAGGAGTGGTGTAAAGAGGCCGCGATCCGCAGATCGTGCACCGCATCTCCAAAGGGTGCGCCGCGTATTTTGGTAGAGGGGGAGCGTCAACAGCTCAGCTGT
>JAMPXM010000182.1 GCA_023701225.1 Pseudobdellovibrionaceae bacterium | reverse complement strand
GACGGCGGACGCTTGTTTCTCCAAGACGACGCCAATGTTCCCAATCCGACGTTGATCAATTCCGAAGCCGCGCCGCCTGGTAAACCGGTTCTCGTGCCGATGGGGGCGACGATCCAAATCGGACAGTCTGTCTTTGTCGTGGAGCCGGCCCTCGCGGGATCGGCTTCTTCATCGTATCTCTCGCGAAAAGCTCCGAACGCAGAAGCTCCCGTAGTGACGGAATCCGTAGCCCAAGCGACGGATCAAGCATCGTCGCCGGTCGTTCCTGCGCGAGGGCGAGCCATTAAGGAACCATCAAGCTCTTACGCGGAGGCAGCGGCAGCGGTGAAGCGCCGGTCGCGGCTGCCAGCGGCCGTGGGCTGGATGGTGGCTCTGGGAGTAGGATATTGGCTGCTGAACAACAAGTCAGTGGAACTGCCCCAATTGAATCGGCTTCCGGCGAATCAGAATCTAGCGATTCCGGCTCCTACGCCTGTTCCGACCCCAATCCCGACGCCGGAACCGACTCCGCAACCACAGGCGACTCCGGATTTTGTCGCGCCAACGCCGGAGCCGATGCCTGAGCCGACGCCTGAGTTGAAGAAGAGACAGAAGAAGCAGAACCAGAACCAAAATAAGAAGAAAGACCGCAAGGCCGCATCCGAGTCAGACGAGGAGAAGCGGATCCCCCGAACGCTGCCGCCGAAAAAGCCGCCACGGCGGCGCAACTGAGGAGCCGAGCATGAAGTCGAGTTCGAGCACAAACGGCCCAACGCCTTCCCAGGCACAGAAATGGACATCCGAAAGGGCGTTCGCCGAAGGTTTATTGGCTTTGAGCGGCCTGTGCGCGTTCTTTTTCATCGTCTCTCTGCCTTGGAGCTTACGCACTCTGGGCGCTTGTGTTTGGCTCACGATGTGCGCCTTTATCTTATTGGTCCTGCCAGCGATGTTCGTGCGTCATTTGATGCGCGAAGCGATCGCCCCGCGTGGGGAGAAAGATCCTTATCGGCTGCTTTGGATTGGCGGACTTGCGTTCGCGTGTTTGTCCATGCAGTTCACTTCGGCGATGGCGTTTGAGAGTTTGTTCGGAATGAATTTCGCGGTCCGCAGCGCGCGCGTGCGTGCGGCGTGTGTGAAAGATCAATACTCATCCGTCGAATGTCAGCGCGCGATGCGCCTTTGTGGCAAGAGCTGCGTGCCGGTCCTTGAGGCCGCAATACTCAAAGAGACGTCGGACGATTTAAAAAGCGAAAAGCGTCAGCCAGCTATGACATCAGGGGCATCGAATGGGCCGGCCGATTCGGCGAAGCCTGTCGTCAGGCCAGTGAGCAAGCCTCTCGAAAAACCCGTCACGCCATCCGTCGAAAAGGCAGCACCGAAACCAGCGGTGAAGTCGCCCGCAAAACCCGCGCCCAAGCCGGCGCCGAAGTCCGTGAAAAAGCCCATCAAGAAATAAGGCGGATGGAAGATCGCGAGTTCAAATGACGCCGTAGCGTGTGTTTGGACAAGCCTACTGGCTTTGGACGACGCCTTTGTACATATAGGCAATGCCCAAAGAAAGTGGACGCCACTCCACGGATGCGAAGCGCCCGGTCGATTTCATCAATGCCGCAAAGTCTTCGCGGCAAGGAAAGAGCGCGGAGGAATCCTGCAGATACTCATACGCCTTCGAGTGGCCGGTGACCAAACCACCGATTTTGGGCAGGACTTTGCGAGAATAAAAATTGTATGCGCTGGAGATGAGCGCGGAGTTCGGTTGGCCGAATTCCAGCACCATCACGACACCACCAGGTCGCACCACGCGCGCCATTTCGCTTAAGCCACGCGCTGGATCTCCGACATTGCGGATACCAAAAGAAATGCTCGCGGCATCGAACTGGGCATCTTGATACGCCAGGTGAGTGACGTCCGCGGTCTCAAAACGAATGTCCAAACCCGCGGCTTGAGCTTTGGCCGGAGCCGGAATCAGCATCTCCGCGCAGAAGTCAGTCCCGACGACTTCGCCGCTGCCGACAACCTTCTTGAATTCGATCGCCAAGTCGCCAGTGCCCGTCGCGCAATCCAAGACCCGGCTGCCGGGGCCGACGTCGCTCCAGCGCACGAGCTTGCGTCTCCACAAATGATGGATGCCCGCCGAAAGCACCGTGTTGGCCAGATCGTAGCGGCTCGAGATATCGCTGAACATGCGGCGGATTTTTTCGGGGTTGGGACCTTGGTAGGCGTTGGATTTCATTTTGCCACTCGATTGCATCAGGTTTTGTAATGGTCTCGTCTACTGGCGGAGCTTATGCGTGCGCCAACTCTCGTCCCATGGCCGCCAAGAGACTGCTCAGGCCACGTGTGATGTCCGCGAACTGCGCGAAGTTCAAAGCTTGATGCGCGTCTGAAAGTGAACGACTGGGATCCGGATGGACTTCGACCATGATGCCATCGGCGCCGACCGCCGCAGCCGCCATTGCCAACGGCGCGATCAGTTCGGGGCGTCCCGTGCCA
This sequence comes from Pseudobdellovibrionaceae bacterium, assembly GCA_023701225.1. Classification (GTDB taxonomy): domain Bacteria; phylum Bdellovibrionota; class Bdellovibrionia; order Bdellovibrionales; family JAMPXM01; genus JAMPXM01. Next base: position 4,423 of record JAMPXM010000182.1, on the reverse strand, counting down.
TGCGAAGGATCGACGATGACGGGGAACGAGGAGTGCGCTTTGACGTACGCGACGGAGTTCAAGTCCAGCGTGTTGCGCGTCGTGGTTTCAAACGTACGGATTCCGCGCTCGCAGAGCACGACATTGTCGTTGCCACCTTTGACGATATAGTCGGCCGCGAGCAACCACTCTTCCACCGTTGCCGAGAATCCGCGTTTGAGAAGAACGGGGATCTTCGTTTGGCCGAGTTCCTTAAGCAGAGCGTAATTGTACATATTCCGCGAGCCGACTTGGAACATATCCACGATCGACGCGAGGTCCGAGATTTGGCGCGGATCCGTCACTTCGCTGACGAAGGGGAGACCTACCGCGTTCTTGACGTCTTTAATAAACGAGAAGGCATCGTTGCCAAGACCTTGAAATGAGGCCGGGTTTGTCCGCATCTTATGAATGCCGCCGCGCAACAAAACAGCCCCAGCGGACTTCACGCCTTCTGCTGCCGCAGAGAATTGCTCGCGAGACTCAATCGCGCACGGACCGGCGATCACGACGAACTCGCGACCGCCAAAACGAACGCCTTGGTTCTTCTGCTGATCCCGCGAGGGGAAGTTAACTGTGACAGTTCGAGTTTGCGCGCTCATCTCATGCCCGGCCCGATACGGCCTATAAGTTTTGGCGATTTGCCGAAACAGCGTACCAAATTCGAATCCTTAGAGGTATCTCATCTGGGATGCAACCCGGCACGTTACAAAACGGCATAGCCGCTCGTCAAACCGCGAATGAATTCGGTCCCTCCGAGACCGCAAAATTCTTGGCTTCCGGCTGGATCGTCTCGCTGAGCGCGAACCAGTTTGCGATCGGCTGGGGCGCCGGACATTGGCAATCCTCTCCGCCAATGATGGGCGGGGCTCTCTTCGCCCCGGATTTCTATATGACACGAGCCGATGCCTGGTGGGTCTCCGAAGGCACGGCCTTCATCAACCGCGAGCAATTGTTGGAGAAACTGCGCATTGTTGAGACGACCCGTGCGACGACCCGTGAGGCAACGAGTGCTGAACTGTCGTTGTCGGGGTCAGCGCTTTCCGGGCTGGATTGGGTCGAGCCCGCGTATGCTCGGTTTTCGACCTTGTTCACGCATTTACAATCTGAGTTCCGCGCGGGGCGGGCACACAAGGCCGTCCCAGTCGTCTTCTCGCGAGCGCGAGGGACCGGCGGTTCGTTCGCGACGCGACAAGTGGTGGAGCAGGCCATTCGCGTGGCGGAAGGGCCTTTGCGTCTCTACGGCTGGTGGACACAAACGGAAGGAATTCTCGGACTGTCGCCGGAATTGCTCTTTTCGATCGAGAATTCCCGAGACTTGCAAACCATGGCGCTCGCTGGCACTCGACGCGGCCGTTTGAGCGAAGCGGAGCAGATCGCGTTTTTGGCGGATCCGAAAGAGCGCACCGAGCATCAGTGGGTCGTGGATGATTTACGTGAACGCCTCTCACGCTTCGGCCGCGTGGAAATCGGCACGACGACTGTTTTGCAATTACCGACGTTGGCGCACCTCCACACACCGATACGGGTTCGCGCCGAGCGCACACTGGACATGTCGACCGTGGTGCAAGCTCTGCATCCGACACCGGCACTTGGTTACGCGCCTCGCTCGCTCGGTATGGACTGGATGAAGTCTTGGGATCAAGAACCGCAACGCGAGCGTTTCGGCGCTCCTTTCGGCGTGCAGTGGCTGACGGAATCCGGTCCGCGCTCGGAATGCCTGGTCGCGATTCGTAACGTCCAGTGGTCGGACATCGCGGGCGAACGCGAATGGCGCCTTGGTGCCGGTTGCGGCCTGGTCGAGCAAAGTGTCCTTGAAAACGAGTGGAGGGAGTTGGCCGCCAAGCGCGATTCGGTCCGCCAACTGCTCGGTTTATGACGATGAATATCCTCGCTTCGCAGAACCTGCTCCACGAGCTCGGCCGCTTGGGTGTCGAAGATGTGGTGATCTGCGCCGGCGCTCGTAATAGTCCTCTGGTCGCGGTGCTGGAACGTGCGCGTGGCGTACGCGTGCATTCTTATTTCGAAGAGCGCTCGGCCGCGTTCTTCGCTCTCGGTCGGGCGCGCCGAGACCACCGTCCGACAGCGGTCATCACGACGTCCGGTACTGCGGCGGCGCAGCTCTTGCCGGCGGCGATCGAGGCGTTTCACACGGGCGTTCCCTTGATTCTCGTCACCGCCGATCGGCCACGCCGTTTGCGTGGTACGGGTGCTCCGCAGGCGATTGATCAAACCGGATTATTTGCGAAATTCGTCGAACTCGAGATTGATTTGGAAGCTGGCGAAGAACTCGCTCCGCGCTTGGCCGCGTGGACCGGCGTTGCGCCATTGCATTTGAACTTCTGCCTCGATGAACCACTTCTCGATGGCCCTCTTCATGCGTGGCAATGGCCTCAAGGCACGATGTCGGCTCATCGGAACGAAAGTGGTGATGGGAGCGAAGAAGAAGGCCAAACGGACACGGAACTGAAGTCGCGGCTCACGGCATTCTTCGCTCGGGCCGCTCAACCTGTTGCGATCGTCGGCACGCTGACGACTCCAAGCGAACGTGCCGCGGTCGAAGAGTTTCTGGTGCGGTTGGGTTGCCCCGTCTATCTCGAAGCGACCTCGGGATTGCGTGAGAGCACGCGTCTGGCGCAGCAAGCTTTACGATCCGGGGACAAGGTGCTCAGTTGGGCTTTGCGCTTGGGTCACGTCGACGGGGTCTTGCGTATAGGTGGGATTCCGACCGTGCGTATCTGGCGCGATCTGGATCTGCCGACTTCGCGAATCGACGTCTTATCGATCAGTCGTTGGCCGTTCGCCGGTCTCAGTCGAGGTGAGTTCATCGCCGCGGATCCTGCTCGGATGCCGAGACATGACTTCAAAACGTGTGCGTCCGCGCAGGCTCTGCTGGAGCGGGATCGGCTGGGGCAGAGGCACTTGGCCGCGTGCTTGGAGCGTGAGCCGACCTCTGAACCCGCACTCGTCCACGCGCTCTCCCGGCTCATCCCGACCGGCGCGACAACATACCTGGGAAACAGTTTGCCGATCCGCGAGTGGGATTTGGCCGCCGCGTTCGAGTCAGCCAATTGGGTTCGTGCTAGCCGCGGCGTGAACGGAATCGACGGCCAAATGTCGACGTTCTTTGGCCATATGAGCGAACACTCCGAAGGCTGGTGCGTACTCGGCGATTTGACTACGCTCTATGATCTCACCGCTCCCTGGGCGTTTCACTCCAATTCTGGTTTGCGTGCTCGACTCGTCGTCATCAATAACGGTGGTGGGAAAATTTTCTCGCGCCTGTTCGGCAGTCCGCTCTTCGAAAATCGCCATGGGCTTGGCTTTTCCGCATGGGCCGCGATGTGGGGGCTCGATCACGAAACCTGGACTCAGGTGCCACGCGAGTGGCGGGGCTCGGATCGTGTTGTCATCGAAATCCGCCCGGACGAGGGCGCGACCGAACGTTTTTGGAACGCGTACGATGCGTTTTGGGCGGCGCCGTGATCTTTGCTCTGCATGGATTTTTAGGATTGCCGACGGATTGGGTGCACTTCGACGGCGCATTGCGCTCGCCGGACGGCAATCCGCTCACCTGGAGGAAATGGAACCTTTACGCCGATCTCCCGCGCCAGCCGGGTCCGAGCGATTGGCCTTTGCGTGATTGGGCAAGCGGCTTTTGTCAGCGAGTGAATGACGGGTGGAAGCAATTTGGCGATCCCAAGCGCCACAAGCCCATCCTCCTCGGTTACTCCATGGGCGGTCGCTTGGCACTGCATGCGGCGATCGCGCGCCCCGACCTGTTCTCGTGCGCGGTGATTATCGGGGCGCATCCGGGTTTGGTGGCCGAGGACATGCGTTTGCAGCGGCGACTCAACGATGCGCGCTGGGCTGAGCGTTTTCGCGCAGAGGAGTGGACCTCCCTCGTGCGCGCTTGGGGCGAGCAAGATGTATTCGCGGTTCGGGAGCGAGACGAGGACATGATTCCATTGCGTCGTGAGGAAGGCGATTTCGACCGCACGCGCCTCGCGCACACCATGTCCACTTGGTCGTTAGCGGAACAAGAGAATTTACGTCCGGCCTTGGCGGATCTGCGCTTGCCGATGCTCTGGTTGCATGGCGCCTCTGATCGACGCTTTCGTGAACTCTATCGCGAGCTGCGCATGGACTTGATCGATTCGCCGGCGCACGCCTTCGTCGAAATCCCACGCGCCGGTCATCGGGTGCCTTGGGATAATCCTCATGAATTCATCGAGCAAGTTCAGGAATTCCTGAATCATGTTCTGGCGTTGCGGTAGATTGCATGCGCTTCGCAAGGCGCTTTTCAACTTGGAAGCCGAGGCGAACTCTGTTAAACCCGCGCTAGAAAATGGTCCGTGAACGTTTCAACCATTAGCCAGGATCGAATTTCATGCCGCAGAAGTCT
>JAMPXM010000181.1 GCA_023701225.1 Pseudobdellovibrionaceae bacterium | reverse complement strand
TGAAAAGTTGCGCCAGGCGAGCCGTCATTTTAAGAGCGTTACCTACGATCCTTCGAGTCGCCGTTTGTCGATCGTCGCCGAAGCTTTGGGCCTTCAAGTTCGCTCGGTTTTACGGATGGAGCCGGTGTCTGGAACTGAGCGAGATGAGGTGCGTTGGGAGGTCGTCGAAGGCGATTTCCAAGGCATGCGCGGCGCGCTGGTGATCGAGCGTGCCGACCAATCGAATCGTGCAGAATCGGCTCATGCAGAATCGAGTCGTGCCAAATCGGCTCGCGCCGAAGTTTCTATCGATTCTATTTATGAAGCGCGGGAATTACCATTGCCTCGCATTTTGATGGGATGGACTTTGGAGGCGATCGTGCAGAAGGCGGCCGAGCGTATTCGCTCGATGGCCGAGCAGGAGTATCGCCTCAAGAACGCCGGTTAGCGCTTCAACTTTCGAACGGCTCCGCCGCTGCCAGACGCGTCTTCATCGCCTGCGAAGTCCAGGGGTTGAAACGGGATGATATGGGAGACCTCACGGAAGCCTTCCGGTTTTTCCCATGCCGAAAGGGGTGGGAATCCCAAGCCTTGTAGCCGAACGGCGCCACCCCGCCCGATTGCCAAAGCGCTCATGAGGCGGCGCTCGGTTTCGATCAGCGGCTTGGCCGAGGCATGAGGTAGGCTGGATCCGAAAATTTCTTTTAAGTGTTGCTTCCAGTTGCTGATTGCCAAACGCAGCATCGGCTCGTCGCTCAAATCGAAGAAGTGTTCGCAGATGCGCGACATGTACTGATTGACTGCCGTGGCCGCGTCGTCTTTGTCGCCGGCGGAAAGCGAATGGAGGAACGCGCAGACGAAGTCGTAGCAAATCATGTCTTGTACAGAGGTTTGTGCGTGCTCGAGCCCGTAAATTCCGAGGCCGAACAAAGAATCTTCAGCGGTGGAGTTCCAGATCGCGAACGCCTGGGGGTATTCGCCGAGTTTGATATGCGTCATCAGCAACCCAAGCGTGATTTTGGAGAGAAGGTAGCTGTCGACCAAGCGTGAATTTTCGATTTCTTGCAGAAGGCGTGCATATCCTACGTGGGCTTCGCGATAGCGACCCAGGTGAAACAGGGCATCGGCCTCTTGACCCACTTTGCAGAATTTCTGAAACAATGTGTCCTTCATGGCGGGCCTCCGGCTTGCTGTCTCAGTTTTCGGCATTGTGTGCGGATTTCCTGAGTCCGGCCCGACGAGAGCCGGTCTTTCGTCTGGGGCATAAAACCTCATTGAAAAGAATCGGTCTTTCCGGATCTGGAGGCCTAAGTTAATCTGAATTTAAGGCTTCGGCCGGGAAAGGAGGTGGTGCAAATGGCAGATTGTCATAGTACCGACGTGATGGAGGTCAGCTCCTGACCGTTCGTACATCCTAAGCGGAACTTGAAACTCCGCTTCTCTTTACCATGCACCCCACGAGGAGATTCCCGGGGATCCAAGTAAAGAGTCTCTGGACCAGAGCGTTTGAAAAAATGTCGCTGGGAAAGAGGCGAACGGCCGCGCACCGCGGCCGTTTCGTTTCACGCGACCAAGTGCCATCGATCGCGGCCTCCATTTGTATGGAATCGCCTGCACAGCACTGCCGGAGCGGCGACATGTCAAATTCAAAACAAATCCTCTGTCCCGGTGCGGAGCCTGAAAGGCCAGCCGTTTTGACCGGATGGCCAAAATTCATACTTTGTCGGCAAATTTGACTTTATGCGGCAATCCCTTTAATTTGCATCTTTTCTGACTCTGGGAGGTCTATATGAAAATCAACCTGAGCGAAATCCCTGCCGAGGGCCGAAGCTATGATTTCAGCCATGAAACCGGTGAACTCAACGAGGCTTTGGCAGACCTCATTCAAGACCGTCCCTACGATGTGACGTTCACGCTGAAGCCGCTGGGCAATGCCTATGAAATTAAGGGTCACTTTGCGACGCGGAAGCCGGAAATTTGCTCCCGCTGTGGATGGGATTTGGAGCTGCCGCTTCAGCGCAACTTCAACGACATTCTCATAGAGGATGAACCGGAATATCGCAAGTCGCACTCCGTGCACGGCAATCAGTCGGTCGACTTCCTCGCGCAGGGGCCCGAAGTCGCCTACTATCAAGGCGATGTCTTCGATGCCGGCACCTACGTTCACGAAGTCATCGCACTCGCCGAGCCATTTTATCCGAGTTGCGGCGTGGAAGATTGCGAACATCTCGCCGATGTCGAAAAAAAACGTGCTGAACTCGAGGCAGAGATACAAAAATCCGTGGTGACCGAAAAAGGTCACCCAGCTTTCTCGGTTCTTGAGAAACTCAAAGTCGGCCCTGCTGGCGATGAGAGCGAGCACTGATCGCGTCTCAGTGGAGGCTCTTGGCTGTGTTAGAGCAGCGCAAAGAGCGAGCGCAAGTCATCGCGTCTTTCGTCTGCGATAGTGGCGCGCTCCAAGGACGTGCGTTTTTTTATAATGACCCGCGTTGAGATTGAGGGCTTGGTGCGCTTCTGGGCGTCGGCCGTGTTGCGGGGGCTTGGTCGCTTTTTCATGGCAGGTCTCTATTCTCCAATTGGGCCGAATCTCATCAGTCGTGCAAATCAAACGTGCAGGCCAGTTGCGCCGAGCAGTCGCGAGGATCAATCGCGCATCTCAATCGCGCAGCTCGAGATAGGGCGGACGGGTGATGCGTTCGAAGTGACGGACCCTTCGCTCCGCTGCGTCGGTCGGTTCGTCCGACGTTGCGCTGGGTGAGCGATCTCCGGTCGCGCACCCCGTAGCCCCGCAAGTGAAGAGCAAAAGACCCAATGCCAACGTAAGGAGCAGTGAACGGGACCCGTGCAGCGGCAGATGTTTCATCGAATCATCTCCTCTGATCATTTGATCATTTCGTCCGATCTACGCTCTTAGGAGTTTAATCCCATTCGCTCGGGCATCCTTGAGGATTTGGTTTTTTTCTCGATTTGATTCGCGACTTTGCCCTTTGCCTAAGCAAATCGTCCGGCCTGAGAGCATTGGGTCCGTTCGGACTTTGCGAGGTATGACATGCGGTGGAGAAGATTGACGAACGCGCGCGGCCGCGTTTGGATGCGGATCATGTCCAGCAAAGCGTCCAAGAAAGTTCGTATTTATTCCTATCCTAAGTGTTCCACCTGTCGGGACGCACTTCGCTTTTTGCAAGCCCATGAGATCGCGCACGACGTGCGTGACATCATCGAGACACCACCCTCCGTTCCCGAACTGGAGTGTGCCTTGCGAGCTTTGGGCGACCGCAAAAAGCTGTTCAATACATCGGGCCAACAGTACCGAGAGCTCGGTATCGCCGAAAAACTGAAATCCATGACCGATTCAGAAGCGCTCGCGCTCTTGTCGCGGACAGGGAAACTCGTCAAGCGTCCCTTCGTTCTCATTGAGCGAGGAAAAGATTCAGTGCCAGTCCTGGTGGGATTTAAAGAAGACGAATGGAAGCAAGCCCTGCTCGACTGAGGCTTGTGAGGAGTGAACGTTGAGCACGGATAAGCGACGGTTCCCAAGCCTGATGAGCTATCATGTTTACCCGCGTCGCGTGGCATATTACGAAACCGACGCGATGGGTGTTCTTCATCACAGCAATCACGTCCGCTTTTTTGAAGAGGCGCGTGTCGCGCTGCTTCGCGATCGCGGCTGGATGGAGATTCATCAGCCGGCGGGCCCGTACGTATTCGCTGTCACCGAGCAAAGCGCGCGCTACTTTAAGCCGGCGGTTTTTGACGAAGCGTTGGAGATTTGGACACAGATGCGTCGCGTGGGCGCGCGTCTTGAGTTTCAGTACGCCCTCTTCAGCCAGGCATCCCAAACGGTCATCGCGGCGGGCGGGACGCGCTTGGTGCCGATCGACACCAGTTTTCGAGTCGCCAAGCTGCCAGCCTCATTCCTTGAAGCCGTTGATCGGGAATCTTGGGATGAGGCGTGGCCACCCAAGCCCCAGGTTTGAAGCTTGCGCCGTAGTCGCGATGGCTGTAGACGTGGCGGTAGATCGAAATCAGACTCCGAATGGGTGACACAAATGGATAGAAACTTAGCAATGGAATTCGTACGCATCACGGAAGCTGCGGCTCTTGCGAGCTCGAAGTGGATGGGACGTGGCGATGAAAAGGCCGCCGATCAAGCGGCTGTGGATGCCATGCGCAAAGCATTCAACAGTGTTCGCATTAACGGCACCGTCGTGATTGGCGAAGGTGAGCGCGATGAAGCGCCCATGCTTTATATCGGTGAAAAGGTGGGCTTGTGCGAAAGTGGCCTCGGCGCCGGTGTCAATTGCCCGGATGTCGATATCGCTTTGGATCCACTGGAGGGGACGACCATTTGCGCCACGGGCGGCGTGGGCGCGATTTCGGTGATCGCGGTCGCGGAGCGCGGTGGCTTCTTGCATGCACCGGATACCTATATGGAAAAGATCGCCGTCGGTCCTGCCGCCAAGGGCGCGATCGACATCGATGCGTCACCGGAAGAAAACGTGCGTCGCGTGGCCAAGGCGCTCGGTAAGGACGTGAGCGAAGTGACTGTCGTCATTCTCAATCGTCCACGTCATGAAGAACTCATCGGTCGCGTTCGGCAAGTGGGTGCTCGAATTCACTTGATCGGCGATGGCGATGTTTCGGCCGCAGTTGCGACCTCATGGAACGAGACCGGTATCGATCTGCTGCTGGGAACTGGTGGTGCTCCGGAAGGTGTGATCGCGGCGGCGGCGCTTCGCTGCACGGGTGGGGATTTTCAGGGGCGTTTGAAGTTCCGTTCCAATGAGGAGCGCGAGCGCGCGAAGCGGATGGGCGTGACGGATTTGGATCGCGCCTATCGGTTGGATGACTTGGCTCGTGGCAACGTCATGTTCTGCGCGACAGGTGTGACTGCTGGCCCGATGCTCAAGGGTGTTCGTTTCTTGCCGGGTCGTCGCGCACACACGCATTCTGTTGTGATGCGTTCACAGACGGGAACCGTGAGGACAATCGAAGCGGAACACTCCCTGGATCTGAAGCCGGTTGCGGTGGTGTGATGGCCGGGCGGGTCACTTGTCATAAGTGTGGGGCCCAATGGCCCGTCCTCGGGAGCACAGTCGGGCGTCGTGATGAATGTGCCAAGTGCCATGCAGATCTCCATGTCTGCCTCAATTGCGTGCATTATGACCCGACCGCGTACAATGAGTGCCGAGAACCTGCGGCCGATGTTGTGCGGGAGAAAGATCGCTCCAACTTTTGCGATTATTTCGAGCCGAGGTCGGGCGGTGGCCCGGGCGTCGACAAGAAAAAAGACCTTCTTGCAGCCGCCGAGGCGCTTTTCAAAAAGAAATCCTAATCCGCCGATTGCCCCCGTCTCCGATTTTGTTGATACTTTTCTCAAAATAAGTGGAGAGGGACGTTCATGCCAGGCACACAGCACACGGAAGTCTTCAACTGTTCTCCGGATGAATTTTGGGCCATCGTCACGGATTACGAAAAGTATCCGGAGTTCATCGGCGAAGTGAAAGAATGCCGAATCCTGAAATCCGACGGCAATCGCAAGCTGGTCGAGTTCAAGGTTTCGGTGATCAAGTCTTTTACATATACCCTTTGGATGAATGAAACGCCCAAGAGCGTCGTGTCCTGGGAGTTCGGCGGCGGGGATATTTTCAAGTCACAGACCGGCTCCTGGAAACTTCAGGAAGAGGCCGGACGTACACGTGCAACCTATACGGTCGATGCGACCTTTTCGCTTTTTGTTCCGGGGCCGGTGGCCAAGACTCTTTTAACCGTGAACCTGCCGAGTATGATGAGCGCGTACCACAAGCGCGTGAAAGACCTTTACGGAAAGTGAGTGAATGCGATGGCAGATGAACGAGACGACACGAAAGACACTCGCGAAGATGTGGAAAGAGGCGGTATCTCGGTCGGAGATACGCTGAAAAAACTCCTCACGGCCGGCGTGAGTGCTGCATTCATGACGGAAGAAAGCATTCGATCGTTTGTCTCCGAACTGAAGCTTCCAAAGGAGACCTTGAACTTGCTCTTGGCCGGAGCGGCCAAGAGCAAAGAAGAGCTCACTCATCGCGTCAGCCGCGAAATCATCAACATCATTTCCAAGATCGACTTCGTCAAAGAGGCCAGTCGCTTCGTCGAGGAGCACAAATTCAAGATTTCGGCCGAAATCGAAGTTATTCGCAAAGAGAAGTCGGACAAGCCGAATGAGGCGGGGGGGCCGGATTCGCAGGTACAAACGCGGGTGACGGTCGATTCAAAAGCGGAATCAAAAACGGATTCGAAGTCTGATCCAAAGGCTGAGTCAAAGTCGAGATCCTGAGCCAGCTCCCGAAGCCGGAGACACGACCTCTGTCGCGTTTAGAAAACATCGTCTCGTTCCGAAGCATTGGCAATGGCAAACGCGCTTTTGGTATTCATCTCGATCCTGTTTCTCGCCGCAGCGACGCAGATTTTCATTCGATCGGTTCGTAAGCGAGTGCCGACTGTGCCGAGGACCTACTCGATTCGGGCTTGGAAACTGGGTCGAGGGTATTTTGTTTTAGCCGGCGCGCTCTTTTTTCTCTTCGCTTTTGTGCAAGTCGTTGCGTCCGTTCTAGTCCTGATCCAAGTCGATGGACTTGGCTGAATCCGTGGTCTGCTCTGTGTTCTGCTCAGTGGTCTGCTCAGTGGTCTGCATGGTCATTCCGGAGCGGGTCCCATCGCCAGAATTTTCATCCTTCCAGCCGAGGCTTTTGAGTTTTCGCTCGACGATAGCGCCGACTTCGTCGCGGCGACTCGGGTGGGCCAGCTGAGTCATGGCGCCGCCGATATAGCTTCGGGACTCCAGAAAAGCCAGAGGCGAGCGGGGAGCGTTGATGGCACTGAAGTTCATGTAGCTGGCGATAAACGCGATGATGTCTTCCTGAGGCTCAGGAATCTCTCGAATTGC
>JAMPXM010000180.1 GCA_023701225.1 Pseudobdellovibrionaceae bacterium | reverse complement strand
GCTTTGTTCTGAACAACCTGGTTCAAAACGCCTTCGCACACGGTCAAGCTCCAGTCCGAATCAGGCTTTCCGAGTCAGGTGAAAAAATACGAATCACCGTGGAGGATCAGGGCTCGTGCGAATTCGATTCGATCAAAACGATGAGCGAAGCATTTGTCAAAAGCCAAAAGAGCCAAGGCATGGGTCTAGGTTTAAATATCGCCTCCACCATCCTCGCGGAATGGGGAAGTCGTCTTGAATTCAAACCACACCCGACGTCATTCGCCATCGTCCTTCGCCCGTGTCCGCCTTCACAATAGACGAGGAGTTCCAGTGGCAAAGATTTTGATTGTCGAAGATCACTCCACGCTTCGTACTACCCTGCATTCGATCCTCCAGGCCGAGGGATTCGAAGTGGAGATGGCAGAAGACCTGGCAGCGGCTCGTCAGAGACTCAAGCCAATCCCGGATCTCATCCTACTCGACTGGATGCTTCCAGATGGTCAAGGCATCGACCTTTTATCGACCCTTCCGAAGAGCGAACCGAGAGCGGCTGTCATTATTCTCAGCGCTCGCGCAGACACAATCGATAAAGTTCTCGGCCTAGAAATGGGCGCGCATGACTACATCACAAAACCGTTTGAGCCGCGGGAACTGATCGCGAGGGTACGTGCGCGACTACGAGATCGCCGTGAACCCACGATGACTACGCAACCGCAGAATGAAATCCTGAGTGTCGGTTCACTCACCATCGACCGAATCAAACACAAAGTCCGCTTTCATAACGCCGACATCGAACTCGTCAGAAAAGAATTCGCCCTTCTACTCCTGTTCGCGGAGAACCCTGAGCGAGTCTTTTCAAGGGACGAAATACTCAATAAGGTTTGGGGATACGACATCTTCCCAACAACTCGCACAGTAGACACACACGTCATGCTCCTCAGACAGAAAATACACAACGACTTGATCGAGACCGTGCGTGCGGTCGGCTATCGATTGAAGCCATTGTCATAGAGATTTTGCGAGCATCTGACCTATCCATGACAATTCACTTTCCGTGAGTCGGCATCCTGTTTATCGGCTCGCAATAACGCGAGTTCGCGAACCGTCCGTTCACAAAAGGAGAAAACTTGAAAAATCCGTTCTGCAAACTCACGCTTATGCTTGCCCTAATTATTTATGCTCCACTCAGCTGGTCCCAGACAGAACTCACGGATGGCTGCATGATCGCCGGAACTATGAGTGCCCCTCTTGTCATTGAAGAATTTGCTGATTTTGAATGTCACTATTGTTCGGCCGGAGCGAAACTGATGAAACGCGCGCTCCGAGATTACCCGGGCCAAATTCGACTCGTTCTCCGTAACTCGCCGTTACCCGGGCACGCCAACGCCCAAATTGCAGCTCAGGCCTTCAGCGCCGTGTGTCTGCAAGGAGCAGAACTGGCGGACGCATTCCAATCTGAACTATTCGAAAACCAAGAGAACCTGCGTACGCAAGGCCAGAGGTATCTCGACGAGGCGGCTCAAAAGGTCGGCGCGAATGTCGCACGGATGAAGGCCGACATGGTCGGTCCCGCAGTCGTGAAATCCCTGCGTGACGACCTGAAGGCCGCAGAGCTTCATTCGTTCAGCGGCACTCCGAGCTTTCTGATCGGGTCAGAAAAAGTAACGGGTGCGCGACCCTACTCCGAAATAAAAAAGATCATTGATCGCCAACTTCGGCGATAAGGCGCGCACTACAAATCGAAAAGATAAAAGGATTCTGTCTGAGAAGTTGCCCAGCCGGCCTCGTAAAAAACTTTTTCTTGGATGACCAAGAGATTGGATTCTTCGATGTGACGGATCAGACGGATATTTTTGAAATTGAGACCACCGGCGTTCAGCCAACGAGCAGGCCGTCCATCCATTGGCACGGCAAACACGGCCTGCTCGGATTCCACTCCATTTTGCACTCCATTTTGTAACAGTGCAGAGAAAATCATCGGCGAGGAGTTCGCCTGAGAGTGTACGGTCCAAACTCCGGGCATCTCCACCGCGAGACTATTGCGTTTGACGCATCCGCTGGAAGTGACGCTCCAAAATTCCGTCGAGCGCGAGTCGCGGTTGGCCGAGATCGCGAACACCTCTGACGCCGCCTCTGAAAGTTGTCCGGAAGCCCTGACCAAAGACGTGAGACCTCGAATGGCTGGGCAAACCTGAGTGGATAGAAAACTTCCTAACTCCACCCGAACCAGCGAGCCATCACCACGGTCCATATAAAGCCAAGATCCGACCGGATCCAGCGCGGCGCCTTTGGATTCCAAGGGAATTTCAAAATTCGACACGGAATTTTGAGACGAAATCGGATACACGGCACGGCGTCCGGTCAATAGATTCCGGGCGAGGACCCACATCTGGTCCGCGCTGACAGCTTCCACTCTCACATCCACTGGTAGTGTCGTGCTGATTCCATCTCGGAGGCGAAGGAGAATTTGCGCTCGGTCAGTGCCACTAGCGTAAAAATTTGTACCAGTCATCACCAAAACGCCGTCTAGGACCGACTCAATCCGATTCATGAAACTCCAGCCTGGCTCGAAACGAAGAGGCATGACGGAACCGATAGGATCACCAGATTCAGAAAACATTCGCGCTTCCGCATTTGGTCCCGCGACCACTTGAAAGTCCGGACACGAAACCGAGACAAGGAGATTTTCGGTTCGAGAATGACCAAGGACGCACATTTTTTTCCCAGACGACACGAGCGCAGCTGAAGAAAGCCGCCTTGTCCATTCGGGTCGTTTGAGGATGATGACCTGCTCATCTGAGAAACTCGCCGTCGTCATGACCTGACTAAGACGGGCATACCCAGAATTGGCAAAAGGATTCGTTTGCTTGGGATCCATCGACTGAAAACTCAGGATTCCTGTCCCCGAGTTCATTGGCGAAGCGTTCCACAGGAGAATTCCGTGTTCCATCTGATCCAAGTCAAGCCCCGGATCCAATGCCGACGGACGCATCACTCCCTGCCCAAACGGTTGAACTGGGAGAAACAACTGCTTTGAATAATTACTCAAGAATGACCCGTCCGGAAGCGCGGTCCGCGGCGTCAACCTCATTCCGGAAACTTCGTACAGCGCCGGATCCCGATGAACGGCCATCTCCATGGTTTTGAAATTCAGCTTCGCGCTGACCTGGTTCAACAACAAACTATCAGCGCTCACCAACCACTCATCACTGATCCAAGAAGTATCTGCGACAGACGCCGCTTTCTGCAACACTTCGCGACCCGGCCACACCGCCGCGTCCAATGCTCCGCCGCGCAAGCAGTGCATCTCGCGCGAAATCGTCGCGCCTCCATCGACCCAGCTCAATCGGCCACGGAATCGGTACGGCTCTGAGCTCGGAACCAATAGCTCCACGTGCAACTCAAAGCCCACCGACCGATACTCCACATCCGCAGATGTGAGAACGCGAGAGACACCGAAATCTGGAATCAATGTCACTCCGCCAGCGACGCCTTTGTAGATCCGCGCCATTCCTTCTCGCGCAACAGTGTTGTAGTGAGTCACCACTTCCAAGCCATCGGCCGAATTGCGGTCGCGACAGGAAACTTCGACAAGATGATCGGGAATGCCCTGAGGAACCGCCTCAAACCGCTTAAAGATCGAGCCACGATAGCCTATGAATTCACCCTGAAGAACCGATCGATCGATCTGATCTGCGAGAAGCCCGACGGAGAAATCTTGGCAAACCCCCGTCATTTTTTCGGTGTACATATAATTAGTATTTGTTTGTACGATCTGCGCCTTGGCGACGCCATTGCCTGCCGCATCCAAACAGGCAAAGCCAGGAAGATATCGAAGGAAAGTCGTCGGTTTGCCGTCGTAGGTTCCGCCATTGCCCGTGCCACCCGTACCTCCGGAGATACCGAAGCCAAAATCCGGCAGTCCGGAGCCTAGGCCCTCGATCGACTGAAACTGCATCGGAGCTGAACAGTTCTGAAAGGCGATCACCAAAAGGGCAACAATCAGCACCGCTCCGACTTTCACGATTCGTCTGTTCACGAACGCCCTTTCTTGCATTGGACGCCTTGTCTTCTAAGTATACTGAATCTCTCGAACATCTCGATACGTTTCCTTTCGAGTGACTCAGTTTCGCTCAACTGTCTCAATGGCCCGCCGCGCTTCGTTCGAGGGGTCCACTGTTTTCTCGACAGGCCTCGACACGTGTCCCAAATCGAGACTAAAGAAGTGCGCGAGCAGATGGCGGAATCGCATCTTCGTCTGCGCCACGTTGATAGTTCCCACAAGAAGATCGAATTTCGGAGTCGCCTTCTTCTCCGTCCACCGCTGAATAAAGCCAGCCATCGTGTCCTTGTTTTCATTTCCGGTCAGCATGACTCCGTAACCCAGTTCTTGAACGCGCAGTGCATTCCACTCCTGCTCGAAAAAAGTCGGGTAACAAAAAACCGGGATCCCGTGCGAAAGGGCTTGTAAAACATTGCCCGTACCAGCTTGGGTCAAAACGAGATCCACGTGCGGGAGAACGGACTCCAAACTCAGAAACGGAGCCGCAATGATGTGATCGGCCTTCAGCGCCGAGGTGTCCTTGCCGACCACGATGACATTGTACCGGCGATATTCGGGAGAATTGAGAAAACTGACGCGCTCAACTTGTCCACTCGATCCCATATTAACGAGGATGGTTTTCTTACGGGAATCCAGACGTTCAATGAGTTTGTCTTCAAATTTCGAGTCGACATGAAAGAGCGCGCCGATGGCGTGGTAGTTTTCCGGAATAGCGGCCTGGGGTGCGAATTCGCACGAGTCCAAGAGCAAATTGATATCGCCCTCGAATTCTTCCATGAAGCACTTCCTAGTTTGGCTAAGACCGTACTTTTTCCGCAAGACCCGATACGCCTTATGGAGACGACGAAACACAAGATTCTGGATCACATCGATCAAGACCTGAGGAATAAACCGCGCGACGGACGCGAGTGGATGCGAAGGCGGAACGCCCTTTTTTACGGCCAGGTACTTCGAGAAAAGACCGTTGATCATGGACAAGCACGGCTTTCCCGTCAGCTCAGCGGCAAGGTGGGCCGTAAAGCTGTAGTCGTTCACAACGGCATCGGGCTGAATTTCGCGAATCACGCGCGCTTGATCCAACATCACTGGCTCAAGATTGTCGGCCGAGACCCAACTCGAATCCCCTTCTTGTCCCTTCTTGATGATCATCTCTGCCGACAGGCACTTCGTCGTCACCGCACGGTGACCGCGACCTTCGATCAGTGCATGGAACTGTTCCGTTGCGAAGTAGCACACTGCGAAGTCCTTGACTGCATCGGCCAACTGGAGGCAGCGCAACATATGGGAGAGCATGTCCATCGGAAAAAACAACAGAACCTGTTTCGTGCGCACGCTCGACATCTCACACCTCCGGTAATTCCCGACCGCGAATACCAAGCGATCAAGACAACATCAGTTTAAGATCCGAACGCGGACGCTTAAATTTAGAACCTGTGTCCGGCTACGGAGGATTTTCCAGTGCGTTCGTGAGTTTGCGAATTTGTATCAAGCTGAGACGAATTTCATCTCACGCTTTACACCCAGAGCGAATACGTCATGCTATTGATATGGCGATCGACGAAGATGCGAAACGAAATCGTGGCCAGGTCGAGAATCAGCTGAATCAGTTGGACCTCGCGCTGCGAGAGGGACAGGTACAGTCAGTCCGCAATCGATTGCGCAACTGGCGCCCCTCCGAGATTCCCGAGGCCGCTCGCGCGCGAGTCGCGGATATCGCTCGGCGCGCCGGCTTACCCATGATGATCCTGCGCCTCTTGCGTCCGAAAGTGCGCCCTCAGACAGTGAACGCCGAGATTCCAAGCGATCAGGAATTGGCTTTGTACGGAATCGGCTTGAGTCGGATTGGAGCTTTCCAGGAGGCGAAAAAGATTTTTTCTACTTTGGAACAGTCGCCCGATCCCCAAGTGCACTTCTTCGCCGGACAAGTGGACATGCTTCAATGGGACTATAAAGCGGCGATTCCACATTTCCAAAAATTCGTCGCATCCGCCTCTATCGAAGCCTATCGCCGCCTTGTTGGACACCTCAACCTTGCTGCATGTCTGATCGCGCACGCACGCTTAGATGAGGCGGAATCCAGCTTGGTGCAAATCGTCGCCACCAAGCACCTTGGCCAACCGAAGTTGATCACTGGCAACGTCGCCGAGCTCAGCGCGCAAATCGCGATCCAACGCCAGGATTACAGGACAGCACGTTATTTTCTCCAGCAAGCCGGAACGCACCTCTCTTCATCGCGGGAGACGTACCGCATTTTTATCGAAAAGTGGCAAGTGCTACTCGAGCTTCTCGAATCAGGTCCGAGTTCCACTATGATCGAAAAAGTCAGATCTTTTCAGCAACGCGCGGTTGCTTCAGGAGAATTTGAAGCCGCGCGCGATTGCGACTTCTACTTGGCCAAGGCCACGGGTGACAATCGTTTGTGGCTTCGCCTTTATTATGGCACGCGTTTCGAAGCCTATCGTCAGCGCCTATTGAGAGAGCACAATATCGAATTCGGCTCGTCACCGGACTTGTCATTTTCACTCGGACCCGAGGACGATCCTTCGCAGATTGAGATCGACGCCCGCCGACGTCTGCTCACGCCCCAGTTCACCGCCCAGCTCAAGAAGGACTCCTCGCGCTCTGTGTCTTCACTCCGATCTTCACTCCGATCTCCGCTCCAATCTCCGCTTCGGTTGAGCCGCTTGGAAAGCACGCTTTTGGATGTACTTTTATCGGACCGCTATCGCCCGCTTCAATTCGGCGAGATTTTATCTGACTTGTACCCGAACGAGTTCTTTCATCCCACGGCTTCGCCCGCCAAAGGCTTCCAGATCATTCATCGCATGCGCCAACTCTTCACGGCGCAAAACCTACCACTTGAAATCGAGGTCCGTGGTGGACAGGTCCGCCTGCTCGCTCGTGGCG
>JAMPXM010000179.1 GCA_023701225.1 Pseudobdellovibrionaceae bacterium | reverse complement strand
TTCTCCGCGGTCGATGTCGAATTCGTAGAAGCGGCGATAAATCGGTTCTTTATCGGGGCCGCGACCGACCACTTGCTGAACTTCGTCGAGCGCTTGGAACATCAAGTTCAAGCGGCGCTGATCCAACGACGCGATCTTCTTTTTTAAACCGGCAATCGTGTTCGGCTCATCCGTGTTTGAAACGAGAGTACGAAACAAAAGTGATTTCGCCTTGCCGATCTCCGTACGAATTTCCGCGTTTTGAGTATACACGCGCGTATGAATCTCAAGAAGGCGACGCTTTTGCTCTTCCGTCAGTCCTGGCGCCTGAACAAACATTTGCGCGCCACGCGAAGCGATCGCGCCCGGCCCCTCAGCCGACGGCTCTGCTTTCACCTGGGCATCGAGTCTCTTTTCTTCTCGATGCTGGGCGCTTGAACAAGCTCCCGTCAAAGTCGCAGTCAAAATCAGCACAAGACTCAACTGAAGAACCGACGTGTTCCGTATGGACATAGCAAACTCCCTTTATTTTAACGGAAATTGATACTCTTCTTTGGCTCCTTGATAATCGAGCTTCAAACGCAGTTCCGAGTCCGTGCTCGTCGGCGCCGGAATCGAGAAGTAGGTTCCCTTGTTCGTGGCTGTGAGCGGCTTCATTTTGCCGCCGCTGCCACGGACATATGCTTCAAACCCGACGTCGGTCAAACGAACCTCCGCCTGCTTGTGCCCGGCAAGAAAGACTTGAAGCTCCTTGGCACCGGGAATCAGCTTCACTGTAAATAGCTGCCCTTCTTTCAGTTTTGGGTAGCGCGCGTCTAAGTTTTCCGTTTGCGCAAAACCGATGCTGGGCTCGACGAAAAGCCCCGCGCAGAGAAGTGCGTTTATCACAAATCGAACTACGAACTGGCTTGCGGTCGACATAATCACCTCGTTGCAATTCTTGGATAATCAAGAATCAGACCAAGTGAGATAAAAAGAAAGAGGCCTTTTCAATTGGTTCGAGACAATCTGTCCGGGCGGATACCGCAGAACGAGCTGAATAGCCCAGCATCCATCGAAGCTCGGCAAGGGAGAAAAACAAAAGGTCCTGCACTCGGCAGGACCTTTTGTTGCGTCATGACGCGCCTAAATAGTACCGAAAAATCAATAACGGTACATGTGCGGCTTGAACGGACCCGTCTTCGGCAAACCCAGGTACGTCGACTGTTTGTCAGAAAGTTCCGTCAAGTTCACGCCGAGCTTACCTAAGTGCAAGCGCGCGACCATTTCGTCGAGTTCTTTTGGCAAGCGAAAAACACCCACGTCCTGATACTTCGCGCGATTTGTGAACAGCTCGATCTGCGCCAGAACTTGGTTGGTGAAGCTTGTCGACATGACAAACGAAGGGTGACCCGTCGCGCAGCCGAGGTTCACGAGGCGACCCTTGGCAAGAACGATGATCTCGTTGCCGTTTTTCAAAGTGTGAATATCGACCTGGGGCTTCACTTCACGCATGGAGCTGTTCTTATTCAGCCAGGCCATATCGATCTCGACATCGAAATGACCGATATTGCAGACGATCGCGCGGTTTTTCATTTTCGTAAAATGCGCGGGCGCGATGATGTCGCAGCAGCCGGTCGCCGTGACAAAAATATCGGCCACCGATGCCGCCTGCTCCATGGTCACAACTTCAAAGCCTTCCATCGAAGCCTGAAGCGCGCAGATCGGATCGATCTCCGTGATCAGAACACGTGCGCCGTAAGAACGCATGCTGTGCGCGCAACCTTTGCCGACGTCGCCGTAACCGGCGACAACGACGACCTTGCCCGCGATCATGACGTCGGTCGCGCGCTTAATACCGTCGGCGAGCGACTCACGGCAACCGTAAATATTGTCGAACTTCGACTTGGTCACCGAATCGTTGACGTTGATGGCCGGGACTTTGAGTTTTCCCTCTTTGTGCAGCTTCTCGAGGTTATGAACGCCCGTCGTCGTTTCTTCGGAGATACCGATTAGATTTTTGAGCATGTGCGCGTAACGCTCTTCATGGACAACGTTGGTCGCATCGCCGCCATCATCGAGGATCATGTTAAAGCCCTCGGCGCCCCAACCGTGCAGCGTTTGTTCGATGCACCAGTTGTATTCTTCTTCCGTCTCACCCTTCCAGGCGAAAACGGGAATGCCGGCAGCCGCGATCGCGACAGCCGCATGATCTTGCGTGGAGAAAATGTTGCACGACGACCAACGGACTTTCGCTCCCAAGAACGTGAGCGTTTCAATCAAAACCGCGGTTTGGATGGTCATGTGCAAGCAGCCAACGATGCGCGCGCCCTTCAGGGGCTGCTGCGGGCCATACTGCTCGCGCAGCGCCATCAACCCGGGCATTTCGGTTTCAGCCAGAGAGATTTCTTCGCGTCCCCAACGGGCGAGCTCTTGGAAGATTTTCGGATCTTCCATAGCCTCGCGGCACACTCGGTAGTCGACTTGAGAGCCGGTAGTTTTCATTTGCGCCTTCCTCATGTCAGTTGCGTTCTTATCAGCCGCGTTTTTATCAGTCGCGTTCGCGTCGAATGCGGTCACAGTCGTCATCCTTACCTCAATGGGAGTTTGTCGTTGAAAACGAGGACACAGGGTAAAGGCGCCCAGCGCCAGGGTCAAGAAAAGCGGCTGATTTTCGTAGTTCTACCTGCGGTCAGACCCCTCGGATGCGCCCCATGGCCATCCACCCGAGCCCTTTCCGAAGTCCATCAATACTGGGTCAGGATCTGGTAGCCCGTATCGGTGATCAGAACAGTGTGCTCGAATTGGGCCGAAAGCGAGCGGTCGCTCGTCACGTACCACTTCACGGATGAGTTGGCGATGGGCATCTCGATGATCGGGGCCGCGGATTCATTCACCATCGGCTCGACCGTGATCGTCGCCCAAGGCATCAACCGATCCCCTTTGCCCTTTTTACCAAAACTTGGAACAAAGGGATCCTCATGAAAATCTCTCCCGATCCCGTGGCCACCGATTTCGCGGACGACGTGAAAACCTTTACGGGTCACGAATTTTTCAATCGCAAATCCGATGTCTCCCGTCGTTCCATTGGGCGTAATGGCCTCAATCCCCTTCTCCATGGCCTGCTTTGCGACTTCAGTCACGAACTTGGCCTGATCCGACACCTGACCAACGAAGAACGTGGCACTCGTGTCGCCATGAAAGCCGTCCTTCAAGCACGTGATATCGAGGTTGACGATATCGCCTTCTTTTAATGGTTGGGGGCCAGGCACACCGTGGCACACGACATCGTTGATCGAGGCGCAAATCGACTTGGGGAACCCATGATAACCAAGGGGGGCCGATCTCGCCCCATGGGACAGCGTAAAATCATCGGCGATTTTATTAAGCTCGTCCGTGGTTACGCCGGGCCGAATGAATTTTGCCGTGTGGTAGAGGGTCTGAGCTGCCAACTGGCAAACCCGCTCCATCAATCGAATCTCTTCCTTGGTCTTGATCGTCATAGACTTCAAGGAATAACAAAAAAGCCATCGCGGGTCACGCGATGGCTTTCGGGAAGCAATCCTGACAAAGAATCGGATCCATCAAGGACCCGATCGTGGGTCAGCTAGCCGCCTGACGGATGGCTCGATCTCTCTGAACCATCCCCTCAGGCATCCTCCGGCGCGATTACGCCTTCGTGAGGTGCTTCGAAACGTGCTTCTGCATTTCGAACATCGTCACAGACTTCTTGTTGCCGAAGATCGGCTTCAGTTTTTCGTCTGCGTTGATGGTTTGTTTGTCTTGGAGACCGTTCTTCTTGATGTATTTCCAGAGCTTGGAGACGACTTCTTGGCGCGGGAGCGGGCTTGCACCGACGATTTCGGCAAGCTGCGCGCTGGGAGTGTACGGAGCCTTGAGAGCCGGGTTCAGCGTGCGCTTTTTCTTCGGGCCAGCTGCTTTTGCCGTCTTTTTCGTAGCGGCTTTTTTCGTCGCTGCCTTCTTCGTGGCTTTTTTCGTCGCCTTCTTCGCCGACTTCTTGGTCGCCTTCTTCTTCGCCATTTTCTCTCCTCCAAGTTGGGTACCACCACGGTACTCAACGAAAATTGTGAACCCTCTTCTACAGAGCGGTTGATTGCATGATAACCAGGCAAAAACCTTTGTCCAACGAAAAATGCAGGGAAGTTGCGATTTTTTCCCGCTTCCCCCTAGGGAAATTGACCGTCTCCCAAGGGGAAATCAATCGATTTCGTTGTTCTCCGAAAAACTTCAAAAAGGCCGTTTTGCCTACGAGAAACGCTTTAAAAGGCGGGTTTCCCCTAGGGCCTGGACCACGTATAAGCAGGGTTCCCCTGGGGTCGAAGACATAAAATCCCAAAGCTCACCATGAGAGCCAGCGGCCCGATCCACATCGCCACCCAAAGGCCGACGGCGTCGGCCGCAAGACCCACGCCCTGGTGCATGACCATGGTCAGGAGATTCGCTAGAGTCAGTGTCCAGCTCAAGGCGACATCGCTCCGCGCGCCGAAGCGTTCATGGACATACGCCATCGCCGAAGGGAAAAACGGCGCCATCGTCAGTCCCGCGAGCGCCAACCAGCTAGGCCCGAGCATCAGTCCAAAGGCGAAAACCGCGAGCGAAGCGAACGCGGACCCACGTACGATGGTCAAAGGCTTCCAACGTGCCGGAACGAAGGCGAAGCTCATTCTCCCCACGAAAAGCAGGGAGAAAAACAACGTCAGCATCTGGTTGGCCTGCCCGGTCTCCAGACCGTATTCTCGGCGCGCGAGCAACACGATGCGCGTCGACACCAAGAGCTCTGACATCACATAGAGACCGATCGCCACCGCAAGAGTCAGAACCGCTGAACGGTCGGGACCGAGACGCGCCCGAACCGGATTCCCTTCCCCCGCCTCACGCAACGGCTTTACGTACCAGCTCCAGAGCCAGCAGCCCACCGATGGCACCGCCATGCAAAGCAGAGCCGTAGGCCAGGATGCGCCCCGGCGATACAACTCGGAGACGAGAAGCGGAGCGATCAGCGAGGCGGCCCCATACATACAATGAAGTATCGAATAGGCACGCATGCGACCGGGGCCTTTCGCCACACGGCCGACAAGCGCGTTCTGCGCGATCCCGAGGCCGCCCATACCGACCCCGAACAAAGAGGCGCCCACGAGAACCGCCGCGTAATTGGGTGCCAAGCCCATCACCAAAAGCCCGCACGCTTGCACACCCAGGTAAATCTGCAGACTCCTAAAAGCTCCCCAGCGCGGTAACCAGTACGACGACAGGAAATTATTGCCGAGACTGAACGCAGACGTGATGAAAAAGAAAAGAGCGCCCTTGGAGTCCGAAAGTTCGAAGTCCCGCAAAAGGTCCGGAAACACGGGCCCGCGAGAATTGTCGGCGAGACCGAGTGCAAACAAACTCAGGAATGAAAGAGCAAGATAGACGTACTGCACGCGATATCTCAGGATTCTGGCAGGCTCACGTGCCGCAGGACAAGCGATATCCTCTGGACCATTGCCAGCCCCTGGTCCGTGGAGAATGTCCCACCG
This sequence comes from Pseudobdellovibrionaceae bacterium, assembly GCA_023701225.1. Taxonomy (GTDB): domain Bacteria; phylum Bdellovibrionota; class Bdellovibrionia; order Bdellovibrionales; family JAMPXM01; genus JAMPXM01. The sequence goes on along the minus strand of JAMPXM010000179.1, from coordinate 1,456 downwards.
TGAGCCGATAAAGAGGCATGACGGGCCAAAGCCGGAAGCCCCTGAGCTTCATGGAAATTCTGGAGTCGGAACTCCGCAAGAGCTTGCGTAACGAATTACGCGACGAATTACGTGCGGAGCTGCGCGCCGAACTTCTCCGCAACCGGCCTGCCGAAGCGTCAGAATTCGTGCAAGAACGATTTGAACTGTGGCTCAATGCGAAGTTCACGGGCCCGGCCCGTGCAACGACTCAGGCAACTCATCCGTCCGCCAATCACCGCCGTCACCCCTACCCTGCGCGCGCCACCGACCGACGGCATCCGAACCCATCTTCGTCGGCTCCATCTGAGGTCACACCAACGATGACCGCGACCTCTGCGTCGGTGACTGATTCGGCGCCTGAGCCGATAACTGAGTCGATGACCGATTCGGTGACTGAGCCCACGCCCAGAATCGCACACACTTTAGATGCCGAAGATGTCGCCGCGCTGGAGTTTTTTCGACGTCATGGCACGGCACTGCCCTGTGACTTCACACAAGACGAACTCAAACTCGCGTTCCGCCGACTCGCTCTGCGATTTCATCCCGACCGCCACGCGCTCGCACCCGAGAGCGAGCGCCGTCAATTGACAATCTTATTTCAAGAAACTCGACGCCTCTCGCAGCGCCTGGAGCGCCACCTCAGAACCGCTCAGCCCGCCACTGCCGCCTGATCACGGCACTGATCACAACACTGATCATAGCATTCGCGCGGCGGACAAACGAGACTCAGATGACCTGATCGAGCTCACTGCAGACGACGATACTTGATCCGCTTCGGTGTGAGGGCTTCGACGCCCAAACGCTTTTTGCGATCTTCCTCATACTCGGTGAAGTTGCCTGGGAAGAAGGCCACCTGACTATCGCCTTCGAACGCGAGGATATGCGTACAAATACGATCGAGGAACCACCGATCGTGCGAAATGACGATCGCACAGCCGCCGAATTCAAGCAGCGCCTCTTCGATTGCCCGCATCGTATTCACATCAAGGTCGTTGGTCGGCTCGTCGAGCAAAAGAACGTTGCCGCCCGACTGCAGAACTTTGGCGAGATGCACGCGATTGCGTTCACCACCCGAGAGCACGCCGACCTTTTTTTGCTGAGTATCTCCGGAGAAGTTGAAACGCGAAACATAGGCGCGGCTGCTCATTTCTTTGGAGCCGACCTGGATCACTTCGTTCCCGCCCGAGATCTCTTCCCAAACCGTTTTGTCGGGATTGAGTGAGTCGCGGCTCTGATCGACATAGGCGAGTTTCACGGTATTACCGATGACCAGTTCACCGCTATCCGGCTTCTCTTGGCCAGTGATCATACGGAAGAGCGTCGACTTTCCGGCGCCGTTCGGGCCGATGATGCCGACGATCCCGGCCTTCGGGATGGAGAAGCTCATATTCTCCACCAAAAGTCTGTCCCCATAGGCTTTCGAGACGTTTTTCGC
>JAMPXM010000178.1 GCA_023701225.1 Pseudobdellovibrionaceae bacterium | reverse complement strand
CCGCGATCTTGGCGACCGCATATGGCTCGTTCGTTTTCTCCAGCTCACCTGTCAACAGAACATCTTCCGACATCGGCTGCGGTGCCATGCGCGGGTAGATGCAGCTCGATCCAAGAAACAGGAGTTGCTGGACACCGAAACGACGGGCGGCATCGATCACATTGAGCTGAATCCGTAAGTTCTGCTCTATGAAGTCATAAGGGTAAGTCGAATTTCCGTGAATCCCGCCCACTTTCGCCGCAGCCAAGAATACCCAGGACGGCTTTTCCGAAGCGAAAAACGCATCGACTCCGGCACGATCCGTGAGATCCAGCTCTTGACGAGTTTTCTTCAACACATTTGCATACCCGCGCGATTCGAGCGCACGAGTGAGTGCACTTCCCACGAGACCACGGTGACCCGCGACAAAGACCTTCGCCGATTTCATGGCATGCCCTTCACGAAAAATCGATCCATGGCATCTCCCAACATCTTCAACTTATCGGACAGGTCGTAGTGGTGGTTGCCGATGAAGAAGCCTTTTGTATCAATCAAGTTGGCGTTCGGAAGATCGCCCTGGACTTCATGGTTGAACCACTTCAGCACGGGATTTTTAGCAAAATTCCCGGTGACGATCGGACGCGACTCCACGCCGATCTCAGTGAGATAGCGGATCACATTCCGGCGGTCGAGATCGCCCCGGACGATGAAGCTAAAACCGAACCACGAGCTGTTCCCGACTTCGCGTTGGATCGACACGTAATCCCGCTTAGCGAAAACCTCTTGGAAAACTTCGGCATTCGCCCGGCGAACTTCTACGATCTGATTCAATTTCTTCAATTGCTCGGACCCGACCGCGCCTTCCATTTCCAAAGGACGCACATTGTATCCCGGCAGAACGAATTTGAATGACTCTTCGAATTCATCGTCGCTCTTCACGCCAGTGACGTGATTGAGCTTAGGCAAATTGCGTGTCCACCCGTGCGCACGGATACACAGGAGAATGTGGTAGAGCTCTTCGTCGTCGGTGACGATGCAGCCACCCTCCATCGTTGAAATATGATGGCTGAAAAAACTCGAAAAAGTTCCCATCACTCCGAACGTCCCGCACTGACGTCCATCCAGTGTGGCGCCCATCGACTCACAGTTGTCCTCGATCAAGGTGATATTCCGACCGGCGATGATCTTCGTGATTTGATAGAAATCGTTGGGGTTGCCCAGAAGGTTAACGGCCATGATCAGGCGGGTCTGCGGCGTGATCGCCTTGGAAAGCTCGTTCAGATCAAAATTGAGCGTGCTTTGATCGATATCGACGAACTTGAGCTTCAGCCCGTACTGCGCGAGCGGATAATAGGTCGTGCTCCAAGAGACCGACGGAACGATCACCTCATCGCCGGGACGAAGCGCGTTGTTCTTGCGAAAGAACATCGCGGCGACCATCAATAAGTTCGCCGTCGAGCCGGAGCTGCACATGACACAGTATTTCGAGCCGAAGTAGGCGGCGAACTCTTTTTCGTACTTCGCCACCCTCTCGCCCATCGTGAACCGACCGGACCGGATGACCTCTTGAAGAGCCTCGTGCTCGGCCTGGTCCCAAGTGGTCGTTGCCAAGGGTAAATCAATTCTCATCAGGTCCCCTACTTTCCTTAGCGGATCACTTTGAGCGCGCTGAATTTCGAGTCACGTTCGGCGAGCTTCAAGTCGGCCGCGACCATTTCCTCGACTAGCTCTTGGAACGTGATCTTCGGCACCCAACCCAGACGTTCCTTCGCTTTCGTCGGATCCCCGAGCAATGACTCGACTTCCGCTGGACGATAGTATTTCGGATCGACGGCGACGATGCAACGCCCGTTGGCATCATAACCTTTCTCATCCACGCCGCTGCCGCGCCACTGGATCGACATGCCGGCGGCGACCGCTGCCCGCTCGACGAACTCGCGCACGCTGTACTGTTTACCCGTCGCGATCACGTAGTCTTCGGGATTGTCTTGTTGAAGCATCAGCCACTGCATTTCGACGTAGTCTTTGGCGTGGCCCCAATCCCGGAGCGCATCCAAATTCCCTAGGTACAGGCACTTATCCAGACCGTACTGAATCCGCGCCAAACCGCGTGTGATTTTTCGGGTGACGAACGTCTCCCCGCGAAGCGGAGATTCGTGATTAAACAAAATTCCATTGCATGCGTAGATGCCATACGATTCGCGGTAGTTCACCGTGATCCAATAGGCGTACAGCTTCGCAACCCCGTACGGAGAACGCGGATAAAAAGGCGTCGTTTCTTTTTGTGGGATTTCTTGAACCTTACCGTAGAGTTCGGAGGTGGAGGCTTGGTAGAAGCGGACCTTTTTCTCCATACCCAAAATTCGGATCGACTCCAAGATTCGCAACGGTCCGATCGCATCGGAATTGGCCGTGTACTCAGGCTCCTCGAACGAAACCGCCACGTGGCTTTGCGCCGCCAAGTTGTAAATCTCGTCCGGCTGCACTTGCTGAATGATGCGCGTGATGCTGCTGGAATCGGTCAGATCGCCGTGATGGAGCCGCAATTTGACATCGGCTTCGTGCGTGTCTTTGAACAGATGGTCAATACGATCCGTGTTGAAGAGCGAAGTCCGGCGCTTAATGCCATGAACTTCATAGCCTTTCGAAAGCAGGAACTCCGCCAGGTACGCGCCATCCTGACCTGTGATACCGGTGATAAGTGCTCGTTTGCTCATAATCTTTCCTTATCCGCTTCAATCCATATCCGCTCGGGCGGATGTCCATTTTCTCAAAACATCATTGAAATTGCGTTTCGACCAGCGCGCTCAAACTAAACTCCGCCGCCAAGCCCAGTTCCTTCAGCCGATCCACGTTTGCGTTCAAATGCGTCGGAGGATCCGGCAGAACTTCGATTTTCAGATCCGTTCGCTCGGCTCGGCGCGCGACTTCGCGAACAATCGACTCCAACGGCGCGGGCACGCCGGTGCCGATATTGATGACTCCGACATGACGTCGCTCGGCTAGACCCATGATCGTGGACGCGACCTGATCCACGCGCAAAAAATCGCGCGTACCGGTGATCCCTCCGACCTGCACGACGCCGCCGGCGGGTGCTTGGGTGATCTTCTTCACCATCGCAGGAACGAAATAATAGCTCGGTTGACCTGGCCCCGTGAAACTGAAGATACGCCCTGTGCAACTCAAGATGCCAAAATTGTCTTGGTAAATGCGTACCCACTCCTCGGCCTGCAGCTTGGTTCGCCCGTAAATCGTAAACGGCGCGAGCAGGTCGGTTTCCCGCAGCGGCTTTTCGGACGAGGCGTACACGTGGGACGTAGAAGCGTAAAACAACCACGGCACATCGGCGCCAGTCGCTTTCAGTTTACGCAAAGCTTCGAGGACGTTCACCGTTCCAAGGACGTTGACCTCCAAGACACGCACGGGATCCTGATCGGCAATCTGCTTCGGAACGACCGCCGCGAGATGAAGAATCCCCGCGATGCCCTCGAGGTCATAGATGAACCGTTCCACGGCGGTCGCATCGCGAATATCACCGGAGAACACCGGCCCGATCCGGTCAGGGAACATCTTGCGAATCGTGCTGCCCACAAGACCGGTCGCGCCGGTCAGAGCATATTTCGCTCCCGTCTTAGCTGTCGACTTCACTGTCTGACTCCCTGGCTGATCCTTTTTTGCGATTTCGCCTGCCGCTGCAGCGCCGAGATTTGCCACAGCCCCATGAACGCGCCGGAGATTTCTCGCACGGACAAAGAACTCTCCCCGCGCACGCGGTTCACGAAACAGGTCGAGACTTCATGGATGCGGTAATTCGCCAAATGGATCCGCACCAGGACTTCGCTGAGCATGATAAACCCTTTGCGCGAACCATCCACTTTTTCCAAAATTTCTTGAGCGGCTTTTTGGGAATAACAGCGAAAGCCATTTGTGTAATCCGCGACCGGTACGCCGAGGACAAGTTTCGCAAGCCAATTGCTGGACTTGGAGAAAATCCGCCGACTGATCGGCCAATTCAAAATGCGACTGCCACTGATGTAGCGACTGCCGATCACCATGTCCGCCTGGTCCGTGGCGACAAGACCCACCAATTCATCGATCTGCTCAGGCGGATGCGAGAAGTCGGCGTCCATTTCAAGAACGATATCCGCTCCACGGCTCAAAGCATAACGGAGGCCATCGAGTACTGCGGAACCGCGGCCCCCTTTCGCCTTGCGATGGATGCAATGAACTTGTTCACCCTCGCAAGTCAGGGGTTGCATAGCCTTGACTGTTTCCTCGTCAGGCGAATCGTCCACAACCACGACGCCGGGCGAATAACGAGTCCCGCGAACGGTCGTCACCAATCGCGCGATATTTTCCGCCTCCCGAAAGGACGGAATGACAACCCACACTTTAGGTAATTGGCTCATAAACGTTCCCCACCGACCTCATCCAAAGCGCACATTCAAAGCGAAATTTTGCCATCGCCGGACCTTAGCACCGATTCCAAGAAATTGGGACCAAATCAGTTGTGTCGATCTTAGCTTGCGGCGCGAACCATTGGGCGGGCGCCACTTTCACGCCATCCACCGATTGTGAGGACCAGGCCGCCCACCAACTGTAGGAGCTATTGGCGACGACATGGTGCCGACACGCGCGCATCATAAAGAACTCTTGCAGATCCGAATAGCCTCGTTCCGAAAAAACCTCATATTCGCCCGGCTCCAACAACGTGCTCAGCATGGCCACGGCGGACTTCGGCGTATCTGAAAAAACCAAGAACCGTGGGCGCGACACCTTCTGACGAATGCATTCGATGGCGCGCCGATAGTAATCGGCGCTTAACAAACCATGCACTTGCTGAGTTCTGGCGTCAGTCAAATAATCCCCGATTCGGACATGCAACGCGACGCTGTCCTCCCGGGGACCGAGGGTGCTCAGCACGGTGGAATCCAGAAATCGGGCTTCGCTAGCGTCGAATAAGGTTCGAATCGGTTCCGCGAAGTCCACGAAATACCGTTCACTTTGAAAGTAACCAACCAGCAACGTGCCGTCCGCGGGCTTCAAAAACTCGTTTTGAAAACGAAAGCCGCTCTCGATATGGATTTTTAGGTCTCCAGTACCAATCCAAGGCAGATAGGGAAGAATCGCCCGTAAGCGCGACCGAGGTGGAATTCCTTGCGGTCTGACAACCGGACAAGATAATCCCAGCATCTCAATTGCCAGCTGGCGTTTTTGCCTTGGCACAAAGGGACGCCAAATCGCGCCGGTTTGATAGGAGGTGGTATCGAGGCCCCAGGGAACACAGGCGCGCTTCGAGGCCGCGTAGCCACAAAAATACTGAAACAACTGGTTTCCAAGGCCGCCATCAAGGTAGCTGACGATCACGGAGCCCCTCTTCTGATCATAAGCGACTGCCACTTACCAAATTGCCGCCTGAACCACTGAATCCCTGGGTGTGGAACAACGGCAAAGCCGAAACGGAAAAGAAAGCCAAATAGATATCTCCAGCCATATCCCGCGGCAAAAGCGTGCCATAGAACCCGTAGCTCGCCAGTCAGCTGCTTCCAGCGGTGTCGCGTCGTCTGGCTGCCGTGAATACGATACTGGATCATTGGTTGAGCCAAATTTGCAAATCCAACCCCAGCATGCAAAAGACGAATCCACAAATCCCAGTCCTCGGCGTGTGAGCCAAGTCGATATCCACCCGACAAAACCAACGCCTCGCGACGAATCATAACGGACGGCTGCAGCATCGGACACCGAAATGGCATTTGTCTTCGGATTGACGTCCCATCCAATGGTCGGTGCAAACTCCCTACTATGCTTCCATTACCATCTATGACCTCCGCCTGACCACCCACGACACCGATTTGGGGGTGGGCTACCATAAACTCCACTTGTCGCTGAAGACGGTCCTGACAGCACAGATCATCGCTATCAAATCGACAAATGAACTTTCCTTGGGCAGCAGAGATTCCCAAGTTAGCTAGGCTGGCGATCTCGCCACTCGGCGCCAGAATGACCACTGCATTCAGCTTTTCTCGGGACTTCGCTAACGACTCGATTTGTGCACGATCTGGCCCGTTGGCGACAACAATCGTTTCAAAATCACGGAATTCTTGGATTTCAATAGACCGAAGTGCCGCCAGGAAATAGGAATCCGGACGATGCGCCAGCAAAACGATAGAGACAACTGGCGCCATAAAAAAACTCCACGAAGAACTCCGCTCAGAGACAGTGCACAACGGAAGCGCCAACGCGGCTTCCGTGTCTACCCGACCGAGCTCAAGAAACGACGGTTCGACTCATCACAATTTCAGTCGCGCCGGGCGGAGGAAACGGCTTCAAAGGCTGTTGCCGAGCTGCCACTTGCTTCAACTGCTCATCTGCACCCACTTCATTCAGAATCGCCTGAACTCCACGCAGGGCGCTTTCACGCGAAACAACCGTTAACACAGTGAGAAAACAAATTCGCAGACTCAACAAGATGCCTTGATTTTCAACCGTGATCAGAGCCAATCGACTTTTCCAAGGACGGATACGCTGATTATAGTCAAGATCCGGATCCTTACTATCCTTTAGAATCTCCCCCTCATCCGAGAACACGATCGATGCCAAATCCGTAATGCCTGGGCGCACCGTCAGGAGTTGCTTTTCGACCGGCGTATAAAGGTCCGTTTCCCTCTTCACGTTCGGCCGAGGACCCACCAAGCTCATATCACCCGTCAAAACATTCCAGAGCTGAGTCAACTCATCTAGTTTGTATCGACGAATAAAATGCCCGACTCCCGTGATTCGGCGATCATTTGCGCTCGTCGAGTCCACTCCCGACTTATCGGCATTCATGACCATCGAACGCATCTTCACCATGCGAAACGGTTTTTCGTTTCGGCCCATTCGTGGAGCGACATAAAATGGCGAGTGATAATCCTGCCACCAGACGAGAATCATTGTCGGAAGCAATACGGGGCTCGCGATCAAAAGGCCCGCAGCCGAGGCTATAAT
>JAMPXM010000177.1 GCA_023701225.1 Pseudobdellovibrionaceae bacterium | reverse complement strand
TCGCGATGGAAAGGGCGGGGGCCGGTTGGTTTTCAACCGTTCGAAGATGGCGTTGCCTTCGTCGATCCAGTTGAAAACCCCTGACGTGAAGCCGCGCGACATTCGCGCCGTGAAGCCGCCGAGTTCCAACGACTTTTACGAAGGAAATACCAAGGAGATCGAGTACGAAAAGCTTTTGGATCAGGAGATCAAAAAGCTTTATCAACTCTCACAGCAGTACAAGCGTTCTCGCAGTCGCGGCGAAATTTGGTTGCGTCTCGCTGAGGCCTACGTCGAAAAAGCACAGATGGTGGAGTTCCGCGAGCAGGCGGAATATGATGCCAAGCTGCGCGACTTTCTGGATAAGAAAACACGGATCAAGCCGACCATCGATTTAAAGGCGGCGCGCGACTACAATCGTCGGGCGATTCAGCTATATGAGTGGTTCTTGCGTGATTTCCCGAAAGACAAAAAAATCGACCAGGCGCTATTCTTCCTCGGCTACAACCACTTCGAGGCCGGCGACGTCAAAAAGGGCGAGGCGTATTACCAGCGTTTGGTAAAGGAATACCCGGGCAGCGCGTATGTCGTCGAATCGCACTTCGCGTTGGGCGAATTCTATTTCGAAAACGACGGATGGCAAAAAGCCTTGGACAACTACGCAAAAGTTATCCAGCGCAAAAAAGCGCGTTTGAACACCTTCGCGATGTACAAAGCCTCTTGGTGTTTGTACCGCCTCAACCGCGTTGATACGGCGTTGAAGATGTTGGAGCGGGTTGTGAAGATGAGCCGTGGCGGTGAGGCCGGCGAAAACGTCGCGGGACGGAAGGCCGTAAACAAAGTTCGCTTGGCGGCTGAGGCCCTCAAGGACTACGTACCGTTCTATGCCGAGATCAGCGACTATCGTCGGGCTCCGGAAGAGTTCATGCGTGTCGCGCAAGATGAGTCTCTGACGATTAAAATGATGGAACGTCTCGCGTACATTTATGCCGACTCCGGCAACCGCGTCGCGGCCAATTTTGTCTTCAAACATTTGATCGGACAGAATCCGACCGGCGAACGCGCCGCGGATTATCAGTATCAGGTGATCCTGACTTACGCCACGGCGGACCAGCGCCAGTTCCGCGAGGAATTGGTGACATGGCTCGATATGTTCGGGCCGGCCAGCCAATGGGCGACGGTCAATGCGAAAAACCAGAAGCTCGTCGAAGACGTCGCCAAACTTCAGGAGACGACTCTCCGCAACCATGTCTTGCAAATGCATCAGACGGCGCAGAACTCCCGTGCGGAATTTTCCCAGGCGCAGGCGAACGCGGGATACGCGTTGTACATGAAGCACTTTCTCGAAAGCCCGAATGCTCCGGAGATGCAATTCTTCCACGGCGAACTGCTCTTCGACATGAACAAGTACGAGGAAGCGGCCCGGGTTTACCTCTGGTCGGCTGAGAAAGATCCAAAAGGCAAGTATCACGAAAAAGCGGTGACCAACGCGGTTCTTGCCTTGGAAAAAGACCTGCCGGCGGCTCAAGCCATCGACGCCAAACGCGGCAATTCGATCGAGAAAATGCCTTTGGATCCGGAAGTGGTTCGCTTCGAAAAGGCCGCACTCAAATACTTTGAAATCGCTCCGAAGGGTGAAAACGTCTCGGACATTCGTCGTCGGTTGGGCGTGTTGTATTACTCCTACAACCACTTCGATCGCGCGATCGATATCTTTGAAGACATCCTGAAGACCGAGCCGAACTCGCAGAACGCGGAGATCGCCGGCAACCTATTGCTCGACATCTATAAGTTAAAAGGCGACATGATGGGTCTGACCGATCGGGCCAATCAGCTCTTGGCCAACCCGCAGATTGCCAAGACCAAATTCGGCGCCGAAGTTCGTGGAATGTTGGAAAAAGCCAACTTTGTCCGCGCGCAAAAGCTGGCGGAAGGCAATGATTACGCCGGCAGTGCCAAGGAATTTGAAAAGTACGCCAATGAGTACAAGCGTGCTGATCTCAATACGGCGGCACGCTACAACGCTGGCGTGAACTACGAAAAAGCTGGCGAGATCGGCTCGGCGATCCGCATGCACGCGATGGTCCTCGCGGTCCCGGGCAACGACGCGAAAACGGCGCAGATGAAAAACGATTCGCGAAATGCGATGGCGCGGCTCTATCAGCAGACGGGTCAGTTGGAAATGGCGGCCAAGCAGTATGAAAGCTACGCGAACGCCAACCCGAAAGACCAGAAGGCGATCAACGCCTACTTCAATGCGGCCGTGATCTGGGACGGCTTGGGTGAATACAATGCGGCTGTCCGCAATTATGACGCCTATCTCGTGAAGAGCCGAAGGGCGGATCGCCTGGAGTCGATTTTCTTCCAAGCCGAGATCGCCCGCAAAAAAGGCGCGTTGTCGCGCGCGGCGTTCCTTTATAAGCAGTATCTCGAATCCGGCGCGCGCGATAAGACCAACGCCATCAAAGCGCTTTTCCAGCATGCGCAGGTTTCCGCGAAGCTGGGTCGCCCGACGAAGTCGAAGGAGTCGTACCAGAAGACCATCGCGACCTACCAGGCGTACAAAAAACAAGGTTTGGAAATCGGCGCGCAGTATGCGGCCGAGGCGCGGTTCATCCTCGCGCAGGAGACTCTGCAGGAATTGCGCGGCATCCGTTTCACGCAAAGTGATCGCCAACAAGCCAATGCGGCGGCGCAAGTGAAGCAGGTGCGAGGCCGTTACATCGGACATATGAAAGAAGTGATTCGCTTCGATTACGCGCCGATGATCGTCGCCGCGCTGGCTTCGAGCGGTCAGATGTTCGATTACATCGCATACACCTTCACGCGGATTCCGGTACCGGCCGGTTTCTCGGCTGAGGATGGTGCCAAGTACAAAGAGTTGATCAATCAAGAGATCAACGGAATCCGGACGGAAGCGAAGAACTCGTACAAAGCGGCGTGGGACAAGGCGATCGAGCTCGAATCCTATAATGAGTGGTCGAAGATCGCCGCGCGCGGACTGTCGCAATACGATGCTGAGTTTCAGGACGCCGGGGAAATATCGGCGACCTCGAACGCGGTGGATTGGATGGGGCTGTGAATTTGCGCAATTGGCTTCTTCTCATCATGGCGACGACCCTTACGGGTTGCGCAATGCTCGGAAAAAAAGACGGTGGCGCGATGTCTGACGTCACCGACGAAGCTTTTGAAGACAGCGCGACACCGGTGCCGACAAAGACCTCGCCTATGGCCGAGTCGCGCCCGAGCCGTGGAGTCGACCGGAAGTACCAGGCGCTGTCGCAGGCCATGCGTTCGGGGTCCGAAGCGAACGTCGTCAGCGAGGCGTCGAAAATCCTGGCCGTCAACGGTCATGATCCGGTGGCCTTGAACGCGCTTGCGATGTTCCAGTTCAAACAAGGAAAAGTCGGCGCGGCCAAGATTCTTCTGGAAAAGGCATTCGAGAAAAATCAGAACAACGCTTCGCTGCTGAACAACTTCGCCCTGATCCAAATGGTCGAAGGCGACATGAGCGCGGCCTTGCAATCATTGAAAAAGGCCTACCGTATCGATGACGGCAATCCGGATGTGCTCGGAAATCTCGGGACCCTTTATGTTCAGGGCGGCGACTATGCCAAGGCTTTACCTCTCCTGGAGCAGGCTTATCGAGCCAACAAGGGCAACTTGGGAATAGCCACCAACTATGCGATCGCGCTTCGGGCGAACAAACACTTCGACAAGGCCTCCGACATCTACGATGAGTTGGTCAAGACGAACAGCCGGGACGTGGCACTGCACTTGAACTACGCGATCTTGCTGATCGACTACATGAACAAGGGCAAAGAAGGTCTGCCGTTGGCCGTGAAGGTCAAGTTCCTAGAACCCGACCGCAAAGATATCCTCGACCGCGCGAATGCACTCGAAAAGAAGGCTCGGGGTGAGCTAAAATAAACGTGAGAGAGACAATGATGTCGCATGGTTTCAGAATGAGACACTTGATGATTGCCTGGATTCTCGCTGTAGCTACGGCTTTGGCGGTTTCGCCGTCGTACGCCGAAACAAAGTCCGAGTCGAAGGCTGACGCCAAAAAAAACGCCGGAAAGAAAAGCACGTCGATCAACTTCGAGGACCAGCTCGTCGAAGGTCAGGCGCAGAAGCCGGAGCTTTTCTATCTCCTGCAGAAAAAGCAGTTCAATTACAAACGATTGATCCGCTTGCGCGAGGATTTTCTGCCCGAAATGCGGAAGACGTCCGAGGACATCAGCCGCAAAGGAAGTAGCAATTGAAAAAGCCCGTTGTACTTCGAATCTACAAAGGCGAGCAATTGTCCGGCGTGAAGCAATTCACCGAGGACCAAATCGTCATCGGCAGCCAGCCTGAAGTTCAGGTTTCACTCAACGACGACAAGGTATCGCCGATCCACGCTGCGATCGAAGATCGGGATGGCTCCTATTATATCTGTGACTTGGGATCCGAAAGTGGAACGTTGCTGAACGACGAAAATGTCCTCGACTCCAAAATTGAGAGCAGCGATTTGATCCGAATCGGAGACTTTCGGATCGAATTTTATATCGGGGTTCCGAAGCCGAAAACGGCGCCGGTGGTCCCGGACCGGCCGGCTCCCGGTGGCGCTCGAGTCAGTCCGCCTCCGCCGCCGAAGGATGCCGTCGAAGCGCCTCCGCCTCCATCCGCCCCGGCCAGCGCCCCGGCGATGGCGGGTGGTGGCATGCAGGTTCCCATCGACCCTTATAAAATTCAGTCTCCGCCGACGTTTCCATCGGACAGCGAGAGCCGCGGATCTCTCACTCCTCCAGCGGCAAACAGAGCACCCAGTGCGCGTTCAGGGAGCGCCAATTTGCCTTTCGCCAAGGCGAAAGTGGCCAAGGCCCACAAGAAGAAGGTCGGTGGCACGTTTGCCCCGCAAAGCAAGTATCAGTCGTTCCGCGAGTTCGTGAAGCCCAGTAAGGGTACTGTCGTCGAAGTGTTGGTTCTGTGGCGTGAGCGGGTGATCAACGCGACTCACTTTTCAGGCCAGCGCACGATCACGATGGGTTCGTTGCCCGATTGCGATATCGTTTTGCCGGTCGTTATTTCGCGTCAGCGCAAGGTCCCGATTTTGAAGATCGACACGCGCGCGATTGTCTTGATCAGTTCCGACCTGACAGGCGAGCTGATCAAAGGGCAGCAGAGCCAGTCGTTCATTGAGCTCATGCGCCAGAACCGCATGCAGAAGGACGCTTCGGGATACGCGTTGGTTCTCGACCAAGGCGAGATGATCCGACTGGAGCTGACGGATCAGATTTCGATCATCATTCGCTACACGTCGGACTCGCCGAAGCCGCTCATCGCGCCGATGCTCGATCTGACGGCCGCGGAGTTCACGGGCGTCGTGATGGCCTTCGTGATGGTGGGCATTCTCTGGCTGTACAACTTTCTGTACACGCCGCATCTCGGACTGCCAGGAGACGAAGCGGATGAACCCATGCGCACCGCGGTCATCGAGATGGAGCGCGTGAAGCCGCCTCCGGTTCCGATTCCGCCGCCTGTCAAAGAGGAACCGAAACCGACGCCTCCGCCGACGCCCCCTCCGGTGGTGAAGTCGACTCCTTCGCCCACGAAAGTGGAGCCGAAGCCGCAGCAAACGAAAGCGCAGAATCCGGAGCCCAAGCAAGCCCCTGGTGCGGCGTCAAACGTGGCTCCCAATCAGAACGACAAAAAAGCGCCACGCACGCAGACATCGATCAAGCAGGGTGGCGCCGTGAAAACCGGAGCGACGGAAGGCGCGCAGGCGAAGTCGCAGCGCAAGGATGTTGCACGGTCTGGTGTCTTCAGCGTCTTCGGTGGCGGTGGACGTCAGGATCGCCAAGACACCAGCTACAGTGGCGCGGGTGAGCTCAGTGGTTTTGCGGACGCGGCGACGGGCCGTGCGGGTCAAAATACCAACCGTCCGGGCGAAGGCTTGGGCACGCCCTTCAAGGACACGGGCGCCGGTGGTACTGGGACGGCCGCGGTCGGTGTGGCGGGCGTGAATACGAAGGGCCGCGGCGGCGGGACGACGGGTTACGGGACGGGCGGACTTGGACAGCGCAAGGGCGTGCAGATCGTTCCCGGCGGGAACGAGGAGTCTTTCTCCGGTACGATCGATCGCGAAGCGATCCGTCGCGCGGTCCTCGCGAACATCCGCGCGATCAAGTCTTGCTACGAGCGTGAATTGAATCGCAATCCGGACTTGTTCGGCAAATTGGTAATGGAATGGGTGATCGGTGAACAGGGTCGAGTGGTGCAGGCGCGCGTGAAGTCGTCCGAGGTGAAAGGCCAGGTCGGCAACTGTGTACGTGACATCATTCGGAGCATCAAGTTCCCGGAGCCGCCGACGAACGAGGAAGTCACGGTGGCGTATCCGTTCTTTTTCTCGAATTAAACATTTTATAGAAGCTTAAGTATTGGCAACTCAGGGAGGAGACATCCGTGGAAGAGCAAACAGCCCAACTCGCGACTCAGGAGACTGGGAATTTCGTAGTCGATGCGTTCCAAGCCGGTGGACCGGCTATGTTCCTAATCGCTCTCATTGGGCTTTTGACGATCCTTTTGATCCTGGAGCGCTTCATGACGCTTCGGGCGCTGACGATCGACAAGGCCGATTTCAATGAGCATCTGTTCGGCATGGTGTTGCGTGGGGATATCCGCCAAGCGATCACGTATTGTGACAGCAAGCCGACACCCCTCACGAGCACGCTCAAGTCGGGCTTGATTCAAGTGATGAATCACCGCCCGGATGAAGAAGTGCAAGTGGCGATGGATGCCGCGGTCCTGCGCGAAACTCCTCGTATCGAAGGTTGGACGGCGTTCCTTGCGGTATTCGGTAACGTCTCGACGCTCGTCGGGCTGATCGGAACGATCTTGGGGATGATCAAGTCCTTCATGTCCGTTTCCAAAGACAACATCGGCGGTGCCGAGAAATCGACGATGCTCGCGGACGGTATCTCCGAAGCCCTGCATTGTACGGCCTTCGGTTTGATCATCGCCGTTATTGCGATCTTGGCTTACGGCTATTTTCAGATCCGTG
>JAMPXM010000005.1 GCA_023701225.1 Pseudobdellovibrionaceae bacterium | reverse complement strand
CGCTCTTCTAGAACGTCCTCAGTTGGAGCGATCGCTGAACTTTCTGGCGACGGTTGGCTCCAATGCTCCGTTCATCGGCCTGCTGGGAACGGTCTTGGGCATCATGAAAGCATTTCGCGACCTCGCGGCGAACGCGAGCGCGACGGGCAATGAAGCGGTGATGCTCGGTATCGCCGAAGCGTTGGTCGCAACGGCGGTCGGCTTGATTGTCGCGATCCCGGCCGTGATCGCGTACAACTACTTCCAACGCCAAGTGAAAATCACTTTGCAAAGTTTAGAAACCGTACGCGATCTGTGTTTGGCGTACGCGAAGCAAAAAGGGAAGGCCTAACCAATGGCGGGCCACATCAGCGGCAGCGAAGACGAACCGATTTCAGCGATCAACGTCGTGCCCCTGGTCGATATCATTCTTGTCGTCCTGATCATTTTCATGGTCACGGCACCGTTGGTTCTCAAGCCAACCATCGACATCAATCTGCCGAAGGCGAGTACGGGCGACGAAAGCCCGGCGACCCCTTTGAACATCGCCGTCAGCCGTGACGGCCAACTTCTGCTCAACGGCAAACCATCGACGCTCGAAGACATCACGGTCTTCACGACGTCCCTGTTACAACGCCAGCCGGACACGGCCGCCATTCTTGCCGCCGATAAAGACGTGACGCTGGAGCGCCTCACAGAATTGATTGATGTCGTGAAACGCGCCGGGGTGAAGAAAGTCGCGTTCAGTATCGAAAAGAAGTGAAACCAAGGAAGCTCACACGTCAGCCGATTCGTACCGGCCGACGTTTTAGAGAGACGTTTTAGAGAGACGGATTAAAGACCAGAGTCGTAGGACGAAACCAACTCTTTCCTATTTCACGATTCCGAGTTCTTGCAGAACCACTTGTACTTCTTCTTCCGAAATCTGCCCCTCGAGTGGCATGCGCACGACGCCGTCTGTCCCGCGCAAGCGCATCCCGATGGCCTGAAGCATATTCGCGGCCGCGGGTGTGCGTTTCGGCTTTGCTGCCTTCAAAGCCGAAACGTTGAAGAAATCGATCCCAATCGAAGGGTCCGCATGGCAGTACTGGCACTTGCGTTCGATGACGGAGCGATAACTGAGCAGGCTCCGACGGATCTCTTCGGGGCTCGCATCCATGGACCGGCACGCCACCGCATCGAGCATTTCCTTTGCGCGCACCGGAGCACGAACTTTCTTTTCGCTTTCGTAAGCGCCGCCTTCGGCATCGATGATGCCGGCCTTTTTCAGATCGGCGACCGCGAAGACATAGTTTTCTCCGCTCTTATCCGAGCGGAGAAATACGATTGTCCCATCCTGTCGGAATACCGGAAAATAGGAATTGCGCGCCATATCGGCCGAGAGCACATGCACACGCCGTTTGACTCGATCATAGACGTGGACCTGCATGGACCAACTCTTGTCCGGCCGCGAGAAAAAGCTACCACCGACGTCGACTTTGGAAACGTGATAGGCCAAGAAGCGACCATCGAAACTGAAATCCACTTTACCGGTCTGCACACCCAAATCGAGCTTTTCCACGCACATATTTGTCGCTGGATCGACGCCGAAAATCTTGGTCGTGTTGGTCCTCGCATCTAGCGCGGCCAATTCAGTTCCATTTTTTGATAGCATCGGCAACTTCAAGTCATAACCTTTGCAGAGCAGAACCGGATCCCCGATCGGCTCGATCGCAGCCTCGCCACTTTTTCCATCGCGTACTTTATAATCGCGCGACGAAACCCCCAAATATGCTGTAATGATCCGATAGACTTCCACCCCGTCGATCGATGGCAAGGAGCCGACCGACTGATAGGTCCCTTCCAACTCATTGCGACGAACGGGTTTCGTGTTTCGCTTGGACTTGCGCAGATCGTTCATCGCGAAGAATTCCATCCGCGTCGCTCCGCCATCGCTGATCGGCACGACCATGTAACGCTCGTTCCAAAGCGGTACGGGATCATAGCTGCCAGGTATTTCCACTTCTTCCCCGGTGCGCAAATCGAAAATCCGGTTTCGACTCTCACTGGATGCGAACGACACCATATCTTCGGCCGGGAACGCACGAAAGAAAAAGCTCGGCTGTCCCTTGAAAGGAACTTCGCGGATCACGGCCGGTTCTTTGCCTACGCATGCATTGTTATTGCTTTGAGCGAACGCCGGGGAAACCGCGAGTAAAGATGCGATAAAGCCAATCCACGTTGTCATTGATTTTTGCCCTTTCCCGACGGCAGACGAATTCGCTCAACCGGCCCAGTCATATAAGACTGCTCCAAGAGTGCACGCAGGCGCGGCGCCTCATCATAACCTGGGCGAGCCCGCGAATGCAGACGACCTTCTTCGAACAATACGATCGCCGGAAAGTGATTGATCGCGCCGGTTGCGATCACTTCCGATGAATCCAACGGACGCATCGCCGACTTCGGAAACCCACGCTTGGTCACGATCATCTGCGCGAATTTGGCGCTGCTGTGAGGATCGCGGACCGCGATGAAATCCAAATTCAAAGACTTCGCGATTTTCTGCGCCTCCGGGAAGCCGCGTAGAGCGAGCGGCATATTCGGCGACCAGACATAGATGAATCCACGGCGTCCGTTCTTCGCCGACGTTTTCAATAGCTGCGACAAATCTTGGTCGGTCCAACCATCGGCGATCGTGGCGGCCTCTTGGCCTTTCGCTTGAGCTGTCGCTGGGGTGCCGCGCTCCATGCGAAATTCCGTATAACAATGCGGGATTTCGAATTTATAAGAGCGGTCACCGGTCGGAGACACGCGCCGCAACTCGGCTACCTTTTCCGAACGCCTGAGTTCGTAGTTCACGCCCGAGACGCTCGATCCCGCGCGAAGCAAATTCTCTGTCGTATCAAACGTCCAACCGCTCGCCGGTTCGGAGCGATCGAGGACTTCCGCAACATTTTTAAAACAAGGATACATATCGGTCGCGCCCATCGCGGGGAGCGCCATCATGACAACTAGAAGACAATAAAGTGTTCTCATGACCGTAGTATGGCTTCCGATTCCCACACACTCAATGAATTCGTTTGCCTGACCGGAAGTCCTGATGAAGAGTCGAAACATGCAGAAGACCTATCTGTCCGAAGCGCTCCGAGGCTCACGCATCACGCTGCGTAAGCATGAGCCGCACCTGGCGCCGACCATGTTCGCTTCTATCGAGCAAGACCGAGAGCGGCTCAGACAATATCTCCCGTGGGTCGATCTCACTCGGACGGTCGAGGATGAAAGCAATTACATCGCCATGACCTTGGAAGCCTGGAGTCATTACAAGATTTACGATTATGGGATTTTTCGCAACACGGACGATATGTACCTGGGCAACTGCGGCGTGCATACGATTTCTTGGCTCAATGACAAATGCGAAATCGGCTATTGGCTTCTCGGCCCCTTTGAAGGCCAAGGGTTTATGTCGGAGGCCGTGCGAATTCTCGAACAAGAACTGTTCCGACTCGGCTTCAATCGCATCGAAATCCGCTGCAACTCCACGAACATTCGTTCCGCCTCCGTTCCTCGTAGGAATGGATATCGCTTGGATAGCATCGTCCGCCGCGACGCGGACTTCGCGGAGTGCCGAGACACTCTGGTCTTCGCAAAAATCCGCGAACTCCATTTCGAAGACGCGGCCGACTTGCTTGTGGGTGCGGAAACAGACCACGTGATCCTGTTTACGTCCGATATCCAAGCCAGCAGGGAATTCTACCGCCGAGCTTTCGCCGTCGAGCCGATTCTGGATTTACCTGAAATTTGCGAATTTAAAATCGGTACTCGCTCGCTGATACTCCAGCCTGGCGATCCTCAATTCCCGGCGGGCACACAAACGGAACTCGCCTATTGGCCAGTGGAACATTTCGACCAAGCCGTGGCGCTCCTGAAATCGCTCGGCGGCGAAGTCTTTCGCGGTCCTCTTTCTCTTGGTGACGGCGATCACATCTGCCAAATTCGAGATCCGCTCGGCAATCAGATCGGTCTTCGCGGAAAATAATCGGGCGATCATCTCCAAAACGCCGTTCTTAAAGAGGCTCGACCGCGTACATGAATCCCCGACTTTACGAAACCGAGAGCCTCGTCAAAAGTTCACGCGTCAGAGTGTTCTGGACCTCTTGGCGATTCGGACGGGTTCCAAGAATCTCTTCCATGCTGATCATCGTCTCAGGCGTGAAACCGCACGGCTTGAGGCCTTGAAACGCTTTCGGATCATGTTCGACATTGAGCGCGAGCCCGTGAAAGCTGACCCATTTGCGCACGCCAATGCCGATCGAAGCGACTTTGCGCGAGACCACCCAGACGCCGGTCGCTTCGGTCGCGTCTTCACCAGGGGCTACCGGTTGCCGCGTACGACCGGTCGCATGAATGCCGAACGCAGCCAAGGTTGCGACGATCGATTCTTCGAGTGTGCGCATATACTGATGCAGGTCACGTCCGCGAGGAGTGAGATCGATCACTGGGTAGGCGACGATCTGGCTTGGGCCGTGATACGTGGCTCGGCCACCACGGCTGATCTCGGCGAGTTCACCTGTCCATCCGTCCACATCGCCCGGCTTCGTGCCACGTCCGAGCGTGACAATCGGCGGATGCGAACAAAGGATCAAGGTCTCACGCGCGAGCTCCTGGTGCACCAGCCCGACAAGGTCATCCTGGCGCCTGAGGGCCTCACGATAGTCGATCAATCCCCAGTCTTGAACACCGAGACTTTCCGAGTTCGCGTTGGTCTGGCCAAGGCCGCCGACGGAATCGGCAGTGGAATCATCATTGGATGACATCATATCCGGGCTCACGCGTTGGCGCGAAGGCTCGGGCCTTCCTTACGCTGATTCAGCGGCTTTTGGATGATATGGATGGCATGTCCCAAGGCCGCCTCGGCTGCTTCCATCATCGTCTCTCCCAAAGTCGGATGAGGATGAATAGTGAGAGCGAGATCCTGCAAACGGGCCCCCATTTCAATGGCGAGCGCTGCCTCCGAAATCATATTGCTCGCGTCGGGGCCAACGATGTGAACCCCAAGCACGACATCGGTTTTCGCATCCGCGACGATCTTCACGAAACCTTCGGCTTCCATGAGCGAGACCGCGCGACCATTGGCCGCGAACGGGAACTTGCCCACCTTGAGTTCCGAGTAACCGGCGGATTTTGCCTCGTCTTCCGTCATACCTGCGGCCGCGATCTCAGGATCGACGAAGATCACGGCAGGAACTGTCTTCGCGTCGAACGCGCGATTTTTCCCGGCGATGACCTCCGCGACCAGGACGCCTTCATGCGAAGCCTTATGCGCAAGCATCGGCTGGCAAGCGATATCGCCGATGGCGAAGATGTGCGAATGCGAGGTGCGCCGTTGCGAATTGGTTTTGATGAAGCCGCGCTCATCGATCTGAAGGCCAATGCCCTTCAAGTTCGCTTGATCGCTATTGGGCTTGCGCCCCACGGTCACGATCACTTTGTCGGCCTTGAGCGTCTGTTCCTTGCCTTTGACGTCGACGGTGACTTCCACGCCGGAGCCAGATTTTTTCCAGCCCTTGGCCTTTGCATCCAACAGCGTTTCCACGCCCGTCTTTTTGAGTTTGCGCGCGACGACCTGCACGCACTCCGGATCGGCTGCGCCCTGGAGAACGCCTGGACCGGCTTCGACCACGGTGACTTCAACACCGAGATGAGCGTACATCGAACCGAGCTCCAAACCGATGTATCCGCCGCCGATCACGACGAGCTTCTTTGGGAGCTCGGACAACGCGAGCGCACCCGTGGATGAGAGAACGAATTTTTCATCGAACGCAAAACCCGGAATTTCAATTGGGCGCGAGCCGGTGGCGATGATGAAGTTCTTCGCCGTCACGGTCTCCATGCCGCCAGAGGATTTCACGTTTAATTCATGCGCGGTTTTAAACGTCGCCTCACCGCGGAGAATGGCGACGGAATTGCCCTTGAGAAGCTGCTCCACTCCACCCGACATGCGGTCGCACACGCTTGTCTTCCACTTCTGCATCTGTGCCATATCGATGGTCGCTTCGCCCTTCGGAAGGCGAATGCCCATTTCAGGCGCGCTGTGCTGAAGCTTATCAAAAAAATGTCCGGCGGTGATCAGCGCTTTGGACGGGATACATCCAACGTTCAAACAAACGCCGCCCAAGTATTCGCGTTCGATCACAGCGGTCGAGAGACCGAGCTGCGCGCAGCGGATCGCCGCGACATATCCACCAGGACCTGCGCCTACGACTACAACATCGAACTTCTGAGCCATGTGGATCCCCTTCGCCTTACATCATGTCCAGCATGAGAACACCGGGGTTCTCGATGCGATGAATGAACGCCTTCAAGAAGCGAGCCGCGACCGCGCCGTCGATCAGCCGATGATCGGCCGTCACCGTGAAATTCATGGTCTTAGTGAATTCGATCTTGCCGTCTTTCAAGACCGGCTTGTCTTGGATTTTGTACATACCGAAGATAGCGACTTCCGGGTGATTGATCACAGGAGTCGCGTACGTGCCGCCCACGGAACCGATATTGGTCACGGTGAACGTTGCATTCTTCATCTCGTCCAGCGCCAATTTACCATCGCGTGCCTTCGTGGCGAGCTCAGTGATCTCTTTGGCCACTTGAAGGATGGACTTTTGATCGGCGTTTTTCACGACCGGCACGAGCAGGCCATTCGGTGTGTCCGCGGCAAAGCCCACGTTGAAATATTTTTTGTAGACGATCTCATTGGCGGCATCATCGATGCTGGCGTTGAACATCGGGAATTCGCGCACCGTCGCGATCAGCGCTTTGAAAACAAACGGCATATAGGTGACTTTCACACCCGCCTTTTCGCCCGCGGCCTTGAGCTCCTCGCGCATCGCCACCAAGGCGGTCACATTGGCTTCATCCATCAGCGTGAAATGCGGAATGATGTGTTTGGCCATCTGCAAGTTTTCGGCGATCTTTTTGCGGATTCCCTTTAGCTGCACTCGTTCTTCCATCGCGCCACCTTGGCCGACAAAGCCCGGTCGCGGAATCGAAGGAGCTTGGTAGGTGGCGGGTCCACCAGAAACGGCACCCGCGCCCCGTGCGCCGAGAACATCTTCGCGAGTCACTCGGCCGGCCATACCCGTGCCGTTCATACTGTTGACATCCACGCCCATCTCACGTGCCAGACGACGCGTAGCCGGAGTGGCCAACACGCGGCTCGAGGCCGGAGGCGGATACACATCGGTCCCGCCGCTCATTGCTACAGTCGTCGCTACAGTCGTCGCCGCTGGCTTTGGCGTAAGAGCGGGAGCGGGCTTCGCGAACGCGGCGGGAGCCGGTTGCGGCGCCGGCGTGTGAGCCGCCGATTTCGCGGGAGTGGGGGCCGGAGCCGCGGCAGCGGCGCCATCGGCGTCTACGACAATGACGACGCTTCCGACAGTGATGACATCGCCTTCTTTGAACTTCAGCTCCTTGACGACTCCGCCGATCGGACTCGGCACTTCAACAGTCGCTTTGTCGGTCATCAGTTCCGCGATCGCCTGATCAGGCTCGATCTTGTCACCTACCTTCACCAACCAGTTCACGAGTTCGCCTTCGGTCACGCCCTCGCCGATTTCTGGAAGCTGTACGTTCTTTGTCGCCATCTCTAGACCCCTTTTCCCTGATCCCTAAATCTGATTCCACTCGATTGAATGCAGTTTTTACGCGAGAGTCACGCTCGACTGCGCTTGGTCGGAGACATTTTCCGCCCGACGTTTTTCGATCACGCCTTTCATGAAAAACTCACCAGCGCGATACGAGCTGCGAACCAAGGGACCGCTGGCCACATACAAAAATCCCATTCCCTCGGCAACCGTTTGCCACTCCCGGAACTCTTCAGGCGAAACAAACGATTCCACTTTGAGATGCCGGCGGGTCGGCTGCAGATATTGGCCAAAAGTGACGACATCACAACCCACGTCACGCAGGTCACTGAGCGCTTGGAGGACTTCGTCTTTTTGTTCGCCCAGGCCCAACATGATCGAAGACTTCGTGTAACGAGTCGGATCGATCTCTTTTACCATGCGCAAGACATCCAGACTCTGGCGATACCCGGCGCGAGGATCACGTACCCGCTTTGTCTGACTTTCGACCGTTTCGATGTTGTGCGCGAAGACATCCGGCTTGGCGCGCACAAGCGGCTCCACCAAATCACGACGCCCACGGAAGTCCGGCGTGAGAACTTCGACGATCAGTTTCGGATCGTTGATTTTGATCACTTCGATGGTACGCGCAAAATGCGAGGACCCTTGATCCGGGAGATCGTCCCGATCGACCGAGGTGAGGACGACATATTCCAGGCCCATCTGCGCGATCGCCCAGCCGATTTTTTCGGGTTCTTCGTTGTCGATTTTGCCTTTTGGATTGCCGGTCTTCACGTTGCAGAAGCGGCATCCACGCGTACACACCTCTCCCATGAGCATGAACGTCGCCGTGCCACCACCCCAGCATTCGCCGATGTTCGGACAGCGCGCTTCTTGGCAGACCGTCGCAAGCTTGAGCTCCGACGCCATGTCCCTAATGCGATTGAAACTTTCGCCGCCGGGAGCGCGAACTTTGAGCCAAGACGGTTTAGGTGTCTTCCCCGGAGCAGCCGGATCAGAGACGGACATACGAGGTCCTTTCTCGGGATCAATAAATGCCCAATGCCCCCCTTTGTAAACGCTCAACCCTGGAAAGGCAAATCACCGCCCCCGCGAGTGCAATAAAAAAAGGACCCTGGATCGGGTCCTTTAGGCTCATATTCAGGGGCTGTTCGAGACCTGGGGTGAAGCGCGGAGGCGACGCCCGCTTTTGACGGCCTCGTCTCTGGCTATTTTCTTGGCTATCTTCTTGGCTTATTTCTTGGCTTGCAGGTGGCGGTCGATGATCTTTTTGAATTCTTCCGCCGGATACGCCCCACGCAAGGAAACGCCGTTGATCAAATAACCGGGCGTGCCGCTAAACTCGAATTTTTCGGCTTCGGCGCGGTCCTCGTCGATACGCTTCGTGACGGCTTCCGAGTTGATGTCGGCTTGAACCTTCGCCACGTTCGCGCCCACTTTTTTCGCCGCGTCTTTCAGAAACTTCTCGCCCGCGTCCGTGAACTCACGCTGGTTCTCGAAGACTTCCTTCTTAAAGGCCGCCGCTTTCTTGATGTCCTGAAGCGCGACCGCCTCGTAATACTTGGATGCGATCAAGGCGTGAGGATGGATGCGCTCGATCGGCAAGTTTTTGAAGACGACTTTCACTTTTCCGGGATATTCCTTCAGGATCTGATCCATCGTCAGGTGGCCCTTGCGGCAGAATGGGCATTCGAAATCCGAGTATTCGACGATCGTGACCGGAGCGCTCTTTTCACCTTCGTACGCGCGGTCGTCGGCGATCGCCGGAACCTTCGGACTCTTGAATTCTTCTTCGCGCTTCTCGCCTTCTTCCTTCATCATGCGCTCTTCTTCGCCCTGGCGCATTTGCATCTGTGCTTTCTGCACGGTCTGGAAGAACTTGTCCGGATGCTTTTCAATCACCGAGAAGAGAACTTCGGGATTGTCCTCAAGAACCTTTTGCATTTGCGAAGCGGAAGGCGCGCATCCGGCCATGACCACGAACGCCAACACTCCGACGAACATATAAACGAAAGGCAACATGACTCGTTTCAAAGAATCCTCCACATGAAGTTCATCAGGACGATGATCGAGAGAACACAGTCTGCCATATCTCTTAAAAGTCGAGAAAGCAAAAAAACTCCAGCTCGGCCGATGGAGAGGGTATACTCGTCGCATATGACACAGCGTATTCGATGCCAATTGACGATTCCTTTCGCCGTTCTCGCGCTCGCCCTCTCCGGCTGCACCACCTCCCCCAAGTCGCAAGAGACGCAGTGGCAACCGCGAACCAGCACGGCGATCACCACGGGCGAACCGAAACTGGAATTCGACTCCACTCAATTGATGATGAAGAACTCCGACCAAGTGAACGAGCTGATCAACGCTCGGATTCAAAAAGCCGGCAACGTGCAAGCCTCGCAAGTCGATGACGCCGAAGCAGATAGTGTCGTCGTCGAACTGGAAACTTTGGAGGCCCTCAAAGACGCCATGCGCATCGCCTTGGCCCGACCCGACCGGGACGGGACACGCTCATCGCTGTATTCGCTCGTACGCAGGGAATTGGTGGACCTGAATTCCCTCGACGTTGTCTTGCGCGACCTCGCACAAGAATCCATCGACGCGCTCAAAGCCAAACGCTCGGCCAAAGCACAGGCGACTTACGTCTATATTTTGGAAAATCTGATGGCTGAGCTCCGACCCGACCTGGCCAATGACAACACGCGTGAAATCGTCACCCGCATCCGCGACGCACGCATCGATATCGATCCGGCCGTCCGCAAGCAATTGATGATGCGGACGATGTCCCGACCTGTGTCGCCCTCCGATACCGCCGAGCGCCTGCTTTCACAGGTGCCCGCCAAGGCAAGTTAGGGCGACATTTCCTCACTCGTCGAGTTTAGAAACTCCCGCCGAACTCCGAAAACGGAAAGACCGCAAAAGGGGAGTTCCCGGGTTTGAATCCGTTTATTCAATGGCAAATGATTGTCTGGACTGTGGTCCTGGTCGCGATCCTCGGCGTGGCCGTCGCGTTCACGGTGCTACAGCCCCCTGATCAGGAAGCCGTTCGGCCCGTGGTCGCCGGAGCAAGATTGCCCGCGTCCGCCGTGCCCGATCCCATTCCCGACACCGCCGCCGGCGATGCCGAAACGAAGGAAATCGCGGTCGATTTCGATTTGGATTGCGGAACGGCCACCAAGACGACCGTGCAAGCCAGTATTCGCCAAGTTCGGCTCACAGGACCCTTCTGCGAACGCGGCGAATCCGCGTCGGGCTCAGTATCGAATTCAGTGTCGAATTCACTGTCGAATTCAGTGACGAGCGTGGTGAAAAACGCAAAGAATGGCTTTATAGGAACCGTGTTTTATCCCGACAAGCGCCGCTACACGACCGACTACATCAACTTGAGCGAAGGGGAAAATCAGATTTCCCTCGCGCATACCTTCGCCGACGGCAAAGTGGAAAATCGCGAGATCACGATCGTTCGCGCCCCTGCCGCCACCGATAGCGAATAAGGATACGCAAAAGGATCAATACGAGTAACTCGCCCCGGTGAGATACAGGCTTTCGCGGCGACTCACGCCGCCGT
Organism: Pseudobdellovibrionaceae bacterium; assembly: GCA_023701225.1. Classification (GTDB taxonomy): domain Bacteria; phylum Bdellovibrionota; class Bdellovibrionia; order Bdellovibrionales; family JAMPXM01; genus JAMPXM01. The sequence continues at coordinate 22,538 of JAMPXM010000005.1, read as the reverse complement.
GGTGCGTATAGGTCGACATCGTGAACGAGGTTTGCAACACCGGCGTCATGGCTTTACGCCCAATCAACGACACGATCCCATCGTCCATCGCCCAATGAGTCTCGGCCGACACGGTCGGAGTCAATCCTTTGGAGAGCGAAACGATCGCCTCGCGCGTGAAGTCGTCCCCCATGTAGAGAGTGACCTTCGCGCCCAGCCATGGGTTCGCAAAATTGATGTCCGCCGAGTTCCCCGAAATGGAATACTTCGCGCTCACTTTGACCGACTTGCCGACAGCCACCTTGACGTTGCTGAGTTTTTCTTTGGCTTCCCAAACAACACGCGCCTTTGGATCGGTTTTGGCGTAGTTCTCGACGTGATATTCCGTGAGGCGACGAAGCATGAATTCGCCGAACCGCCGGCGCTCATTATCCGTTTGCTGGGGCGTGCCCTGAAAACCGAACAGATCGGTGTAGTAGGTGTTGTTGTTCGGGGCCAGATACACTCTCTGCTGCTCCGTGCGCCCAAATTTCTGCTCGTAACGCTCGGTGAATTCCTTGGTCAGTTTTTCATTGAAGATCCGCTGATGCAGGCTCGGACCTGAAGGTGGTGGCGTCAGCAAAACGAGATCCTCGACAATCACGTCTCGTTCGCCGCGCACGGACTCCAGATATCCCGAATGCACGCCATAGTCGCGCGCGCCCTGAGCCGTGGACACACACGCCATCCCGATCGTCAGCAAGACGATGGTGCGCAAAAATCGATTCAGGATCTTCAGGACTCTTGCGGCCACGGTTGACGGACCTCCTCAAGTCGAAATCAGTGCAACAACCGTTCTCAAGTTGAGACGGCCAAGTGCTTGAAATAATAGCACAATTTACATGCCTCCCGAGCTTTCAGAGGCGCTCTATGAACAAAACTTCTCAGATTTCAATGATTTTGTAGTGATTCCGATAAGTTAAATCAAATCTGCTAAATTCACCGAGAGTGACATCTCTTGCGACTTCCAAATGACGTGACGAGGGCCGGACGGATCCCTAGGTTTCAATGCGGTGAGACATGATTTTACTTTTCCCGTGAGTCGTCTTGCGTTTCAATTGTACGGTGCTCCCCGCAAAGATGGACAAAATTGATCTGAAGAAAAAATCAGACCTGCATTTGGGTCGCAAGCTCTGGCACGCCACGGGTGTTTGCCTGATGGTTGCGATCTACCACCTCGCCGGTCCGGAGCGATCCTGGATGATTCTCGGCCTGCTGACAGCCGTGGCGCTTCCGTTTGATTTCCTCCGTCTTTCCAATTCTCAGCTCAATCGCGTCGCTGTCCGCTGCTTCGGTCCCGTCATGCGACAGCATGAAGTCGAACATGTTTCAGGCGCTAGTTACCTCTTCCTCGGTGCTTTGTTTTTGCTTCTCTATCAAGATTCGCACATTCTCACTCTCACGCTTTTATTCCTGGCGTTCGGAGATCCCGTCGCGAGTTTTTTCGGCATTCGCTTTGGAAAAGATAAAATCATCGGCAACAAGACACTGCAAGGAACGATGGCCTCGTTGGTCGTGTGCACGTTGATCGCGTTTGTTTATTACTACACACACAACATCATGACCGAGCGCCTCTTGATCGTGGCTCCCTTGTCCGGAGCGATTGGGGCTGCCTCTGAACTGATTCCGGTCGGAAAACTCGACGACAATTTCACATTCCCCATCATTTGTTCTGTCTTGCTTTGGGCGCTTTTTCACCTTTTTGGAGGCTTTGGGGTGTGATACACACGCTCCATGGCTGATCACGACTCGTCCTTTCTCGAATCCGCTCTCGAATCCACACAGCCGCGTCCGGGACAATCTCGTCGCGCGCGATTGCGCCGCCGTATGGGCATGCACATTTATGTGCTCCCGAACCTGATGACGACGGCCAATATGTTCTTCGGCTTTTTCGCGATCATTCAAGCGATCAAGGGTCAGTACCAATTCGCTTCCTACGCCATCGTCGCTGCGGCGTTTTTCGACCAACTCGACGGCCGAGTCGCGCGCATCACCAACAGTACCAGCCAGTTCGGTGCCGAGTATGACTCGCTCTGTGACTTGGTGAGTTTCGGCGTCGCGCCAGCCTTACTTTTGTACCTCTGGTCCCTGCATCCGTTTGGCCGACTCGGCTGGGTCGTCAGCTTCCTTTTTGCCGCATGCGGCGCGCTTCGTTTGGCGCGCTTCAACGTGCAAAAGAACATTGTCGAAAAAGCTTACTTTCAAGGTCTGCCGATCCCCATGGCGGCGGGCATCGTCGCCAGCTGCGTTTTGTTTGTCGACGATCTTGAGCTCGACCCGTTGGGCTCCGTTCCGCTCTTGGCGATGACCACACTGCTCGCCTTCGTCATGGTCAGCAATTTCCGCTATCGCAGCTTCAAAGACCTCGATCTCAAACAACGCTTGCCTTTCAGCTACCTGGTTCTTGGCGTTTTACTTCTGACCATCGTGGTGTTGCGCCATGAGATCATGATTTTCGTTCTCTTTCTGAGTTATGCATTACTGGGCGCCATCTTCGGAGTCCTACGCTGGGGCAAGCCCGCCCGCGAAATCGAACCATCGATCGCTCTTTTGGAAGTCGGCGACGACTTACACGAAGAGATTCGGGATGACGACGAATCCAATTCGGACGCGGACACAAGCGACACGGGGAAGCGATCATGAGCATCGTGAACGAGAGGGTGAACGTCGGCGTCGTCGGCGCTACAGGGGTCGTCGGCGAAACATTTTTGAATCTTCTCGAAGAACGTGGTTTTCCTTTCGGCGAGCTGCGTTTGTTCGCCAGCGAAGCCAGCCAAGGCCAAACACGCACTGTCTCCGGCCGCGAGTACCCGATTCAGGTTCTCTCTGAAGACGGTTTTGATGGTCTGCATCTGGTGTTTTTTTCGTCCGGAGATGACATCAGTCGCGTTTGGGCACCGAAGGCCGTGGCCGCCGGCGCGTTCGCGGTCGATAATTCCGCCGCCTTTCGCATGGACCCGGAAGTCGCCCTCATCGTCCCCGAGATCAACGCGGATTTGCTGCCAGCCCGGAACAAACCGGCCATCATCGCCAATCCGAACTGCTCGACGATCCAACTTGTGGTTGCGCTCCAGCCTTTGGCCAAAAAGTACGGACTTCAAGCGGTTCGTGTCGCGACCTATCAGTCGGTCAGCGGGGCCGGCCGCAATGGTATCGAGGAGCTTTTCAACTCGACCCGCGAAGCTCTCGAGGGTGAAGAACCGTCGGCTTCCGCGATTTTCCCCGCTCCGATCGCCTTCAATTGTGTTCCGCAGATCGGTGGTTTCAACGAGCAAGGCTTCTGCACCGAAGAAGTGAAAATCATGAACGAGACGCGGAAGATTTTGCGACTCGAAGTGCCGGTCTCGGCGTTCACCGTGCGCGTGCCGACACTCAACGGCCATGCGGAAGTGGCTTGGGTGACATTGGCAAAAACGGTCCACCATACCGAAGAAATCGAAAACTGTTTAGCTTCGGGCGAAGGTCTGGAAGTCATGAGATCCGCGCCGAAAGCGACGAACGCCGTGGGCCAAAGTCCAGCCGCGTATCCGACTCAAGCCATGGTCTCGGGTCGAGATCCAGTCTATGTCGGCCGAATCCACCGAGATCTCCACGATCCCGCGACCTGGTTGATGTGGATCGTTTCGGACAATCTCAAAAAAGGCGCTGCCCTCAACGGGATACAGATCGCCGAGCGAATTTTTGACATAAAGCCCCAGTAGTGATGCAATAAAAGGGTGATTTCACGGCTGAATTCCCTCATCCCTATGGTCTTGGCAGCGCTTTGTTTGAGCGCGACAACACCGGCGTTCGCTACGATCACTCTCGTGGACGTCGTCGGCGATTCCAACAGCATCGATCTCACCGGTTCCACGCCGACGATCTTCGGCGGCGTCGCCGGAGACTCGACGGTCGGTCAAGGTCGCTCGGGCGACTGCAACAATCGCGTCGACAGTCTCACGACGTGCAACAACTGCTATGACAACGGAGCCGGCGACGACAGCCGCTTGATCGCATGCAACCCGACTCGAATCTTCGAGACTGTCCGCTTAAAAATCACGCTCTCCAGCGACACGGTGGAAAGCGGCACTCCCGCCATCACGACCTCGGACGACATTAAAATTACGCTGGCGACCACGCCCTCCGCAGTGGCAAAAGGCTCGCAAGGCGTGATCGAAGTCGAATGGGAAGACATCTGTGATGCCATCGATACGAATTCGACCGCGGTCGGTTGCGAATTCGCCGCCGGTGACGGCAACAGCGCGACCTTTAAAGTCGGCATCGATAAAGACGGTGACGGCAAGCTCAACAGTTCCGGCGATGACACCAAGGATGTGACGATCACCGTTCATAAGGGCTTTGTCGACGATGCGACAGCGGGTGATCAGAGCACGATGTCGGAAGTCGACTGCTCGCCGGCACCGGACGATTTCGAGGGCATTTGCCGCTTTGACATCAATCCCGGAGATGAGAAGGTTCAGGTGCGTGAGGTGCAGGGTGCGGCGAATTTCCCCTCGTCGACGGGCATCAAGTTCACGAATGCGCTCTTTTTCTTCTCGTCGGTGGGCTTTGCGAACATCACTCCCGCGAGCCCGTTCGTCGCGCTTCCGGTCGAGACCCAAGACACCGACACATTCGCGCTGTCTTCGGATCGTGTGACCGGATTGGAAAACGAAGTCCTCTATTATTTTAAAGCCGCTGTGCAGGATCAGGCGGGCAACATCGGTTTCTTCACCGCCGATCTCGCGAACAAGACCTGTGCTTCCACCAATTACGAGCCCCCCTGTCATACCGCCATGCCGGGAGCCGTGACAGGTGTCCTCGCCAAAGACGTCAATTGCTTCATCGCGACGGCCGCCTTCGGATCCCCGATGGCAAACCAAGTGCGCACCTTCCGCCAATTCCGCAACCGCTTCATGCTCACAAATAAACTCGGGCGCGCGTTCGTTCGGGCGTACTACAAGTTCGGCCCCACGGCCGCACGCTTCATCGCTCAAAATGAGGTGTACCGTGCCGCGAGCCGTGTGGCGTTGCAACCGCTTCTCGCGTATGCCTGGCTCTCCTTGAAGCTCGGTGCCTGGACTGCCTTGATGCTCACGGCATTCGTGATCCTCGGCCCATTCGTTTGGTTCATCGCACAACGCCGTCGCAGGAAATCAATACGGTCCAACACACACGCCGCCTAACTCAGAGGGAACAGACGTGACACGCTTTTTGATGACCCTCGTACTTCCGATCTGCGCGTTGTCACTCGCCGTTCATCACCTGCCCGAGGCCTACGCGCAATCTCCGGCCGAGACCGAAGAACTCGAAGGGGACGTGAGCGCGACGGAAGACGATATTTTTGAAGATGGCTCTTCGAATGCTGCCCCGACCGCGGATGAAACCGAAGAGATGGCCAAGGAAATCGCCGAGGAGCCGGATGCGCCGCCGGCCGAATTCCCTTATCCCGGCGCGACCGAAGAAGGCTTTGAGCCCACCAAGCCTGCCGTTCAGCTCGAAGCGCGGGAGGCCCCGGCCGGCCTGATCCGTCCCGTACGGATCAATTCGAGCGGCGAGTACTTTTACGGCTTCAAGAGTAGCTCACGGAGTGCCAGCGCGAGCGTCCGTCTTGGGTTTTTCGGACCGCCGGACATCGTGAACGAAGAAAACGACGTCGCGTTCGAACAGATTTACGGCAATCAGGACATCCCCGCGCTCTTTGGCGACTATCAATGGTCGCTGACCAAGCGCTTTGGGGATCTCGGCCTCAAAGTCGGCAGCGGTTTGTTCGTCAGCCAAGGCAACGGTGAATTTGTCCAGGAGAACCCCGAAAGGACCAACCGGACACCGGACGAAACATTCACTTTTCTGATGCTCCCGAACACGTTGACGGCGATCTATCGTTTTCAATACGCGGAAACACAACCGATCGTGCCTTATATCGAAGGCGGCGCCGGTTATTTCACGTTTGCCGAACTCCGTGATGACGGCGCGGGCCCGAAAATCGGCGGTGCGCCCGTGGCGATCGCGGCTGGCGGATTGAATTTTTTGATGGATTGGCTCGATCCTCATTCCGTCCGCCAACTCGACAACGAATGGGGTATCAACCATGTCTGGTTGCTCACGGAGTACCGGTTGATCACAGGACTCAATAAGGAGTATGACTTCTCATCCAGCGTGATCAACGCTGGCGTGCTGATGGAGTTCTGAAGATCGAGTCCGCTGATCCCGAAAATTCCAGCTTATTTGACGAAGGGTCCGAAGAAGGGCCGATCGGTCCTTTGAAGGGCTGTCCGCCCGATCATTGGCGCGTGCGTCTGCTGATTTCATATGATGGAACCGATTATCACGGGTGGCAGCGCCAGTCCCGGCAGCGGACGGTCCAAGGCACTCTCGAAGAGGCTCTCCAGAAGTTTTATAAAAAACCCATCAAACTCATGGGAGCGAGCCGTACGGACACCGGAGTGCACGCCGTCGGGCAAACCGCCCATTTCGACGCACCTCGGGATCCTTTTCAGGGAGACCTGCGTTTTGCCCTCACCGGCATGACGCCGCCAAGCATCGTCCTTAAACAGGCTTGGCACGCCCCCAATCTTTTTCACGCCATCGCCGACGCGCAGAAGAAAACCTATCGCTATCACGTCCTCAACCGCCGAGTTCCCAGCGCCCTCCGATGCCGGTATTCACACTGGATTCGCTTCCCTCTGGACGTCGATTACCTGAACGAGGCATCCCGTTTTCTTGTGGGAAAACAAGACTTTAAAAGTTTTCAAACGTCTGGGACCAAGGTGAAGTCGACTGTCCGGGAAATCATGTCCGCATCTTGGGAGCGTGATCGCGACTCCCTCATCTTCACGGTCACCGGCAATGGCTTCTTAAAACAGATGATCCGTAACATTGTCGGCACCCTCATCGATCTGAATATGAATGAGGCTCAACCGGGTCGCCTGCAAGAGATCATCAACGCCCGGGATCGCCGGAAAGCCGGTCCCACGGCCCCTCCTCAAGGACTTTACCTCGCTCAGGTTTATTACCCCGAGGAACTTGACAATGGGTGCCGTAAACTTTAAACCTAACCCCTCTGTAAAACCGGCCTATTTTCAATGACCCGCGTTTTGTTGCCTGGAGCGAGAGTATGAAGACCTGGAATCCGACCGAAGGCGAAGTTCCGCAAAAATGGTGGATCGTCGACGCTACCGATAAGAACCTCGGCCGCATGGCGACCGAAATTGCGCAAGTGATTCGTGGCAAGCGCAAGCCGCAATTCACGCCAAACGCCGACACCGGTGATTTTGTGATCGTGATCAACGCTGAAAAGATCAAAACGACCGGCAACAAAACCGTCGAAAAGAAATATTACCGCCACTCACGCTTCTTCGGCTCGCTGAAGGCAAAGTCGCTCGAGCAGATGATCGACGCGGATCCGACCTTCGTGATCGAAGACGCCGTGAAAGGCATGCTCCCTAAGAACAAGCTGTCGTTCAGTCTCATCAAGAAGCTGAAAGCCTACAAGGGCGCGGATCATCCGCACGCAGCTCAAAAACCTGAAGCATTGACGATTTGACAAGCACTTAAGTACGGAGACGATACGAAATGGCAGCGCAAAAAGCTTACTATGCCACTGGTCGCCGCAAAACTAGCGCGGCTCGCGTGTTCCTGAAGCCCGGTTCTGGCAAAATGACAATCAACGGGAAGACTCCCGAGCAATACCTGAGCAATAAAATTTCGCGCATGGTTGTCCTGCAACCCTTCTCAGTGACTTCCAGCACCGGCAAGTTCGACGCTGTTGTCACGGTGACGGGCGGCGGTGAAACCGGACAAGCCGGTGCCATTCGCCACGGTATTTCGCGCGCACTGTGCGCATTCGACGAAGCCAACCGCCCGGCCCTGAAAAAAGCCGGCATGCTGACTCGTGACGCTCGTATGGTTGAACGTAAAAAGTACGGCCAACCGGGTGCCCGCAAGCGCTTCCAGTTCTCGAAGCGTTAATCGTTACACCATCTCATTATCGAGATGCTCTGAAGGCCAGCGTATATGCGCTGGCCTTTTCGTTTTGCCCAATAGTGAATTCGACCTCATCGTACGCTCCCGAACGTCAAAGAGATCGACAGTTTCCAGTGCGTCCCGGAGACCGAGGTCCAAGGATTCGCTTTCGGCGGGGCTTCCAATCTTCGTACGGACCGGTCGCGCTACTTTTCTAGGCGTCTCTTTCAGAGCCATACGATTTTCCTGAGGCCCGAACATATTTCTGCCGATGAGCCTTCGGCACCTGTCGAGGACACTCGAAACGAAAGGAGGAGCCATGAGAAAACTCTTATCTCATATTGTTTACCTGTCGCTCCTCTGCGTTAGTATTTCTTTGGCGATGACGATCCTCCGCCCAATACATGCTCATGCGGAGGAAGAGCATTCCGCCTCCGCGCATGAGGTGGAAACTCTCGTGCATCAGGCGCGCAAAGGGAACGCGCATGCTCAGTACCGTTTGGCGAAAGCCTATGAGCTGGGGTCTGGTACGCGCCAAAGCTATCGTGAAGCCGTTCGTTGGTACACGGCCGCCGCACTTCAAGGTCTAGCTCGTGCTCAATTCAATTTGGGTCGGATCTTCGAAGAGGGCCGTCCCGAAGTGAAACGTGACGTGGCATACGCGCTGTCTTGGTATGAAGAGGCGGCCCGCAACGGATTGAAGTCCGCGACTGATCGCCTACACACCTTAACAGAAATGCCTTAAGACATTTTGTAATGCGTAGCACCCGCACCAGTTTAGAAGAGGAAAGATTCAGGCATGTCCTGAGTCAGCGTGTCTGAACTCCCGCGGGTCATGGCTGGAGATCATCCGCAAATCCGCTCGACTCTCCAGCAAGTCCGCCAGCCGCGCTTGCGTGGCCGCCGTCTGCTTTGAATCGATATGCGCGAAATGACGATAGAGGTCCGCTGCGGCCGAAGGTGGACTCTTCGATTTGAGTTCGTCGCGGCTGTAGTAGGCATCTCCAGCATGCAACAACCAACCCTCAGATTCTTGAATCGCCACCCCGAAATGACCGGGGGTATGGCCCGGCAAATTGACAACGAGAATTTCTGGCGGCAAGCCTGGCAAGTCTCGCACGCAAGCAAACCCGTTCCATGCCTCGCCGCCGTGAAGGGCGTATGTTTTCCAGCGCGCATCTATGGGGATATGATGCGGTCGATAGCGAAAACGCGTTTTCAAATTCGACCGTGAGCGTGCGGCCCGCAGCTCCTCTTCGGCGACGTGAACCTGAGCCCAGCGAAAATCCGGGATTCCTCCGGCATGGTCCAGGTCCAAGTGTGTCGGAATGAGGTCTGTCACATCAAGCGGGGAGTAACCGAGTTTCTTCACCTGCCGGTAGGCCGTGGCATCTGGGTCTAAAGTAAAATTCAAGAGTGGACCCATCACACCCAATCGTTCCGGGCGCGCGATATCTTGTAGCCCGAGGCCGGAGTCGATCAGTACCAAACGACTGCGGGTTTCAATCAAGAGGCAGTGGCAAATCGCTCGCTTCGGGAAGAGCTTCGGAAATAAATACCCACCCGCCGGACACATGGTACCGCAGTTCAGATGGTGAATCTTCAAGATGGACATGAGAAAAGGATCACTCGTCGAGAACGTAATTGATCGGGTCAACCGGTACGCCGTTCACACGCACTTCGTAGTGCAAGTGAGGGCCCGTTGAGCGGCCCGTGCTGCCGACGGCGGCGATCAGGTCACGACGCTTGATTTTCTGACCGACCTCGACCGAAATCGACGACAAATGCCCATAGCGGGTGATCACGCCGTAGCCGTGATCGATCGACACGAGCTTGCCATAACCAGCATCGTATCCCGCAAAACTCACGACGCCATCCGCAGGAGCGTACACCGGAGCTCCCGGAGAAGCCGCGACATCCAGACCATTGTGCATCACCGGACGACCCGTGAAGGGCGAAATCCGATAGCCGAACTTGGATGTGAACCAACCGCGGACCGGCTTGATGCTGGGCGTAGCGCCCAGCAGCGACTGGCGCTCGGAGAGAGAGTTGTAGAGCTCTAAAACGCCCTGCTCGCGAAGCAACGTTTCGCTAACCGCCGAATCGATGCGAATCGCCAGCGAAGCGTAATCACGTTGCCCCTCGACGGTCAGCTCACCCTGAGCTTCATCGGTTGGAGCACGCTCGAAAAAGACAGCGTCTTCGGCCGCGAGTTCCGAACTCGGGCCACGGTGTGCCACCGGCTGGAGGCTTTCACCGGTCCGCGGCAAAGGCCCGATGGCCAACTTCAACTCGCGGTTTTCATCATCGATATTGGTGATGTTTTTCAGCTTCACGACCCAGCTTTTGACACGCTCAAGGCCTGTCTCCAATGAGTTCAGCTTGCCTTCCACGACCTGGAACTGTTGCTTGAGCTGCTCATTCTCCACGCGGAGTCGCTTGACTTCCATGGCTTGCGAAAGCAGGCCGACGTAATCGACAATGCAAGCCGCCAAGATCAATGTGGACACGGCAAAAAGAGTAACTCCGGCTTTCAGCCAACCAGACGAAATAGAAAGCTTCCGCGTCGTTCCCTTGCGGTTGCTCACCATCAGAAAGGTTACTGTCTTCTTGTCCAACTTCGCACCCCTTAAGGCTCGCCGGAATCGATCCTCGCTTCCGACTCCATCCACCAGAGCCCAACTCACTTCTGGCTCTACCCGCTTCCGGCCCCGTTCAAGCACCGGTGGATCAATCCGATACAAACGTTTTAACGGCGAATCGGCCGAAAACCTTTAATCTTATCGGCACTTCCCGACCCCGGTTTAGGTCTTATCTAACGTCTTATCTAAGGAAGATTCTCAAGGTGCGTCAAACATTATCAATGCTCTTGGGGCCGCGCGTAAAGAAGCATACAGGTGACGTTATCGTCGCCCCCGTTCTTCTTGGCTTCATTGATACAAGTTGAAACAATTTGGTCCACAGATGTTGTGCGCAAAATATCGGCAATTCGCGTGTCTGTGACCAATCCGGACAATCCGTCCGAGCACATGAGAATCATTTCCCCAGGCCGAACGTCGCGTTCGACGATATCGCACATCACATCGCGCTCGAAGCCGACACTGCGGGTGATCACGTTTTTCGCCCCAAAACTGGCGATGTCGCGTTCTGAGAACAGACCGGCTCGGAGCTGCTCGTTGAGAAGAGAATGGTCTTCAGTCACTTGCCACAAATAGGGGTCACTGAAGAGATAGGCGCGCGAATCACCGACATTCGCGATGTACAGCGTATTGCGGTACCGGTAGGCGCAGACCAACGTCGTGCCCATCCCCTGCAGCTCTTGATTGCCCTCACTGCGTGCCTTATCAAAAATTCGATGACTCGCCTCGCGATACGCTTCGGCCAACAGCTGGCGCGGCATCATCCGGCGATTGTCTTTAGAATGGCGAAACACGACTTCACGCGCGGACTCGACGGCCAAGCGGCTAGCGACCTCGCCGCCACGGTGCCCGCCCATCCCGTCGGCGACCAAGAATAGGCCCAGACTTTCATCAATGAGAAAAGAGTCTTCGTTGCGCTCGCGACGAAGACCGATGTCGGTCTGACAGTAGGCCTCAAGTGTCATGCAAACAATTGTACGGTCCCTCGCGGGAGCCGACAAGAGACTTGAGCGTTCCTGGCCGATGCTCGTCGTAAGGCCTGGCCTCATCTCAGAACAAAACCCCGCGTCGCCGCCTCGACTATGGCATCGTGGCGCGAAACCATGAGTGACTACGACCGCGAACTGCAACGGAAGCCCGACCCGCGCCGCCTTCGGCATCCTTCATCTCCCACACCGGAGCCCTGGCCTTTTTCAGGCCCCTCGCCAAGCTCAAAAAGACCGCCCCAACGTCCGATAAAGCTGAGAGGTCGATCGATGAAGAAACGGAACGTGTTCCGGATAGCATTGCTGATCAGTTTGGCGCTCCACGCCCTCCTCACGCTCGTCGTGTGGTATCAGCCGAGCTTTCTGACCGTCGACTCGTTCAGAAAAGAAAAAACCGAGATCGAACTCGTGAGCGCCGAGGAGCTTCTTAAAAAAATGAAGGCGCAGGAATCGCGCCAAGGCCAAATCGTGACCCAAGACCAGCGGGTCAATGACGAAGTCCCCCAAGACTCGAAGTATCTGAGCAAATTCAATCAAAAGGTGGAAAAGGAAACGCGCGCCGAACTCAATGACCGTTTCCGCAACTCGACAGGCACGGGCGGGCCGCAGGCACAAGCACCTCGCCCAGGCGAAGCGCAAAAAACCCATGAACCGACTTTGTCCGCGAACGAAGAAAAGCTTGAGCAGGCCAAGACTCCGCTCGAAAAGCAGCGCGATATCTACACCGACGCCAACGGTATCGCCGCCGGTAAATCGATGAAGGATTTCAAACCGGATTTCCGCCCGAAACCTCTGCCCATGGGTCAGCAAGCGAGCGGCGGTGGCGAGGGTCCTTCCGCGACGGATGATCACCTCAAAGTCGCCAAGGGTATGCAGACGCTGCTCAGCACGCGCGAATTTGTTTATTACACGTACTACAATCGAATCAAAGACCGCCTCCGCCAGTACTGGGAACCCAAGATCAAAGAAAAAATGGAACGCGTGATGCGGCAGGGCCGCACCATCGCTTCTGACGTCGATCGCGTCACTAAATGCGTGATCATCCTTGATCGCTCCGGCACGCTCGTCCGCGTGCAGGTCGTGGGCGCGTCCGGCTTGGTCGACCTCGACGAGGCCGCAATCGAAGCGTTCCGTGCGGCAGCTCCGTTCCCGAATCCTCCCAAGGGAATCGTGGAAAAAGACGGCTTCATCCGCATTCGCTGGGATTTCATTCTCGAAGCCAACTCCCGCTCGCCGCGCGATCACGAAACCTACGCAGCGCTCGAATGAGGTGGATCGTATGATGAAGGCGACAGATGCGATTTTGCTCACCACTGGCCTGACGGCGACCGACTTCTCGAAAACGCGCGTCGCGCACACGCGCACCCGTTTGCTGCAAGCTATCCGCTCGGCACGTTCGCGCGGCTTGAATCCGATTGTGGTCCTCGGTCCCGCCGGTGATGACGTCCTTCGCATTTGTCCTGAACTCGACGACTGCGACCTGGCTTTTGATCCGAATTACGCAGGTGAACTTTTCTCCGGAATTCTCGCCGGCCTTCAAGCCTCCCAAGGCGCTTGCTTTGTCCTGCCGATCGAGAGCGCCCAAATCGATGATTCGGCCTGGCACAGACTGGATCAAGCCGCATGGTCCTTAACGCCCGAAGATGTCGTCCATGTGCTACAAATGACTAAGTCCACTGATGTCGAAGCTGATGCCGAATCGGCCCTCAATTTCCCGCAGCTCATCACGCGCTCCGGTGTTGCTCATTTGCGAAGGCTCCCGGCCGATTGCCTCTGGGACCGCGACGAGCGGATCCGCTTCCGGTGCCTACCGCCAGAAACCGCTGACAGCTGCGCCACAATCGTATCAACAGGCGCCTCGACAGTCGCCTAAGTAGCTGAACGGTTTAACAATTTTCACTATGACTTGACCTTTCCCTACGTGGTGCTAAGTAAAGTGCTGTTTTGGGGATTGAGGGAATTCGAAGGGGATCGCTGTGAATAAAAGCAAAACTCGTGTCGATGCTCGCGCTGATAAACGCGCGGATAACCGCTCTGACAAGCGCTCTGATAAACCCGCTGACAAACGGATCCAAACTCGGATCGACGTCCGCAAAGAGACGCTGGATCGCATCTGCGGGCGCGTCCACTACATGACGACGCAAATGATCTGGCTTGCAAATAACCGCGAAGACGCGACCAAGGGCGATCCGAAAGTCGGCGGCCACCCGGCGGCCTGCGCCAGCTCCCTGCATATCACCGGAGCGCTTCATCTTTTAGCGAAGTCCGGTTTTGACTACGTCGCCAACAAGCCGCATGCGGCCCCAGTGGACCACACGTACAATTACCTGCTCGACCTTTTCCTGAAAAACGGACTCGAAAAGTTCACGCCCGAAGAGGCGGATCAGGTCATGCACAATTTGCGCAAGTTCCCGCAAAACGGCGAGCCTGTGTTCCAATCCTATCATTCCCACTACGACCCGGATCATCATGGTTTCCTTCCGTCCGGCACCGTGGGTATTCCGCCGGTCAACGCCGGCTATCTCGCTCTCGCGTACCGCTTCGCTCAAGAGCACGGTTATGACGTGCCAGACGCCCACTTCTGGGCGATTCTGGGCGATTCGGAATTCCGCGAGGGCTCTTGCTACGAAGCCATTCCGGACTTCGCAGAACGCGAGCTCGGGAATCTCACGTGGATCGTCGACTACAATCGCCAGTCACTCGATGGACACCGGATCACGAACAAAAAAATCATGAACGGCACTGATGCCGATCGGATCGAACGCACGATGATCGCGAACGGTTGGGACGTGATTCAAGTCCGTCACGGACACCGGCGCTTGAAACTCTTCGAACGCCCCGACGGCAAAGTCTTCCAAAATTGGCTGGAAAAGGAACTGGAAGACTACGAGTTGCAAGCGCTGCTCCTCATCAATGACATGGCAGGTCTGCGCAAGGGTTTGCTGAAGACGCATCCGAAACTGAAGAAGTTCCTCGATCACGTCAACGACAGCGAACTGTATTGGGCGCTTCGCGATCTCGGCGGACACGACATCATTTTGCTCGCCGAAGCGATGCTGAAGTCGAAAGAGGTCAAGCACAAGCCGACCATGATCATCGCCCATACGGTCAAGGGCTGGGGACTTCGCTCGGCCGCTTCGCAAGGCAATCACTCGGCTTTGCCCACGCAAGATGAAGTCGATGCCTTGCGCGAAGCGCAGGAACTCCCGGCGGATCGTCTCTTCGCGCGCTTCGACGCCAAAAGCGAAGAGGGCCGCTTCTTGAAATTACGTGGCGAAGAGCTTTTCGCTGATATCCGCGCGCAGGCCGAGCTCAAGGAGAAGAACCTCCAGCTCTTTGCTCGCCGCATTCAGGAGAACGGCGAGATTCCGACCAGCTTCGGCATCAATTTGAAGATGGCGAGCTTTCCTCACACGCAGTGGATGCTCGGTCAATGCACGGCCAAACTCACGCGCATCGCCAATACCAATGGCACCGGGAAAAACGAAAAGGGCCTGACGCCTGAAGAAAACACATGGAAGGTCCCGTCCGAGCTGCTTGTCTCCATGGCTCCAGACGTCGGCACGTCGACGAACTTGAACCCTGCGATGGATGGCAAGATCTTCGGCGTGCCGGTTGTACCGGATTATGAAACCGATTTCGGCGTGAAAGATAAAAAAGCTCCCGATCTCGTCCCGGGCGAGGAGAAAAGCGACCGCTTCCTGCGCTTCGAGATCGCCGAGGGGAACGTCATGTCGTGCTTGGGCTCCTACGGTAAAATGCGCGACTTCGTTGGCGTTCCGATTCTGCCGCTGATGACCGTTTACGACTTCTTCATCAAGCGCGCGCACGACCAGTTTTTCTATGACTTGTATTGGAAATCGAGCTTCATTCTCGTCGGCACTCCGTCCGGAATCACGCTCTCTCCGGAAGGCGCGCAGCACGGTTGGAAATCCGACTTCCAGATTCCGAATCAGATCACCTGGGAACCGTTCTTCTGCCTGGAGTTGGACTGGATTTTAGCAGAGTCGGTCCGCCGCCATGTCACTCTCGACAACGAAGGCCGCACGGGTGTGCTCATCCGAGGTGTCACGCGCGGCGTGGAACAAAAACTCATGAACCAATGTTTGAAACGCCAGGCGCGCTTCAAGCAAGATTGGAATGGACAACCGCTGCATCCGGCAGGCCTGACGATCGAAGGCGCGGTGGATGAGTCGACTCTAACCAACGTCGCCGAAGAGCACATGCTCGAACACGTCCGCCAAGATGTTCTGCGTGGTGCCTATTATCTTCTCGATTACCGCGGCTACGCGGGCTACGAGCCCGGCGACAACGTCGTGAATATTTTCGCTATGGGCGCTCTTGGCACTGAAGCGATTCAGGCATCGGAAGAACTTCTTCAGAAGGGCATTTACGCGAATGTCATCATGGTGACGAGCCCGGATCTTCTCCTCGGCAACCAGGCACACGAGAACGATTACCACTTTCTCAAGCACGAGCTCGGTATCGATGGCTCTCTCATCCTGCAGCCCGTACCGAATGGCGGCGCTCACCCGGCGGAAGTCGCAACGCTCGCCGGTCGTCGCACGCCGATCGTCAGCGTGCATGACGGCGAGCCGGGCCTTCTCGACAACATCGGTTCCATCATCGGCGTAAAGCAAGAGTCGCTCGCCGTCCGCAAGCACTCCAAATGCGGTCGTCCGGACGAAATCTACGCCTATCATCATCTGGATGCGAAGGCCGTCGTGGAAGCCGCCGGCAAGGTTTTGGCGGAGACCGCGCTCGAACAGGTCAAGGTCAGCCCTCGTATTCTCGCTCAAGTGCAAACCATGGGTGAGTCGGTCGAAGGACAATCTTGGCGCAATCTGTGGCCGGATGAATCCGGCTACACGGGAGATCGTCATTGAGCGAAAAGCTGCCGTTTCATGCTGAGTGGATGCACGCCAAGAACCGTCGCTTCGCGGAGACGATCGTTTTTGTGCACCATTTTGGCGGCAGCCGCCGAACTGTTCTGCGCCACGCTCGACTGGCCTCCGACCTTGGCTTTGATAGCGTTCGCTTCGACCTGATTTTCAGTCAAAAGCGGCCGCAAGATCAGCTACCGATCACGGGCGATCTTCGTTTCGGCGTACGGCATGTTTGGGCCGATCAAATCGAGTCCATTCTGAACGCGATTCCCGGACGGAAAGTGCTCTTTACGTTTTCAATGCCATCCAGTAGCGCGCTTCAAGCCGTCGCAAGACGCCGGGCTCAAGATATCGCAGGTCTGATTTGTGATGGCGGTCCGTTCTTGCAATTGCCCCGGTGTATTTGGAACCTCTACGAGCAAGAATACAAAGTGAAGAGTCGCGTCCTCCGGGCGGGATTCACCGGAGCCTCCATGCTTCTCTGGGGCATCGGCTTTCGTGAACAAATGCGGCAGACCTTGAAAGAAATCCCGAGCGACTTCCCGGTGCTCTCAGTCCGCGGTTGGCAAGACTCTCTAGTGCCGCCTTCGGCGATCGAAGAGTTTTTCTCACTTCAGGATCATTTGGATCTGGAAGTCCTCTCGCTCCCCGAAGCTCAACACCTCAAAGGATTACGTGATTATCCGAACGAGTACGTTCCGCGTGTGGAATCTTTCCTCAACAGAGTCGCGACCCCAGTAGAAGCACGGACTGAAACTTCGGCTCCGCATCGTCGCGCCAAACATCCCTGAGCATATGACCCATATCATGGGAGCGGCGCATGGTTCTGCAGCCACGTCGCTAACGCGTCCAGATCGAGAATGCCACCCGAGCGCGTGTAGACGAAGGCACCGGGCGCCGGACGCGCGCTTTCGACCAAAGCCCGTTCGATCAGTGCAGGTGAAGAGGGATGTCCGGCGACCCGCATCCAAGCTTGCGCCAATCCCGCTGCGCCACTCACCAATGGCGCCGACATGGACGTGCCAGCCAGGTTTCCATATCCGTTGTGCGGCAGTGTTGAGAACAACCCATCTTGCGAAACCGATCCCGAGCGGAACGCACCAGGCGCCGAAAGCTCAACGAGGAACATGCTGAAGTTGGAAAACACGCTAAGCCGATTCGTGCGCGAATCTACGGAAGTTACAGTGATCATGCCGCCGATATCCTTGCCGTACACGGCTGGGGTGACAAACCGTGCGGTCGCCGGGTTCCAGCTCAACTCCACGCCGTCATTGCCGGCCGCCGCGACGATCACGACACCGCGACTGACGGCATAGCGGAGCGTTTCACGCATGGAACTGGTGTATTCCCGCCCACCGATACTCAGATTGATGACATTTGCGCCGTTGTCGACAGCATAGCGAAGCGCGTTTTCCAGCGTCGACACCCGCGCTGATTTACGCGCGCCAAAAACGTTCAACGACATAATCCGCGCGACACCGTTCACCCCCGCCCCGCCTCCCGCATTGCCCCAACGAGCCGCGGCCAAACCGGCGACATGAGTCCCATGATGAAAATAAAAGTCCTCGCTCTTTGGCCCGCATTCGCCGGACCAATTGCTGAAGTCGAAACCGTTCACATCATCGATATACCCATTGAAGTCATCGTCCAAGCCGTTGCCCGGAACTTCTCGTGGATTGACCCAGGAATTGGCCGTCAGATCCGGGTGGGATAAGTCCACGCCCGTATCGATCACCGCCAAAACGATCGGCGATGCCCGCTCCACGACCGGTTGAAATCGCGCCAGCGCCGTGGGCCAACCAATCGACGGTAGGTGGTCTTGTCGACCGAGCAAGGGGTCGCCGGTGGTCAGTGTGCGAATCGATGTTTCCGGCGCCACCGCACGCAAACACCGCTCTTCGGCCGCCTGTCGTTTCAACTGCCCCCAGGACATGCTCTTGGGCAACCGCCAAACCGCCGACTGCAGCTGCGATAGGGCCGATAGTGCCACCGTCCGCACGCCTACCGCCCGCGGCTTGAACATCCGAATTCTCGCGGCGGGGATCTGAACTTGCCGCCGGATCCGATCGGCGCCCTTGCGCCTCTCGGAGGTCGCGAGACAAGAAAGATCAAAAACTGCATTGAGTTCCGTACCCGCCGGAATGAAATCCGACTCCGCGGGACTCAATTGACGAAGTGGCTGATTGGCAAAGCGGGCGAAGTCGGTCTCCTGAAGGCGACGAGCAAAAGTTTCCAATTGGACGTCCGCCGCGCCCCCTCCGCGAGCCGCGACGCTCGCTAGTAGGCATAAAAAACAAAGTCGCCACCTTGCCAAGTCCCCCCCAGCATAAGTCTTCGAAGCAGTGTGGACAGCGAGCGGACTCCTGAATAGTGAAGTCGGCTATTGTTTTGAAATCTGCACCATGACTCGGGGCGAAACTTCCGCCTCACCAGAACTCTAGAGCACTGGCTTTTCCCCTTTCAGCCCTGTATAAGGAAACACTTGCCGACCTGGGTCAAAATCGCCCATAGAGCGAAGCCCTGTGATGGCAACTCCAAAAGCTATGAAAGGCCCGACACCCGTGAGCGTTCTTCTAGAAGTGAAGAATCTGAGGACCGGTTTTAAGACCGATGATGGCTATTTTACCGCCGTCGACAACGTGAGCTTTCAACTGGAAAAGGGCAAGACTCTGGGCATCGTCGGTGAGTCCGGTTGCGGCAAGTCCGTGACCTCCCTCTCGATCATGCGTTTGATTCCGACGCCTCCCGGAAAAATCGAAAGCGGCGAAATCAATTTCGAAGGCCGCAATCTCTTAAGCCTTCCTGAAGATGAAATGCGTAAAATCCGTGGCAACGATATCGCCATGATTTTTCAAGAACCAATGACCTCGCTAAACCCGGTGTTCACCATCGGCAACCAAATCGGCGAAGCGATCGCTCTTCATCAAAAGAATCTGACGAAGCAAGATGTGCGCACCAAAACGATCGAGATGCTCAAGCTCGTCGGTATTCCCGAAGCGGATAAACGTGTAGACGAATATCCGCATCAGTTGTCGGGCGGAATGCGTCAGCGCGTGATGATCGCCATGGCGCTCTCATGCAACCCGAAGCTCTTGATCGCCGACGAGCCGACCACCGCGCTTGACGTCACGATCCAGGCGCAGGTCTTGGAATTGATTCGCAAGCTGCAGCGTGAATTCAACGCCTCCATGATTCTGATCACACATGACCTCGGCGTCGTCGCGGAAACCTGCGATGATGTCGCGATCATGTACGCGGGACGCATTGTCGAATACGGATCGGTCGAGGATATCTTCTATCGCCCGAAACACCGTTACACGAAGGGCCTTCTGGATTCGATCCCGCACTTCGAGACGGGCCATCGCCGTGAGCGTCTGCAAACGATCAAAGGCATGGTGCCGTCGCTGTTGAATCTTCCAAAAGGTTGCCGGTTCGCCGATCGGTGCCCCGCCGCCGCAGAGGATTGCCGCCAGGCGGATCCCGCGCTTCTCCCGTTCGGCGGTAAACATGTGGCCGCGTGCATTCACCCGGCCCCAAACTGACGGCATTTGAAGGTACAGATGAGCCAAACACCCTTGCTCCAAGTGAAAGACCTCACAAAAGCATTCCCGATCAAGGGCGGCTTGATTTCCCGCGAAGTCGCGAGCGTGAAAGCCGTCCAGGGCGTTTCTTTGGAAATCAAAGAAGGCGAAACGTTGGGCCTGGTCGGTGAATCCGGCTGCGGAAAATCCACGCTTGGCCGATGCATCATTCGGCTGATCGAGCCCACCTCGGGCCAAGTCTTCCTCGAAGGACAGGACATCACGCGGCTCGAAGGCGAAGAACTTCGCACTCTCCGCCGTAAGATGCAGATCATATTCCAAGACCCGTATGCGTCTCTGAATCCACGCATGACGGTCGGTTCGATCATCGCGGAGCCATTGGAAATTCATAACCTCTTCGACTCCAAAAAAGACCGCGAAGACCGCGTCAAGCAATTGCTGGATACGGTCGGTCTGCGTCCGGAACACATCAATCGTTACCCGCATGAATTCTCCGGCGGCCAACGCCAGCGCATTGGCATCGCACGTGCATTGGCTGTGGAACCCAAATTCATCGTCTGCGACGAACCCGTCTCGGCATTGGATGTGTCGATTCAGGCACAGGTCATCAATCTCCTGATGGATCTGCAGCAAAAGCTCGGCTTGACGTACTTGTTCATCGCCCACGACTTGAAAGTCGTCGAGCACATCTCCAATCGCGTCGCGGTCATGTATCTTGGAAAAGTGGTTGAGATCGCCGAGGCTGACGAATTGTTCCTTCACCCGACGCATCCCTACACGCGCGCGCTGATGTCGGCGATTCCAGTTCCGGATCCGAAGCGTAAGGAACAGCGGATTATTCTGCACGGGGATGTGCCGAGCCCGATCCGCCCGCCCAGCGGATGCAACTTCCATCCTCGCTGCCCGGACATGATCGAAGAGTGCAAAACAACATGTCCGTCACTACGGGAAACACGGCCAGCGCATTCGACGTCCTGTATCCGCGCCTAAGGGTCGAATACGCACATTCACTGAATCAAAATAGACAAAAGTCCATTGCAGAACCTGCAATGGACTTTTGTTGAATTCCGATCCAACTCGATCAGTTGTAAGCGCCCAGATCCACCATGGCGTCGTAGATGCTCGTGTAAGTGCCGACTTTCACCGCGACCTGCTCCAGATTGCCTTGAAAGTTTTCGCGGAACAGGTACGCCTTAGAAGACTGACCGACGATGTACGAAGTCGATCCAGCATAACCATTGGTGACTGTGGGGGCGGTCGCTGTCGCGTACGTCACAGTCTGCAAGAGAAGACCCACGCGATCACAGTAAACATCGGCACACATCGCTTGCAGCGTATAATCCGAATTCCCGATGCGCTGAGGTGCCGAAGACGACGGCGTCTGTGAAAGTGCGATGTCAAATGTGAGTGTCGTGCTACCTTCCGCGAGTGTGATTCTCATGTTAGTTCCAACCGAGCCGGCCATCGACAGACCACCACGATCACCTTGAATCGACACCACACGCGGACCCGGCTCCACAGCGGCCGGCTGTTTCTTGCCACACGCGACCGACACTCCGAAGAACGCCACGGCCGCACTCAATACAAACCAACGCCAAGGATACAATTGCGACTTCATAAAAAACTCCTCAATAGAGAAAACATCGACGAAGCGAAGGAGTCCAAGTTCTGTGCCACGGCACGGTCGCAATAAAATTGTATGATTTCAATATGTTGTACAGATGCGCCCAGCGCGCCTGGTTTCGCTTTTAAACCAAGAGGAACAAATCGCGCGAGCGCGTGTCGAACGTCTCGACAGCGTGAGGCCGTTGATCCTGATTTAGTGAATTTCCTTCGGGCAGAATCCAGTCACACGGTATCTATCGAGACTTTGGTCCGGAGTGAGGCTGTATCTGAAGCATGCGATGAAGTGTGTCGTTTTCTCTTTCCAGTTCAGTTTGATGCTGGACGAGCGTTTCGATCTTCCGTTCCAACTCAGATATACGCTGATCATGTCGCTTGTCGGCGTTGATGAGGGCGAGAATTTTTTCATGAAGTTCGCGAAGTCCCTCGATAATTGGAGCAACCAAATTCTGGTAGGCCACGGCCTTGAAACCGTCGGCGGTGGTCTTGACAAGTTCGGGGAATGACCTTTCGACCTCTTGTGCCTTCAGTCCAATTCGACGTTCCCCGCCTCGACTCGGATCCTGCCAGTAAAACGTATAACCATGAATCCTGAGGAGCTTCTCAAGAGAATGATCAATTGACGAAAAGTCCTTCTTTAAGCGCTCATCCGATGTTTCCACGAAGGTTCCATTGAAATTTCCATAACCTGTCCCACGGAAGGTGCCACTGAAATTCCCATAGGCCGTTCCATCGATTCGGACATTTCCGCTCACATGCAACTTTTCCGCTGGCGACAAATTGCCAATTCCAACATTGCCATTCGCAGCGCGAATCACGAGTTTGGGGCCCTCACCTGCGGCACTAGGAAAGGCAGGCTGAGTTGCAAGGTGAATATCTGTGGGTCCGTAGGACTTCATG
>JAMPXM010000176.1 GCA_023701225.1 Pseudobdellovibrionaceae bacterium | reverse complement strand
TCGGGCCAGAGAGCAGCTCTTCGATGAGCTTGGTGTTGTTGGCGGCGATTTCCGGCGGAATCAGACGTTCACGCTGAAAGAAGGAGCCGTCTTCCGATTCGCAAGCTTCGCGGTCCTTGCTTTTCATCAGCTTGCCATATTTCTTTGAGGCCAGTGCGTCTTCGAAAAGGAACTTTTGGCATTCATAGATACGCATGATCGCTTTGCCGTAGGCGGCGCGATCTTTGTCCCCTTCGGGGAAAAGCGACGAAAACTCATTGAACAGGGCGAGTTTGATGTCAGTGGTCAGTTCGCGTGGCTGCCCAACCAAGGCTTCAACTGTTTGCAGAAATTTGTTCTTCAATTCCACCGGTGAGAGCTTCTGTTGAGCTTGACTGGCAGTGCCGGCCGACTGGCTCGCCTCAAGTGCAATGAGTTGTCGGTTTTGAGCAAGGCTCCACATGTATCCAGCCGAGTTGTAGATCGAAAACGTCGCGCCGATGGCGAGCGCCGCGAGGAATGGAATCTTGATGGTGAATGTTTTCTTGAGCGCAAACCAAAGGCCCGCGGAGAGTGCCAGAGTGAACGCGAGGTGGGTGAGCAGCGAGGGAAGAACCGTCTTGAGTTGAATCCAGACCATATTACTCCCCTTTCACTTCATTTGCTGCTTCGTTTGAAGAGGCGGCGAGTGGTTCAACACGCGCGACAATATCGCCAAGACTGATCGCACCGAAAGACCCGCTGTCGGATTCCCCCGGCGGGACGGTCGATAGGACGACAGCGTGGTCTTTTTGGATCACGCCGCTATATGATTTCGCGTAATTTGCGAGTGGAGGGGGTACGGTTTTCGTGCCGAACGCGTATGGTTTTTTGTCGGCTTGAATGATCTTGTCGTTGATTTTCAAGTTCCAGCCTTGATCGTGCGGGTCAAGAACGAGCGCGATCTTGTCGCCCGGTGCTCCCACAACACGCTTAACGACGGGATCGAACTTCCAGGAGAAACGATAGAGAACCAAGTCGCCTTTTTTGATCGGATGGCATGCGTACCAATTCATGTGGGCCGAGTACGACTGACCGATCTCGAGTACGCCGCGCATGTAAACGTCATTCATTTGCATTTGCTGTGTCGGACCTGGACAAACGGCCGTGTCAAAATCATAGAGCGGCTTGTTTGTTCGGCTTTCGATCGGAATCTCCTTCACGACTTCTTGTGGCGGTTCCGTGCGTCGGAAGAGTCGAACGCTGACTACGATGCCGGTCAAAAGCACGATGCCAATCACGACGAGGAGAATTTGTTTTTTCATAATCGATATCATCCCACTGAATCGCGCGATTGTTCAATATCGGGCGAAGTCGAGTGAGGCTTTCGTTGGGCAGATTCGATAGAGGCAGGGCTGGCTGCACCTGCTCGGTCTGGATACGGTACGAGACCGGAGCGGACACAGGGCATGGGCAGCTGGCCTGGGACGGACCCCTTTCGATGCTGAGGTCGAGGGGGCGTCTTGTTTTGAAACATCGTGTTCAGCTATAAACGGCGTTACTTACTTTTCGGGACAATTACCGCCGCATAATTGATTTGGGCCTCAGGCGTGGTTCGTCGGAATGATACGATGGTTAGACTTGATTGATTGAGTCGAGTAGACCTCGGAACTCAAGTGCGGAGCGGCGAAATCTATGCATTCAGGATCTATTATCGAGAATTCCTCACGCCATTTTAAATCCAATCGAAATTCGCGAAAAAAGCCTGATCAATCCGGCTTTTCGCTGATTGAGGTCGTCGTCGTGATGGGAATCATGACGGTACTCACACTTGGCTTTGCTTCCTACATGAGCTTCGTCAATACGGAGCTGCGAGCGGCTCACCAAAAAATGGAGTTCATGGAACTCCGAACCACATTGGGGAGAACGCTTTCTGACCTATCGACATGTTCCTGTCAGCTCAATTTGCACGCGAGTACTTTTAATGGTGCGGCGGCAATGACGTCTGCATCCGTCTCGAAACTGAATTCGAGTTGTGATCCGGCGGCATCCGTGATCATCGAAGACGGCCAGCCGGTCGCGAACTCAAACACCCGATTGACAGTTCAGGCCATCGCCATCACAGATATCCGTCCGCTTGGAGTTTCCAATAAGTACGAAGGCAAGTTCACTGTTTCCCTGCAGAATGACGGACTGGTTCGTGGGCTTCGCGACATTCGGATCGACGTACAATTCATGACCGACCCGGCTTCGCCACCCGGTGCTAAGAAAATTCAGTCGTGCGTTTTTGTGAACGGTGGGATGTCCGGTGGGTCGACTCTCGCGACCCTTTCGGGATCTTGTCCGGTTGGTCAGTTTTTGACGGGATTCTCGAGTGGCGTCGTACAATGTTCGGCTGTTTTGGTGGGCGGCAAAATTTCAGACTCTGATCCGGCTTACACTCTAACGAGTCCTGGTGATGGATGTATTGGTACGAGCTGCCGTACCGCGGACTATGGACCATGCTCTGGCCCCAGCTGCACGACCAACGGCCTCTTTTGCGAAGGCCCTAATTGCGCGGCTTGTGCGATGGGCGCGTCCTGCAGTGGAACAACCTGCTGCGCGGGTCCTTCGTGCGACGCTTGCTCCATTTATAACTAAGGGCCTGGGGAAGCCGTCGTCAAAACTCCAATCGGCCGCCGACGAGTACACCACCTGTCGGGAGAATGATCGGTAACGTCCAAATCAGCTTGTTTGTTTCGCGCGAACTCAGGCGTGGGTCATCTGGCATCTGATAACTCGCGATCGCCCAGAAGGCCCCGAGCCCAGCTCCGGCAACGATATCGCTGAACCAATGAGTGTTTTCGCTGACGCGCGCGCCGGAGATTGCGATGGCAAGAACATGCGCCGGGAGTCCAACCTTCCATCCATAGGCTTGGTGCAGCGACGCGGATGTCGCGAAGATCGAAGCCGCGTGACCGGAGGGAAAAGCAGAATCAAACGGGAGATAGTCGGCGCGGTCATCTGGACGTTTGCGATTCGCTGCGAGCGCGAAGAGAACATGATTCAGCGATGTTATGAGGAGTGCACGACCGTGCTTGATACCGTTGTCTTGATCCCAGAAGAGCTGAAGAGTGACGATCCCGATGCCAACGCCGCCTCCACCGAGGGTTCCGAAAAAATTGGATGTTTTGGAGTCCATGAAAAGTCGGTCTCCGCGCCGATTGTGTTCATAAATATCCGAGTCGTATTGATGCGCGAGAACGGTCGCCGCGATCGTCGTGCCGGAGACCCACTTTCCTTCGTTTGAAAACGCGTTTTGTAAAGTTGGGCTCAGTTGACGTCGCCAGAGCCAAGGGACAAAAGGTTCGCCGTGGGTTGGGTCTTCAAACGCGAATGCATTTGAGAGAGTGAGCACCACCAGGAGTGCGCAGAGCCCTCTCTGGGCCAATCGATTCGGGCGACTCTGGAGTTTCTTCTCGGGTTGTCGTCGCTGAGACTCCATTGACCTCTTCCTCTGAATAGACGCGGTCCCCGTGGCCTTTTTCTAGCATCCGCGAGCCTGGTTGAGTTTCGCAATGTGCTGCCCATCATGAGGCAGATTGTGCGCAAGCGAGAGGCGAGGTCTGAAATCGATGGGACCAGATGGGACCAGATGACTCGCGGGAGCAATTTTTTTTTGAGTCCGTTCATTTCTCGAGGCACTCTGGGATCCCGCCGGAGGGGAGATGCTCCTGAGAGCGATGCTCTTGATGCTGATGTTTTTCGCGGTTCCAGTCTTCGCTGACGAACGCTTCGTGCATGTCGAGAGAACGCAGATTCCAACGAGAAAGAGGATCGAGTATTTCGGCGTCAAGTACGCTGTGCAATGGACTTTTTATCTCACGACACAGTACGAGACGATCCAAGATCATGGCTCGTTCCGGAATTGGCAGAAAAACCCGCTAAGCCCGCATTTCGATCGAGATAACTTCGAAAACAATGTCATCCGCCATACTTTGGCTGGAGCTTCGTACTATCTGTTTTATCGCTCACGCGGCTACAGCGAATCGCAAGCCTTTCTCTGGTCGAACCTTTCATCGCTGGCTTTTGAATTTACGATCGAGACGTTCACGGAGAGACCGAGTTATCAGGATCTCGCGCTGACGCCGACCTTGGGAACAGTGGCGGGGATTGGGGCGGAGAAGTTAAGTGCCTACTTCCACGAAAAAAAGGTTTTGCCCGGACGCATTCTAGGTTTCCTGTTTAATCCCTATTCGGTTCTGCCGCGTGCATCTTACGAATTTCGTGCAATACCGGTGATTCGCGAAGGGCACTTCGGTGCTCTTTTGGAATGGCGGTATTAGATGTATGGAAGATGTTGGAGCCGATTCTGTTTCGTTGTCGTGTGTCTGTGTTCGACGCTCACCTTAGCTCAAGAATCAGGTGAAGCAGAGCGCGAGGTCTTCCGTCCTGATCATTGGGCGCGCGGGTTTCATTTCTTGGCTGCTTCGGGCCTCAGTACGGCACTGTTTAACTCGCGTGTTCAAGAAGCGGAACTCGGTGGCGGTGCCAGTATTCGAATGGACGTCGGTTATTATTGGACTCCGGACTTTGCCGTGGAAATCGGAAGCAGTGTAAATCTGAATCGGGTTGAAGGCTTTTTGATTTGGGACAATCAGTTCACACTGGGTGTGCGAGCGCGCGTTCCGAGGCTAGCGTATTCGAGATACGGCGCTCCCTATATGCGCTTTTTTTCTGGGCGTGGGCCTCTGATCATTGTCTTCGAAGATGAAGCGCCTTCGGTGTATCAGGCTTCAGGAGCCCAACGGTTACAGCTCGAGGGCCCCGTGTTCGGTGCCTCGATCGGCTACATGCAGACGGCGACCACGGGCGGAGTTTGGCTCCTGGAGTTGATGTTGACCTTTCATTCGTTTGAAAGTCTGGAAATCGTCAAGTCGAACAAGGACGTGCCGGTCGTTGTTCAAGAAGAACGAGTGCGCGATCAATCGAGCTTCAGCGCGCTTCATATTCTTATCGGGGTCGTCGCGTTTTAAATCTCGCGCTGAAATGAATCTCTAGGTTTAGAAGCCAAACGAGACCGTGACTCCCGTCACGCCAGGCCCGATGAGAGGAGAGGCTTGAACGTTGGAGCCATGGGGTTGTTGAGCCGTCATCTCTTTGTCGTAGAGTTTCTTATTGATTTTGGACAGTGTCGCGCCCATGGCGATGCCGATAGCGGCACCACCCAGCGTGTCAGTGAGCCAATGGCGATTGTCCTGCATTCTGCCGACAGCGGTCAGAACAGCGAGCGCATAGGCGGGCACGCCTATCTTTGGTCCGTAGAATTGATGGAGCGTGGTCGCGGTGGCAAACGCATATCCGGTGTGAGCGGAGGGGAAAGAGTAGCGATCGCTGCCGTCGGGACGCATACGTCCGGAAAGACGTTTGATCACCTCAATCGAGAGACCGGTTGCGGCAATAGTTTCGATTTGCGCTAGACCCGCGTATTTTTCGTAAGGCCTGTTCTTCCATTTTCCGTAACCCCAAATGCCTGCCCCGAGCAGGAGATTGGGATATCCATTGCCCATGATTTGATTTCCGAACCAGCTGAATTTGCCGATGCGGCCTTGGCCGTTGAAATAGGTGTTTGCTTTCACGTCGATGGCAAGTGGGCGTGCGGACGCGGGGCTGCCCGGGAAGAGAATTGAAGCGATGACAAGCAAAAGCAGCATCTGCCGCAACCGACGGGGAACGAAGATCAAATGTTTTCTACAATTTTGCACAGCCCAATGTGTCGCTTTCTAAAAAGAACGACAACACAACCGGCCAAAACTTCACAAACAACGGTCTGGCCTTTGGAAGAGCCGAATTGAAACTCGAGGATTCTCTATGTCTCCGTGCTTTTCTATAGCAGGGGATGGGTATGGGCACGGCTTCTCAGTTTCTGAGCGGTTTGCATGATAAGAATTGGAATGAGACCGGTACCGATCGCCATGGCGCAAAGGTCAATGTCTACCGTCGTAAATCGAAATAGTTCACGTAGAAAAGGCACACTGAGCAAGGCAATCATTGCGGATGCGGTCGCCGCAATGAGTATCCACATGAGGGAATGGGACTTCAGCGCTGTTTGCTTGGCCCGATATGAAAACACGAGGCTGAGGTTACCGACAACGAGGCTCACAAAACCAAGAGTTCGTGCTGTCGCCTCGCTCTGCGTCTCTTTCCAGAAATACAGAAACGTTCCGAAAACCGCGGCCCAAACAAGAAAGCCCCGCAGAAAAGAGCCGATTCCAGAGGAGAGTTGGACAATCTTCTCCGATGACGGCCTTGGCGGTCGCATCATCATATCGGACTCCGTGGGCTCCGCCTCGAAAACGAGCGAAGATGCGGGATCTATGATGAGTTCAAGCAGAAGGACGTGTGCCGGCAGCAGAAATACGGGCAGTCCAAACAAAATGGGAATCAAAGCCATACCGGCAATTGGAACATGCACGGACAAGACATAAAGCATGGCGCGACGGATGTTTTCAAAAATTCGCCGCCCAAGCCGAATGGCCGCGACGATGGAGCTGAAGTTGTCGTCGGTTAAAACCAGATCCGCCGTCTCGCGTGCCACATCGCTTCCGCGGTTGCCCATGGCGATTCCGATATTCGCCCATTTCAAACTGGGGACGTCGTTGACACCGTCGCCGGTCATCGCGACGATTTCACCGTTGGACTTCAGGCAATTCACGAGCCTCATCTTCTGTTCCGGAATCGTGCGTGCGAAGACATTTGTTTGTCGGACTTCATTTGCAAGCTCGAGGTCATTGAGCGCGCGAAGGTCGTCGCCCGTGAGAACACGACCGGGATCTCGGAGATGAAGCTGCTGGGCGATATTTTTAGCAGTGGCCGGATGATCTCCGGTGATCATGATGACCCGAATCCCTGCCCTGTAGCACTGCTCTATCGACTCACGTGCTTCTGGTCGGATCGGATCTTCAAAGGTGGCGAAGCCCAGAAAAACAAAGTCGAAATCATGTTGCGATTCTGGCAAAACGTCTCGGTCCCAGCTTGCCTTGGCGACGCCGAGAACTCTCAAGCCTTGGCTCGCGAGTTCTTCTGCGCGTTTGGTAAGGG
>JAMPXM010000175.1 GCA_023701225.1 Pseudobdellovibrionaceae bacterium | reverse complement strand
GGCGCAGCTGAAGTGAAACGGATCGCGGAGTACTGATGAAACGCCAAATGATTTTGCTCACACTTTCCATTTCGGCCTTGGGCCTGTTTACCGCCTGCACGGGTGGATCGCGCCCCACGCTTCACTCCGAACCGAACGTCGAGTTGGTCCAAGATATGATGGATCAAAAGGCGATCAAGGCGCAGGACTACGATCACGTGACCGGTGAAGCCGGCTCACGACTGCCTCCGGCAGGCACCGTACCGCAGGGTTACAAGCCCTATGCGTTCAAAGGAAATCCGGCCGGCGGAGCGACCTTGAAAAATCCGTTCACAGGAGATCTCTCGCCGGAAGTCTTGGCGCTCGGTCAGAAGAAATACGAGACGTACTGCTTGGTTTGTCATGGTGTCACGGGCGCGGGCGATGGTCCGGTCGCGGCGAAGATGGCATTGAAGCCGCCGCCGGTGACCTCGGATAAAATCATCGGTGTCAGCGACGGTGCGATTTATCACATCATCACCGATGGTCAGGGCGTGATGAGCAGCTACGCGTATCAGATGGTCGATGAAAAGGACCGCTGGGCTCTCGTGAACTATATTCGCTCGCTGCAAAAACTCAAACGGGGCCAGTAAGGCTGACCAGTAAGTCTGAAAAGGAACTCGAAATGGCTACACATTCTTCCCCCGTCGTAGTGAATCCCGGGACGTTCGTTGTCTCCAAAGGCGCGAAGACGGTTTTTTCGGTGAGTATCTTCTTGGGTGTTCTCGCATTGGCGTATGGTCTCCTGCGCGATCGTGATCGCGCATGGCATGCGTACCTCGTGGGCGCGTTCTTCTTCGCGAACATGGCGCTGGGCGGTTTGTTCTTCGCGGCGATCAATCACATCGCCAAAGCCGGATGGAGCGTCACGGTTCGCCGGATCGCGGAAAGTTTCACGGGCTATCTGCCAATCGCTTTCGTGACGTTCTTGGTTCTGGTGGTTGGCGCCGGCTCACTCTATGAGTGGACCAATACGGAAGTCGCGCATGCGGATCCATTGATCGCGGCCAAAACGGCCTATCTGAATTTGCCGTTCTTCATCATCCGATTGTTCGTGTTTTTCGGGGCTTGGTTGTTGTTTAAACACCTGATCATCGGAAGCTCGCTCAAGCAAGACAAGACGGGTGATGAGAAGATCACCATCAAGCAGGTCGGGTACTCGATCGGCTTCATTTTGGTCTTCGCGCTCAGTTACTCGCTGTTCAGCGTGGACACTCTGATGAGCTTGGAGCCGCATTTCTTTAGCACGATCTGGGGCGTTTACTGCTTCGCGGGCCTGTTTCAGGCCTTCTTTGCGGCGACGATCTTGGTGACGATTTACCTGATGAACAAAGGTGTGCTGCGTGGTTTGGTGAACGAGAACCACCTGCATGATTTGGCGAAGTTCTTAAAGGCCTTCACGGTCTTCTACGCCTACATCGCCTTTTCACAGTTCATGTTGATCTGGTACGCGAACTTGCCGGAAGAAACCTTCTTTTATATCGACCGCACGATGGGTGGATGGATGGCGGCGACCGCGTCTTTGTTTATTTTCAAGTTCGCGGTGCCATTCCTGCTTCTTTTGCCACGTTGGGCAAAGCGCACGCCGTCGCACTTGGTCTTCGTCAGCTGCCTGATCTTGATCATGCAGTACGTGGATATCCACTGGATGGTGTACCCGAACCTCAATAAAGAGCATTGGATCTTCGGGCCTCTCGAAATCGGTGCCTTCTTGTTCTTCGGCGGCATGTTCCTTTGGTCGATTCTGAACTTCCTCTCGAAAAATGCAGTGGTCCCTGTTAAAGATCCGCGCATTGAGGAGTCGATCCGTCACGTCGTGACCTATTGATAGGCGCTTGTTGAGCGTCACGTTTTGATAGGCGCTCCAAGAAAAAAACCACCGTGGAAGCACGGTGGTTTTTTTATGTGAACCTGATCTGTGCGGACAATCAGTCCACGGAGCGTCTGGGGCGTCCGAGCCTTTCACGATTGTCGTCGACTTTTTTATAATAATCGGTCCGATGTGCGCCTTTGATTTCCGGAAACACTTCATCGACGAGAGAGCCGTCGAGTTTTTTCGGATCTTGGACCGCGCAGCGTTTTTGCGCCTTGCAGATCAGTTCGGAGTTCACGAGCTGGGCGACTTTGTCGCGAACATAATATCCGATCTTCGTTTGCTCCAAACTTGCTTCAATTCGGTTGAGAATCGCGTCCGTGTCCGCATTCTCCGCACGCAGGGCTTGAATCTCGGACTGAGATGCGTAGTTCTCCATGCGAAGATTGATGATTTCGATTTGGCGAACAGGCTTGTTCAGTTCTGATTCGCCTCGTGCAATGGCGCTCCCCAAAGTGCCCAGCTCTGCACCCAAAGCCCGGTTTTCAGCACTGAGTTTGCTAATTTGCGCCTTGATTGCCGCTTGACGGTCTTGAGACTCCCTGAGGTTTTCGTTGAATTTGCGATCGCCCTGGGCGCCGGCCAGGCGACCGATGAAGCCACCATCATGTTTTTCGGAGTCTGCTTTTCTAGCCGCGACATCCTTATCAGTGGCTTCAGCGATGGCGTTGAGCTTGGCCTGTTCTTCGGCGATCGATTTACGCCGTTTCTCGATTTCGCTTTGGCGTGCCCGTTTATGCGCCAGTTCGTCCGTCAGTTGGGCAGCTGACGTTGGCGCATCGGCCGCCTTCGCCAAAGGAGATGTGACCAAAATCAAGGTGAATACAATGGCCACTGCAACGGAGATGACATGATGAGGCATGCGGTGGATCCTCCTTGAGCTTCATCCCAGACGAGATCCGCGGGACAAAAAAGAACGAAGCTTTGCTTCGAACAGAATCGGTTTAGAGTTTGATTTTATCACCAAAATCAGTGGTCTCGAAGGTCCTGGGGTCGCGTTCTGGACCCAATTCGGCGACGCTCGCGAGGGAGGCACCCCTTCTGAGTAGGATCTTTTGAAATGCACGTTATTTCACGCCAGTAGGCCCCTTCGATCGCGATCTGGGGCGGGTCGGGTGAGAAGGGGGGGGAAGTGATGGAGCCTTGCTTTCTGGCGGGATTCCGTTTACTTCTGGGAGCTGCCAAGCGCTGGTGACCGTAGAGCCGGGATCCCTGAAAAGATTTGGCCATGCCGAATGGCCAAGAAAAATCGATCGTCGGTGGATGCGGTGGAATCGGTAGATTCGCAAGAGGACGCAAAAGAGGATGCATTTAGTGGCTGAGGCTGTAGAGACGATAAAATTCCAATGAGCGCAATTCGCATCATCCTTCCTGATAAAACCGAACTGACTTTTGACCACGAACCGACGGCGCTCGAAGTCGCTACGCGCATCGGGCCGGGTTTGGCAAAATCCACGCTGGGCGCCAAAATCAACGGCAACACTGAAGTCATCGACTATCGCACGCCTTTGAAGGATGGCACACGTCTGGAGATCGTGACGACCAAGAGTCCGGAAGCCAACGAAGTGATTCGCCATTCGGCGGCTCACGTGATGGCTCAGGCGGTTCAGGAGATCTGGCCAGATGTCAAAGTCACGATCGGGCCCGTAATTGAAAATGGCTTCTATTACGACTTCGATTCTCCTCGTCCTTTTACGCCCGAAGATCTGGAAAAGATCGAAAAGAAAATGAGCGAGATCATCGCGCGCGATCTGGAGATCGTGCGCGAGGAAATGAAGTCCGAAGACGCGATCAAGATGTTCCGTGACATGGGCGAGCATTACAAAGTCGAACTCATCGAGGGGATCGGTGAGCCGACGGTGGGCGTGTACCGCCAAGGAAGCTGGCTGGATCTCTGCCGCGGACCTCACGTGCGCTCAACGGGACAAATCAAAGCCCATAAGATTTTAAGCCTGGCCGGCGCTTACTGGCGCGGCGATGAAAAGCGTGAGCAGCTGCAGCGCGTGTACGCGACGGCGTTCAGCGACAAGAAAGAGCTCGCCGATCATCTCCAGCGGCTCGAAGAGGCCAAAAAGCGCGACCATCGCAAGCTCGGCAAAGAGCTTGGGCTTTTCCACTTCCATCCTTTCTCGCCGGGCGCACCCTTCTTCACGGGCAAGGGCTCAACGATCTATACGGAGCTGCAGACTTTCATTCGTGAGTTGTATCGCGAGTACGGTTATCAGGAAGTCATCACGCCGCAAATCTACGACGTCGAGCTTTATCATCAGTCGGGTCATTATCAGAATTACCGCGAAAACATGTATTTCACTGAGATCGACAAGCGCGACTTCTCGGTCAAGCCGATGAACTGCCCTGGCCATTGCCTGCTCTATGGGGCGGACCGGTATTCGTACCGAGATCTTCCCTTGCGGATGGCCGACTTCGGACGTTTGCACCGCTATGAGCGCAGCGGGGTGATGCATGGTTTGACGCGCGTGCGGACTTTCTGCCAGGATGATGCGCACATCTTCTGCCGAGTCGATCAGATGCAGTCGGAGATCGAGAAGTTCATGGAGCTTCTCAATCGCGTGTATTCGACTCTCGGGATGAACGAGTATAAAATTTACCTCAGCACGCGCCCCGAAAAGCGCATGGGCTCTGATGAAGTCTGGGATCGGGCCGAAGGTGCTCTGATGGATGCGCTCAAGGCGCTGCAGTTGCCCTATACGGTGAACGAAGGAGACGGCGCGTTCTACGGCCCCAAACTCGACATCATGTTTGTCGACGCGATCAAACGTCCTTGGCAGCTGGGTACTCTGCAGTGCGATTTCAATATGCCCGAGGCGTTCGACCTCACATATGTCGGTGAGGATAACAAGACCCATCGTCCGGTCATGCTTCATCGCGCGATTTTGGGGTCTCTGGAACGCTTTATCGGCGTGTACCTGGAGCATTGCGCGGGCCACATGCCGACGTGGCTAGCACCGGTACAGGTGCAGGTCTTGTCGGTCACCGATCGGCAAGAAACGTACGGTGATGAACTCGAAACGCTTTTGCGCGGCAAGGGTATTCGCGTTCAGTTTGACCGACGTGGCGAGAAGCTGGGCTTCAAGATCCGCGAGGCACAATTGGCGAAGGTGCCATACATGCTCGTGATCGGCGATAATGAAGTCGCCAAGCGGGTGGTTTCCGTGCGTTTGCGCACGGGTGAGACCGTGAATGATTTGACGATTGAGCAATTGATCCAAGCCCTGAGCCAAGATATTCAGGGCCGGCAGCTGACAAGTCCGCTCTCCAAAGGGACGGCGGTCTCTGCCAAAGGAACCCAAGACGCGAACCAGGAGGCTTCACATTAGCTCGCGATTCGGTGGTAGTGGTGGTGGCGGTCCGACAAGTAGACCCAGTGGTCCTGTCGGCCGTGGATTCGGTGGTCCCAAAAAAGGGGGCAAAGACGGACTTCGCGTCAATCGCGAGATCCGGGCGCCGGAAGTGCGCGTGATCGACGAAAACGGTCAGATGCTCGGCGTGTTCTCGCCGATGGAAGCTCTGCGGATGGCGGAAGCCAAAGGCCTCGATCTCATTGAGATCGCGCCGACGGCCAAGCCGCCGACTTGCAAAATCATGGATTACGGCAAGTACAAGTACGAGAACAAAAAGAAAGAGCACGCCGCCCGAAAGAACCAGCAAGTTATCGTCATCAAGGAAATTCAGTTGCGTCCCCGCACGGACCAGCATGACCTGGATGTGAAGATGAAACACGCCCGTCGCTTTTTGATGGAAGGCGATAAGGTGAAGGTGAACTTGCGTTTCTACGGTCGGGAAATGGCCCACCAAGAACTCGGCATGCAGTTGCTGGTCCGCGTGATCAAGGCACTTGAGGATTTGGCGATGGTTGAATCACCGCCGAAAATGGAAGGTCGTCAGCTCTTCGCGCTCTTTGCTCCGGATCCGGCCAAGATCAAGGAAATCGAAAAGACCGAGAAGATCAAGGCCGCCGCGCCCGCCGCCGGGAGCTCTGGCGCCGACGGATCGGATCAATAAATCCGGTTTTGTCGACCATGAATCGTGTCCTTCTGAAACGGGTGCCTCAGGGCGCCCGTTTCGCATTGGGCCGATTGTCGGCATTTGTCTCAGTTTCACCCGTCACAATCGCGAATTTTCAACCAAGATGTCGAACTTCCTCACGAACTCCGCGCGTCACGCCGAATAAAGAGAGGCGACTAGATCTTAGTCGAGGCCACTCTTGTGTCGCCGATTGAGCTGTCGTTGCAAGCGAGGTACGTATGCGGTGGAACTTCGAAAAATCGATTTTGGCCTGGCGCCGGAAATCGAGTTTGGTGTGGGCGGGACTCTTGGTGCCGCTTCTGATCGGATGTTCTCCGACTGCGAAAAAATCCACAGTGAGTATTCAAATGCCGGGGCAAGTGCCGGCACCCGTGGCTTCCTCCGCGAAGGGCGAAATCAGCGCGGCAGCGGTCGGCGCTACCAATTGGAGTTTACAAGTCCCGGCCACGTTGGGCGAAGTCGGTTGTTACGCTGTTTTCGTCGGCGGTCCTGAGCCGGAGCTCAACGCGAACTCGTGTCGAGATGCGAACGGGAACACATTGATGCGCTTTGGTCGCATGGCTGGATTTTATTCCGCTGGCGCCATGGCGCAGCTCGAGGTTCCGGCGGGGAGTGACCGTCAGTTTTTCATCTTGGGAGTGAAACTGGTCAACGGTGTTTGCGAACTGCGGATGCCGGTCAGCACGGAATTCACGTTTTCCAATTACTCCTATCCCTACTTGATCGGTCATGCGGTGAAGTCTCTGGTTCCCGGCGACAATGCCCTGAACATCACTCTGAAAGAGAGTTTTACGGAAGCCAACAAGGTCGCTGATTGTACTTTTATGCCCGCGACCACGGACCCTGCGTTGAATCCGACGCCAGCTCCGAATCCGGCGCCCACGCCGACTCCTGTACCGCAGGCCTCCAAACTCGCTCTTGGCAATGGGCACACCTGCGCGCTCTTCTCCCACGGACGTGTGAAGTGTTGGGGTAACGGTTCCATGGGCGCGCTGGGAACAGGTGCGATCGACAATCGCGGCGATGGACCTGGCGAATTGGGTGAGGCGCTCCCGTACATCGACCTTGGAGCCGGCAAAGCCGCCGTCGAGATCGCCGGCGGCAATCAGTTTTCATGCGCGCGGCTCAGTG
>JAMPXM010000174.1 GCA_023701225.1 Pseudobdellovibrionaceae bacterium | reverse complement strand
TGTCGACAGCCTCGAGCAGCTCGATTTTCGCGACGATCTTCGTGCTCGGAGCTTTGTGCTTGATCAATTCGCGCAAACGACGGATATCGTCGCCGCGACGAACAAAACTGAGCGCGATGTAGTCCACGCCCTGCTCAAGGCCGAACTCAAGATCCTTCAAATCTTTTTCAGTCAAACAATCGATCGGCAAAAACGCCCCGGGCACATTCATGCCCTTGCGGTCTTTCAGCGTGCCCCCGTACTCCACAACGGCTTCGATTCGGTCTCCGTCCACGCTCTCGACACGCAACTCCAACAATCCGTCGTCCAAAAGAATCTTCATTCCCGGACGAACCGATCCCGGCAGTGCTTTGAAGTCGGTCGGAATCAAGCCCGGCTTTCCACTCACGTTCTCCGTCGTGATGACGACCCGTTCGCCGCCTTTGATCTCGATGGAACCGTTTTCAAAACGGCCGACTCGTATCTTCGGACCTTGCAAGTCTTGAAGAATCGTCACCGGCGCCTTGAGTTCGTCGGAGAGAGCGCGCAAATGCTGAATCACCTGCAAATGATCGGCGTGAGCACCGTGGCTGAAGTTCAAACGCGCGACATTCATTCCCGAGAGAATGCAATTGCGAAGGGCTTCGCGGCTTTTTGTCGCTGGCCCAATCGTGGCGACAATCTTGGTACGACGATCAGCGAGCATCATGCGCAACCCCTTACCGGCCCGTGCTGATGACGGGAGTTCTCAATCGCCTCATCTGCAAAACGGTTCAAGCCTGCCGATTTTTCAGCAGATTAGCAAGGCTTTCCTGGTGCTTGGCTTTCAAGTCATCCATCTCTCGTTTATGCACTTCTTCGTTCTTCGAGATACGGTAAGTGAGTTGTGAATTCTTCGTTTCCATTTCGCCAACGAACTTACGTTCCTGCTCCTTGAGTTGGCGCTGACTCAACCCTTGCTGCTCTTTGATATCCTGATGATGCTTCAACTGCATCTCCGCGATCTGCTTCTCGTAACGCACCGTCAGCTCCTGAAGGCGACCCTGGTATTTACTTTCCATATCCCGGTTTTGCTCAGCAAAAGAGGCGAAAAGCTTATCTTGTTCGCCTTTCTGCCGAGCGCGCATTTCGCGCAGAGTCTGCTCGAAGTTCTCGCGCATCGAATTCGTCGCGCGATCGAAATACGCGCGCATCTTCTCCTGTTCAAGGGAATTGAAGTTTTTCAACTTCTCGAATCTCGTGGCCGAACTCGCATCCTGATTGAGAATCTTGGCCTCGTAATCGGCCTTGGTTTTCAAAAATCGTTCCTCATTGCGAACATGATCCATGCCGAGCTTTTCTTGAAAAAACCGATTGCTCGCGATCAACGCATCCTGGTTGCCCTTATTGACCCGCTTCAGCTCGTCGGAACGCTCACGATTGGTGGCGCCCTGAAGTTCACGGTGCTGCCTTTCGTAATCTTCGACGTTGGACTGGAACTGCTCGCGAATATTTTCGACTTCGAAATTTTTCCGCGTCTCCAGACTGGTCTTTTCGCGATCACGGAACCGTTCCGCGTCGTAAAGCTTGTCTTCCAAGACCGCGACTTTTTTGTTCATCCGTTCGTTGACCGTATCGGCGAGGTTGCCGCGAGCATCCTCGGTGGCCTTCGTGTTTTTCTCCAAAGCGTTCCGATAACGTTCGCGATTTTCTTTCAAGCCGTGATTGAAGGCGTCGCGCTGGAGATCTTGTTTGAGAACATTGTCTTCTTTTTCGTTCTGCAAACTCGTCGAGAAATTCCGCTGAAGCCGCTGCACTTGAGAGCTATGGTTTGCCCTTTCTGAGGCAATCGTATTGTCCTTGGCCTTACGCAGCTCTTCGTAGCTCAGCTGCGCGGTCTCTAAGCGCGCGTCCCGATCTTTGACGATCGCATTTTTCTCCTGCGCATGCGCTTCACCAAGACGCTGCCGATTGTCATCGATTCCTTGTCGAACCAGTTCACGTGACTTTTCTGTGTTCTCGCGGATGCGATCATCACGCTGGGCGATTTCCCTGCGGAAGTTCTCGCGCAACAGATCCTTCTGCCGCTCGTTGATATCCTTGCTGCGTTCCAGCTCGCCCCGTAGCGTGTCTTCGGTCCGGTTGGATTCGTTGTCCTGCGCCGACCGCCGCAATTGGTCGCGATGGATCTCGCGCAGTTCTTCGATTTCGCGCTGATAGTTCATATCTCTTCGCGTGATCGCGTCTTTTGCTTTTTCTTTCAAGTCCGTGAATTGCTTATCATGCGCTTTGCGCAACGATTCCATCTCGGCCTGATGCATTTCCGTCATTTTGCGGATTTCTTGTTTTTGCTTTTTTAAGTTTTCCGCCTCGCGCTGCTGGTAGTTCTCCCGCGCGCGACGAACGGATTCATCCGAATTATTGCGATCTGACGAGCCGATGGACGACATCTTCTCCTCCATGAAAAGACGCACATCTTCAGGATATCACAATTTATTCGAGCCGCGGCGCCGAGCAACTGGACGATCGGCAAATCAGGACGTCAGATCAGGATATCCGCCGGCGTGGAATCGCGCGGCTCTCATTCGGACAGGACTTTACGCCGGAACATCGCCCGCAATTCACGGGATCGACTTTCTTCTTGCTCCCGCAAACGTGCACGACGCTCCGCTTCGATTCGCAAGGCCTGGCGGCGTTGCACGGCGAGTTCCTCGTGGTAGTCCGCGACCGAAGCCAGACCTCGCGACCATGAGGCATGAAATCGGCGCGTCTCTTTTTCAAAAGCCTGGCGCGTGCCCGGAAAGAGACGTGCCCACCGCCGCAAATGCGGCGCGAGCGCGATGGCCTGCGGAACCCCGCTTGAAGCGATACCATTGCTGGCGACTCGACCGATCCAGTTCTCCTCGCCCACGTCCACACGAAGCGCGTCGGTCGCGCCACGCGGACGCAGCATCAGTGCCTTTTCCGTCGCCGATGCGGTCATGCGACTCGCATCGCGGCTCACCCAAAATTCTCCACCCTCACTCTGCACGACACCAAACTCACTGCTCACGGTGAACCCAGCTGAGCTGCGCACCCAGACGGTCCCCGAAAGAAGAGTGAGTTCCACCTCCGACCGCCGGATGACGGCCGTACTGGAATCCAAATAGACCGACGCTTCACCAACAGCCAGCTTGTACTTTTCAAACGACGCCGTCTTCACCGCGCACACGGATGCCCGCAAAACGCAGTCAGCCGGATCCTGAAGGACCTCTTGGCTATTGGGAAGTGCCGCGGTCTCCGCGGCATGCACACGAACATCGAGCGTGAATGCGAGAAAAAACGCGATCAGCCGGACCGGCCTCACAACTCCACCGCTTTCAAACTCAACCGCGCCTGCGTGAGGAGCGGCTGATCGCCATAGGATTTCAGGATTGTTCGGTAGACCTCGACTGCATCCTCCAACCGATCTTGATATTCATAGATTTTGCCCAAGCGCAGCAGCGCGAAACCCGTCAGCTCGCTCTCCGGAAAGAGCGTGATCATGGATTCGATCGTCGCCAAACACGGCTCGTATTCTTTCATCTGGAATTGCGCCTCTGCGAGGAGAAAATGCGCTTCGGCAATGTGAATCGACTCCGGAAACCGCTCGATCAATTCGCGGAACGCGCCGACCGCCTCTTCGTAAGAGCCGTCGCGAAACTGGGTTTTCCCTTTTTCAAAAAGACCCGACGCCCGCTCCAGCGGCAACTGATCGCTGTCCTGGGCCTGAACGACACTCGCCAAGGTGCGAAGACGATATTTCTCTTCGTGGCCCTTAGAGCGCTCAATCGCCTCCGGCAAAAGCGTCGCCACATGGCTGCGATACTCAGCCAACTCGTGTCCCGCCAACATCGCGCGGAAGCGCTCTTTGTCGACATCGCGTTCGAGTTGCCCGACGCGGACGCGCAGCTGTTCAACACCGCTGAACTTGTAGCGGCCATACAAGTAGACCTGCGTAAACGCTGTCGCGAGAATCAAGCAATGGGCGAGAAAAATTCCCTTCTTCATCCTTCGCTAGATCGGCGGATCCAAAGCAAAAATGAAGACATCAGGACTTACATCCATATTCTCAGTCAGATCCGCTCTTCAGGACCGGAAAGCCCCGTGTCAATTCGAGACGGAACACCCCAAAAAAGGGAAAAATGCCAATTGCCCAACCAAAAGGCACAACGCCAGGTCGCCCCTCAGACAACCGGCGGTAACCTCCGACTTTGCGCGCACGATCAAGCCAAAGACCTTGACCAAAAAAGTCGGACTGCTTTAGTTTCTCGGCTCCTCGCTGCCGGAACAAAATTGGAGTGGATTCGTGAACAAAGCCGAACTGGTCGAGAA
Source organism: Pseudobdellovibrionaceae bacterium (assembly GCA_023701225.1). Lineage (GTDB taxonomy): Bacteria > Bdellovibrionota > Bdellovibrionia > Bdellovibrionales > JAMPXM01 > JAMPXM01. The sequence goes on along the minus strand of JAMPXM010000174.1, from coordinate 2,902 downwards.
AGTTTCCCGCAAGACATCATTAACAAAAGTTCAGTCGGAAGAAGTTCTTGATGCGGCACTGGAAATCATCACTCGTGCCGTCTCCAAAGGTGATGACGTGAAGCTGGTCGGCTTCGGCACTTTCTCGCGTGGCACGCGGAAGGCTCGCGCGGGCCGCAATCCTAAGACAGGTACGCAAATCGAAATTCCCGAATCACGAGTCCCGAAATTCAAACCTGGCAAGGACTTCCGCCAAGTTGTGAAGTGACGTTAAGGCTCGTTTTTTCGAGCCGAAATCGACGCCGCCATCACCTTCAGACGTGAAAACTCTTTCACGATCGCCAGATTGCCAACTCCCGCGACATCTCTGGCTTGCGTATTCGAAAGAATCGAATCATTGAGCGCACCCGCTTGATCCATCAGCTTCTGTGCCGCGATTTTCAGGGCGAAGATTTCATCTGGATACGCGAGCTCGTTACGCCGCTCAATGTTGATTCGATCGACCAATATTTTTCTCGCTTGTCCGACATCCTTGCGCCACGAAACATAGAAAGACCGCCACTTGCGCGCATCTTTACGACTTGAGAAGTAGTTTTTCCCGAGCGCTTCGGCCAAGCCTTCCATGAGACGCGCGGAATGAAAAAGAGCCTTCTTTTCATTTTGCTGCTGAAACGAAATGTCTTTCAAATGCCGCTCGAGATTGACGTCGAATTCCCCATTGCGACTGCCGATGAACACATTCTTGGCCTTGCGCAAATCACCCGTAGCGACCTCCACACGATATTGCCCGGGCGGAAAACGCTGGCTGGGAAACTCAAACATCGGGATCTTGTCATTGGCTCGCGAGACCGAAGCCTTCAGATAAAAACTCGGATACTTCAAAACTTCGCCCGTGCGTGCCAAAAGAGTCATATAGATATAGCTTCCGATCGCGGCATCCGTATTGACTGCGAAAACCGTCTTCGCGCCATCCGTTTGCACTGGCAACAATTCTAATTGAGACGCACGCCCGGTCCGCGGCGCGATGGTATGCACATTCTTCAATGCCGCCTGCACCTCGTCGATCGGGCGCTCTTGCGGCTTCGGCGGCGACGCTGCCTCCACGACAGGAGGAGCCGCCGGTGGCGTCGTGGATGACGGGGCGGCCTCCTCGGTGGATTTTTCCGCCTGGGTCACCTTCGGCGCTGGCGCAACAGGTGCTGATTCTTTGCGTGGCGTTTCGCCTGACTTTTGGTCCACCACTTCGCGCGCCGGTTCATTAGACTCTTCGCCTGATGACGCCGACTCCGCCCGACCATTTTCTTCTTCAGGCTTGGATCTCATCTCTAGAACCTGCATCGCCACGACCCCTAGGATCGCCACCACGCCGATTGCGATGAGCGGCTGCCGCATACGAAGAAGGAAAGAGGGAGACTCCTCGACAAATAGTTCTCCCTCCGCATCGGCGGCACCCGGCGAGGCCACCGGCGGACTCACGTCCGCCGAGCCCGGCATGTGCACCATGGTTTTATCGGGATCAAACGCGGCACCTGCCACCGGACGATCGGCGATGGTTGGCGGCTTCTGTGGATCCGCGCCCGGCGGTCGAGAAAACACAACGGTCTTACCATCATCGTGCGATGCGACCGCCGTTTTCCCGAGTAAGTCCCCAATGGCTTCGTTGGCAGCTCCTCCGGCACGCACCCGCCCACCGTATACCACAACGGAACTTTCCGGAGCGGACGTGACAGCAGGTGGATCCGGCACGCGCAGAGGAGTCGGAGTGTTCTCTGAAATATCCCGTGGCTCGATGGGCGGAGGCCCCGAAGACTCGGCTTTTGCCGCACGCGCCTGCGCCTGTTCCGCAGCGGCAATATCAAATCCCGGCGCTGTGACTTCTGCGAAATCGTGACCATCCGTTTCTGGCGGCGGCGATTCCGACTGTCGCGCGGCGTGCTTCGACGGAATGGGATCGGACGAGGTCCGCATCAAGTTTTCTAGAAACGCTTGGCGCGCTTCAGGAGATTCGATCTCAGCTGTCGGGAGAGGAACAACTTCGGGCACGCGATCCCCGTCGCGACTTTTCTTGCGGCGATCAAATTCCGGCAAATTACCGATTCGCGCCCAACGCCGGTATCCCGGGCGCCAAACATAATCCGAGTATTTGCACTCGCCCTTCGCCAACATCGACGAAATCTGTTCGGCGGAATAGGGACCGGACTGATGAAATTGGTCTTCCCCCGTCTTCGGAACTCGAACCAGCAAAACCCAAGTCAACTCGGGATTGGCTTGAAACTTGAAACGATCGTCGCCAGTCACTTGAGGAATCGTAAAAGGAGCCGCCGCGGACTCACTGGGCTCCGCATGCGGAGCGGTCGGCAAGCTCACTTTCGCAAACGCGTCTTTGAATTCGGGAATCTCACCCAAGGTACGCCAGCCATCATCGCCCTCGCGAAAAACAAGATCCACCAACGTGAGTTTTCCAGCTTTCAACGCCTCCAGAATCACATCGGATTCCGCAGGCCCTTGCGCGCGACCGTCGACGCTGTAGTACCATTTCGACATCAAAGCCTTTCCTTCCTGGTGCGCAACGCGCCGGTTCCGGGACCCAATCGGCGTACGATCGAGGCATAGGTCTCAGAAAATCCGTCGACGCTCGGATCCATCCGCAGCAGGCTCAACAACGCCTTTCTTGAAATTTTACGCGAGCGATACGCGAGGTACAATCTTTCTCCCATCATTCCGCCCAGGATACACGCGGCCTCCAGCCAGCTCGCCGAATGGCGGGGCTGAAAACGCGCCTCTCTCCTTCGCCCGTCACGCAGCAAAAGCAGCTCTGAGAAGCGCTGCTCGAGCGCGATCATCAGCGCTTCGCGACCGAAGTCGTGGTCAAGGGCGCGACCGAAGTCGCGAGTCGTGGCTCGGGACCGATCACGAGGCGAGG
>JAMPXM010000173.1 GCA_023701225.1 Pseudobdellovibrionaceae bacterium | reverse complement strand
AGGACGAATTGAAAACACCCTACAAGTTCCCTCGTCTGGAGCAATTGGCTTCGAACATCAGCAGTGCCCTGGCCCGTATTGAATCCGCCGCACCTGCGGCTCAAGTGCCTGTCAACCGTGACCAAGAGGCAATGAACCTCGTCGGCCTGATAAGCACGGCGGCCTTGGCCATCCATGGGTTGGATGAACGCATCGTGGTTGCCAATGCGGCATTCGATCAACTGATCGGTGGCGGAGTCGATCTGCGCGGACGCGGCATCAACGATATTCCTGACTCCAGTCTGCAGTTGAATCTTCGCGAAATGCTCCCGCACTTGCGAGCGGCACCGGAACAGACCGTGAGCGGAGAGCTTCCGTTTTTAGGTGAAACTCACGAGATTCGAGCGCAAGCGGTCGTCGGTCATGATGGATCGCCGGCCTACTACATCTTCACGATCCGCCGCGCGGGCGGGGAGGTCGGCTGATGTCGAACGCGGCTCCACAACTGGGTCCATCGGTCCGCTTCACCTTGACGGTGAAGTCAGGGCCGGACTCCGGCCGGAGCTATCAGCTATTGCCTCCGAAGGTCACCATTGGCCGAGACCCGGGCAATCACATTCCGCTCAAAGACCCACGCGTCAGTCGCAATCAAATGGCGGTTGAATTCAGACCCGATCGTATTGTCGCCATCGACCTCAGTTCGCGCCGCAATGTTTTGATCAACGGCAAAGCCAGCCCCGAAACACCGTTGAAAGACGGCGATCTCATCGCGATCGGCGAATCTGAACTCGTCTTCCGGATCGAAGTTGTCGCGCCCAGGACCGCGCAGTTGCAAATGGTGTCTGCGCCGGCTCCTCACCAACACCACGGCGAATTGCAACTCGAACGCTCGCATAGGCCTGGCGGGCTCGGGCCACACGTCGATCCACGTCGGTCTGCGCCCTCGCCGCGGCGATCGGTCAAGAACTCCGAAGGAGCCAAAAAGTTTCGCTTCTACTTGATCTTGATCATCGTGGCCGCGGGCGTTGTTTATATGTTACAGGGGCCCAGTGCCCCGCCGAAAAAAGAGCCGGGCTTGCGCACCAGCGAGGAGATCGAAGCGGAAATCCGCAGTTCCGAGGAGCGCCAAGTCGTTCTTTCCAAGCAGCGCGAGTTCAAGAGCGAGGCCGAACGCGCGCGCTACGAAGAGGCGCAGACTCACTACATGCAAGGATTCCGAGATTTTCAAAAAGAAAACTACTCGCGCGCGATGCGTTCGTTTGAAACCGCGCGCGCCATCGATCCAGGGCACGAGATGGCCAAACGCTATTACACTCTGGCCACGCGCCGGCGCGATGAATTCGTTGAACGGCATTTGATCGAGGGTCGACGTTACAAAGAAAAGAACATGTACTCGCGCTGCGTGGCCGCGATCGACAAGGCGTTGAAGACGCTCGGCGAGATGTCGGAACAGAACCTGAAAGTCAAAGAAGCGAAAGTGCTGCGTGATGAATGCGAAGCGCTTATGAAAGCGAGGTTCTAGGGTGCCGCGTTTGAGAATGCACCTCAACGGTGCCGAAATTCAAACGCTCGACCTCAATGCGGGCCAGAGCTACGTCGCAGGACGCGCGCCCGGCTGTGAGATTCCATTGGGCGATCATCCGGGCATTTCTCGCCAACATTTCCGCATGCTCTTTCAAGACGGCGCCTGGACGGTGCAGGTCATGTCGAAGTTCGGCGAAGTTCAGCTCAATGGAGAAGCAATTACCGAAGCGGCGCTGACTTCCGGCATGATGATCCGCGTGCCTCCCTACGATTTTTATTTCCTCGACGACATCTCTGAAGCGTCGGACTCCAGAGGCGACGCCAGAGTGGGCGGCGCTTCTTCCACCAGCAAGGCACTGGCGCCCTACACCGGCGGACACGGCCATGATCCCTCCAGCACTGATGACGAGTTCAGTGGCGACGAGGAAAAGACGACGGTCGGCCAGCTTCAAGCCGTACCGTATGTCAAACTCACGACTTCAGGAGGCCACGATGACACCTTCCGCCTCGAGGGGAATCTTTGGATCGCCGGTCGTGACGGCAGCTGTGAGATCGAGCTCAACGACCCGAAGGCCAGCCGCAAACAATTTGAACTGGCCGGCACCCAGGGCGGATACTTCATCACCGACTTAGGGAGCTCGAACGGGACACTGCTCAATGGATCTCCGCTTGTCGCGCATGAACCAATCGCGGTTCGCAGCGGCGACGTGATCACCGTCGGTCAACTGACCGTGACATTCGAACTTCGTGATCCCAATTATAAGAACAAGCTTGTCGTCATTCGTCAGGATGTCTTGCAGAGCACACCAATGGTGCTGCCGCAGGCGGCCGGCGGCGAGATGCTTTCGTACCCCATCTACTCGCAGGGGCCCGGGGGCGTTGTTCCCTTGGATCCGAGTGGTCCTGCTTGGCAAGGTCCTTATGCGCCTCCGCCGCCACAAAAAAAGTTCGACCTCAGCCAACCGAAAAATAAAATCCTGTTGGCCGTCGCCATTCTGTTTGTCGTGCTGGCGTTCATCTTTTCGGGCGAATCCCCGCAAGGCCCCGGCACTCCGAACGGAACGCAAGCGGATCCGAAGACACTGGCTTTCCAGCGCCTGACGGAGCCGCAAAGAAAATTCATTAAAGACACCTATGAGCTCGCATATACCCTGTTCATGCAGCAGAAGTTCGAATTGGCTGAAGGACAACTGCGCAAAATCCACGAAATGCTACCGGAGGGATACGAAGAATCCCACAAAATCGCCGAAGACATTCAGGCCGTAAAGAGTGACCATGAGCGACGCCTCGAGATCGAACGCGAGCGCCAGCGCATCGCTCAGAACCAACGTGTCGTGAACGACACCGTCCTGAAGTGCCGAGAGGTCGCCAACCGCACAATGTCGATCGAAGAGATCCAAGGCTGCATCGCCGAAGCGATCACTCTGGATCCCGAAAACGAGCAACTGCGCGGTTTCGTGACGCTGGTGCAAGGCAAGATCGAGGCCGAGCGGGCACGGGCGGTCAGCAGAGCGAACTACGCCAATCAGTTGGCCAAACGCCGCGCTCTCTACGAGAATGCTGTCGCCGCTGATCGAGGCGACCCGCTCACCGCGATCGCAGCCCACCAAAAAAATATTCAGTCCTCGCTTCCCGATCCTGACGGTCTCGCCACGAAATCACGCGAGAGAGTCGAAGAGCTGCAAGCACAGGTGAATCAAGCTGTCGATCGCGGATTGAGCGAAGCTCAACGGCTCTTCGATTCCGGAAAGTTGAAGGAAGCCTATGCAGCCCTGGAGCAGGTGCGCAAGATCGACCCGAACAGCTCTAAGGTGACATCGCTCGCCGATCGAATCGTCAAAGACTTGAACCAACAGCTCAAAGCCGTATACGAGGACAGCGTGCTCGAAGAGGGTCTCGGCAACGTGGATTCAGCAAAAGAGAAGTGGGCCAAGATTCTCGAGATCGATCGTCCGAACGGTGAATACTACCGCCGAGCGCGCAATAAACTGCGCCAATACGGAGGCCAATGATGGGCCTGAATTTTAATTTCGAAAACCGGTCTTATAGCGGAAAAACATTCCGCCCACGTCCGGAGATTCACGCGGATACGGAAGCGAACTTGCTTCTCGTCGCGACACCTTGGGGACAACGCTCAAGCGCCCGCAAGGCCATCGATCATATTCTGGAGTATTATGTCCTCGCAAAAAGCGATCGCGAAGTGACCTCGCCGTTTGAACGTTTGACATGTTTGTCGACCGCGGCCAACAACCTGCGCACCGCGACCTTGCTCGCCAACGAGAGGCTCTATCGCGAGGACAATCGCACCGAGTACCGTTCTGGGGTGGAACTCTTTGGCGCTTCGTTCGTCGATGATGAATTCGTCTGGTTGCAGGTCGGACAACCGCAGATACTCTTGTCGCGCGCGGGAGAAAGATTGATGCCGCTGGGTGGCTATGTGGACCTATCATTCGATTTGAGCGATGGAAAAGAACTGCTTCCCGCTCTGCCGAACCAACTCCTTGGTCTCGATTCCACCGTGAATCTAACCATCAACAGCTTTCGTGCGCGCCCCGACGACCGCATTCTTTTGATGAGTCACTCCGCGCCTCCACCTGCACTTTACGGCTTGGGCCGCGCGGACCTGACCTTGGAGAAAATCAGCCGAGTGATGGCGAAAGACCATCCGAATCTCGCTTTCTGGGTCGGTCTTCTCGACCTGGTACAAGCGGTTCCCGCGCGACCGGAAGTCACAACGTCCGGCGGAATCGAGACACCGGCATGAGCGCGAAACTCAAACCCCTCCAGACATCGACGGAATACGAGGCCTTGCATCTGGTCGATCGCCGCATGGAGATCGTCTACGGTCCGCACACGAGCCGTCGCCTGGGATTGACTCTGGGAGTGAATTTGCTCGGAGCGGGCCAGAAGGTTTGTTCGTTCGATTGCGCGTACTGCGATCTGGGACCCACGGAAGTGCGATTGAATCGGCTGAAGAACGACTTCCCGTTTCCAAGCTTCGATGAAATCCGCATGGCTTTGGAAAAGGGATTCCCGCTCGCGCATCAGTCGGTCGCCAAAATCAACGCGATCTCCATCGCCGGCAACGGCGAACCAACACTTCACCCCGCCTTTTCGGAGGTGATGGACCTGATACTCAAGCGGCGCGATCTGGATCTGCCGGGAACACCGGTGATCGTGCTGACCAATGGAGCGCATTTGGACAGTCGTAAGACCGTGGAGGCGCTGAATAAGGCCGACGAGCGGATGTTGAAGTTCGACGCCGGCAATGAGCGCATGTTCAAAACGATCAATGCTCCCCTCGTGCGAGCCTCCGTCAGTAAAATTCTTGCTGGCGTGAACTCTTTGAAAGATGTCACGGTACAAAGCTTCTTTGTGCAAGGGGCCGTGGATAACACAAGCCCATCGGACATCGAAGACTGGATGGAAGTGATTGGTCTGATCAAACCGAAGGCGGTCCACCTTCACGGGATGAACCGTGTTCCGGCATTGAGCGGATTGCAGCGTTGCGAAGAGGATACTCTGTATACGATCGCCAGCCGCCTGGAGCGGCGGACCCAAATCCGATCATTGGTTTTTCCCTGACAGTCGTCGATCTAACGTCAAACGATATTTCTTCATCTCCGGCAACGCGAGAATCAAGTCTGCCAATCCGGGTCCCTCCGGTCGGCTTGCCGGGACGTCCCACGTCAAACCCAGCGAATGGTTGAGTTCCGAAATCCGCTGTTGTGTCGCGGATTCCATGTACAAGCGAACAAAGCGCTCCCCTGCCGCCTGACGACGAGCGGGCGACTGGCTCTCGTCGACCCAAAAAAAGAGTTCCAGAATTTCTCGATTCGAACATTCTCGCAAAGTCGGTGCCTTCCTCTGGCCAAGCTGCGAAAAAAGTTTTACGCAGGCATCTTCCGGAACCGAGACCGTTTCGTTCAAATTCGCGGCAGCGACAAAGAACCAAACTCCATTCAGTGTTTTTGCTGATGCATCTTTCAACTCACTCCAACGACTTTCCCGCAACGCGAAGATCGCCCGCCACCCTTGTAACTGAAAGTCGTTGGGACTCGCTTTCGCCAAAATGCGAAGGCGCGCGAACTCATCTCCTGTCGATTTGACCTTGGGACGCCACAACTCCCGTCCTAAATCCAGGCGCGTGGTCAGATTCGGCGGCAACTTCAGCCATGGCAGAAGTCCCAACTCGCCGACCATGGCATCAAATGGCGCCCGCATGTCCCAGTAACGCAATTCGCTGGGCGGAAGCGGAGATGTTTCCAGGCTGTCCGTCAATGTATTGAAAAGTCGGCCCGAACCATCATGAAGGTAGAGCAAGGGGCCTTGGCGAAGCGCGAAACGTCGGCCCGAAAATCCTCGCCAGGATGCCCAGGAGGATTCCGTCATCACGATGCGCTCCATCGGCAAACTCGCATCTGGATTTTCCAATTGCGCAACCACGGATTCCGCCCTCGGGAATGACGCTTGATAAGGCTTCGCCAGAAGCTCAAACAACGTCGGCCCCGCATCGACGAGCGAAACGTTGGTGTCGATCTTCCAATTCAGCGGTGCTTCACGCTGGCGACGCGCCGGTTTGATAAATAGAGCGACTCGAGTCTTCTCGCTGTTGACGTTGACTTCACGTGACTCGCCGATGCGCGGCTCCGCGACGTGTCCCGCTAAGCCAGCTACCACGATGGTGGTCGTGTCCCAGAGTTTCTGATCTCGCAGGCGACGAAACAACGCTCCCAACGTTTCGTCGACTTCTTCAATCTGACTTCTGTAACTGCTCGGCCTGATATCACCCAGGTCCGTGACCGTCGCAGCATCCGGGAACTGCGGATCCGCGAAGTGCAAAACCGCGAGATAGGGGCGCCGCGCGACCTCCATCTCACGCCACTCTAAAAACAACCGTGTCAGTTCGCCTGCGGGACGATAGTAGGGGGCCGCCGGCAAAACGTTGTCGTCGAAAACTTCGAATCCCTGATTGAGTCCTGAATTCCGCCAGACCGGTGGACCGCCGCCGAAATAAGCCGTGCGATGACCTTTTTCAACGGCTGCCTCCGCGACTGTCGCCAGTCGTGCCGAAAGATAGGCTGAGCCGTTGTCCCGCACCAAATGCTCATGAGGATAGCGGCCTGTCATAAGACTCGCCAAGGCGGGAACACTGAGTGTCGACGGTGTGTAGGCGTGCGTGAAGCGAACAGCTTCGTGACAGAGAATCTCGAATCCGGAATGCCGTTCGTTATCGCCAGCGCATGTGATCGCGCCAAAGCCTAGCTCCTCGACGGCGATCACCAAAATACTGGGCTGTGCCGGCTCGGTCCACGTGCACGATGTCAGCGAAAACGCTGAGATTGAAAGGGAAATGACGCAAAAAACGAATTTTATCACGCCTTAGGATGATACCTTGACCCTCTTCCGGGACTCTAGAAATAATTGTGTGTCGGGCGGCGCATATCCGATGCGGCACCCATTGACGCCACATGCTCCAACGACGTCCCTGAACCGGCGGCCCTATTCGTCACCAAGGAGAGTCTGCGTGCTCACGGAAAAGCTTTTTAATATCGCTCAAGGCGGCGCGGAAGCGATTCTCTGGATTTTGCTCGCTCTGAGCGTCATCAGCGTTGCTTTGATCGTTGAACGCTGGCTCACGTTGCGGCACGTGCGCAACAACAGCAGCCGCATCAAAACTCGCCTCCGCGACGCCCTGCAATCCCATCACTTGAACGAAATCGAAGAAATCGGCAAGGACCGCGACACGCTCGAGGGACGCGCTCTGTCGTACGGCTTACGTCACGTCAAAGAAAATGGTGCCTCGGGTCTCGAAGAAATT
>JAMPXM010000172.1 GCA_023701225.1 Pseudobdellovibrionaceae bacterium | reverse complement strand
CCACCAGTGAGTATTATTGTCATGGAGGCCACTGACTATGGTAGTTTGGTTAGGCATCGATGGTGGAGAGTGTGGATGGGCAATGAGAACTGGCTGCTGTTGACTGACTATTCAAGTAAGTACCGTATCAGTGTATCGACGTTGCGCCGTCGCATTAAAGCGGATCAAATTCCATTCCGGTTTGAAAACGGAAAATACTTTCTTCTTGATCGTGCTCCAGATCTCAATGTCGACGTGAATCCAAAGACAGGTCTCGGCCCCATTCAATTGGGCTTCGGTCAAAAACCACCGGAGGCGATGGCGACTGCGGTCTCTCGGGGAGCGATCGAGGCTGTTCCGCTCAAAAAATCAGTGACTCAACCGTTAATGATGGAGCGGGATCCCGTGGCGGAGATGGAAGCGGCACAGGCCGCGGCGGGTAAAGAGGCTCCGTTGATTTCTACCGCGACCAAGTTGCTCAATGAACTGAAGCGCGCCTACATGAGCATTCTTCAGGAAAAAGAGGAGCAGCTCATTCAACTCAAAGAGGAAGTGTCGGATTTGAAGACACTGGTGCGCGTTCTGGAAGACGATAACGAGCGCATGCGGACTGTTCTGGGCTTGCAAAGCCACAAATAAAAAGCGGCACGAGTTTCGTGCCGCAGAGCACTCAATAGGAATGGATTGACGTCTCGCCGCCGCCGTTAGGCCGCGCTCGCTGCCGACGGTTCTTTCGGCTTTTTTCCGCCTTTCGCGGAACCACCGGTCTTCCGACTGCGGCCGAGTTTTTCTTCGAGAGCCATCTGCAGAACTTCATCAAGATGTTCCACGAAGACGAAGGTCAGATTTTTTCTGAACTCTTCGGGAATGTCCGTGATGTCTTTTTGATTCTGCAATGGCAGAATCACAGTTTTCACACCATGCATGAGAGCGGCGAGCGCCTTTTCTTTCACGCCACCGATCGGTAACACGCGTCCGGCCAGAGTCACTTCGCCTGTCATAGCGATGTCATTGCGAATCGGGGTATCGGTCATCAAGCTGATAAGGGCGGTCGCCATCGTAATCCCCGCCGACGGTCCGTCTTTCGGAACCGCACCGGCCGGAATGTGAACGTGCACCTGGTGATTATCCGCCCAATCTTCTTCGATACCTAATTCTTTGGCGTGCGCGCGAGCATAGCTCATCGCGGCCGTCGCTGACTCCTTCATCACGTCGCCCATTTGGCCCGTGAGAACGAGTCCGCCCTTGCCCTTCATTTTCAAGGCTTCGATATAGAGCACTTCGCCGCCGGCTTGTGTCCACGCCAAACCTGTCGCGATGCCGACTTGGTTTTCCTTGAGCTTTTCATCTCTCATGTACTTGGGCGGACCGAGTAGTTCGACGACCTTCTCCGCCGTGATCACGACTTTCTCTTTGAGACCCATGACGACGAGCTTGGCGACTTTGCGGCAAATGGAACCGACTTCGCGCTCGAGATTACGGAGTCCCGCTTCACGCGTGTATCCGGCGATCAAATATTTGATTCCGTCATCCGTAAATTCGCAGTTCGCCGGAGTGATTCCGTTGTTCTCGATCTGTCGATCGATCAAGTGCTTTTTCGTGATGAGCACTTTGTCGTTTTCCGTGTAACCCGAGAGATACACCATCTCCATGCGGTCGCGGAGCGCCGGCGGGATGTTTTCGGGCACGTTGGCCGTTGCGATGAACAAACAGTTGCTCAAGTCGAAATCGACGTTGAGGTAATTGTCGCGGAACGAATGGTTCTGTTCCGGATCCAACACCTCGAGCATTGCGGCAGAAGGATCTCCGCGGAAATCAGAGCCGAGCTTGTCGATTTCGTCGAGCACCATGACCGGGTTGTTGGTTTTCACTTGCTTGAGAGCTTGGATCACTTTGCCCGGCATCGCGCCGACATAGGTGCGGCGGTGACCGCGGATTTCGGCCTCATCTTTCACGCCGCCCAAAGCGATACGGAAGTATTCACGACCCATGGATTTGGCGACGGACTTCCCGAGCGAAGTTTTACCTACGCCAGGAGGCCCCACCAGACACAGAATCGGGCCTTTCATATCTTTTTTGAGTTTGCGGACCGCGAGGAATTCCATGATGCGGTCTTTGACCTTATTCAGGTCGTAGTGATCGTCGTCGAGAATTTGTTGGGCGCGTCCGAGATCTAATTGATCGTCAGACTTTTTGGACCATGGTAAATCCACCATCCAATCCAGATACGTACGTACCATGGATGCTTCGGAAGCATCCGGATGCATACGCTCCAGGCGTCCGAGTTGCTTGAGCGCTTCTGACTGAACGTGTTCCGGCATGCCGGCGCTCATCACTTTGTCGCGCAGTTCTTCGATCTCTTCGCCTTTTGAGTCTTGTTCGCCCAGTTCGTTCTTTATTGCGCGCATTTGCTCGCGCAAAAAGTACTCGCGTTGCGACTTGGACATTTCGTCTTTTGCCGTATTGCGAATGCGAGCTTGCATTTGCAAGACTTCAAGTTCGTTGGCGAGGATCTCATTGACGAGCTGTAGACGCTGTTTGTGGTCGTGCGTTTCCAAGACCTTTTGCGCGTCCGAGACTTTCAAGCCCAGATTGCTGGCGATCAAGTCAGCCAGGCGACCGGGATCATTGACGTCGTCCAAGATCAACAAAATGTCGGGCGACAACATTCGGCCCAAGGCGATGATCTTTTCAAGCTGCTCTTTGGCGTTGCGGATCATCGCTTCATATTCGATTTGCGAGCCTGCATTGTCCGCTTCGTCGATTTTTTCGACAGCGACCTCGAAATTCGGAGCGGCCTTGACGTATTTTTTAACGCGGCCTTTAGCTTCGCCCTGGATGAGGATTTTCACGCGGCCATCGGCGAGCTTCCGCATGCGCATGATGCGGGCGATGGTGCCTGTCGTATAAATCGTTTCCTCGGTGGGATTTTCTTCGGTGATTTCTTTTTGGGAAGCCAAAAAGATCAGGCGGTTTTTCGCCAATGCTTCTTCAACCGAGCGGATGGACGCTTCCCGGCCCACAAACAGTGGAAGAATCATATAGGGAAATACCACGATGTCGCGCACGGGCAGCATGGGCAGGGTTTCTGGGATCTCGAGGACTTTGTCGTCAAAGGCCATTTGTGTTCCTCCGCTCAGAGGCGGCAAAGGTGCTTGCTCTTGGAGAACTCTTCGGCTTCGACTGTCGGGTGCTAAAGGGGAGGGGTTGCGGAAAAGGTCCGGAATTGGGTGAATATTCTGTGTTTTTCCGGGAAGTCGAAAAAAAATTGGACGTCCGGAACACCGCTCCTGGCCTCAATTCTAGGGGGTTACACCGATCAAAGTGTGAGCCTAACAATAGGCGTTTTGACCAAAGACGCGAAACGGAACCTAGACTGGGGGCGAGGTGTATCGTGGCAGTGAAAGTCGACATCCATGTCGAACCCCCTCCTCCATGGAAAACATCATTCGACAGACGAATGTGAGAGGGGACGAAGCGAGCGTACCGCGATCAGGCGAAAACGCGCTCTTTGTTTTCCTGATCTTCTTTGCAAGCGATGCAAAGGTTGGCGACAGGACGAGCACGAAGTCGTCCAAGTTGGAGCGGCTCTTCGCAACTTTCGCACAGACCGAAAGTCCCCTCTTCAATCTTTGCGAGAGCACGATCCACTTTCGAGAGCAGCTGCGCCTGACGTTCTTGCAAACGCAGAGTGAGTGACAGGCTGAGTTCAGAAACGGCGAGATCCCCCTCATCGCCCTGGACGTCTCCTTGTTTCGCCTCTTCTTTGAACGCGTTTGCCTTATTAAGAATATCCGAACGTTGTTGGAGGAGCAGATCTTTGAAAAACACGAGCTCTTTCGCCTTCATACGCTCTCCTTTCAACTGTGCATCTGGACCGTCGCTGATCCAGTCTGCGCAAATTGTAAGCACTTTTTAACGAGCACCGCCCCTGTTTCGCAACAGGTTTTGTAAGCTTCTAGGATTCAACAACAGCCTTGTCATCAAAAAAATCCCAGTGCTTACAAGATCCACAACACGGCGTCTCAAACGTGTATGAGCGTATTCCTCCAATGTGTGCAAGTAACGCTCAGCGTGCGAAGCGCTTACTCATCGCTTCCCGAATTTCCGCGCCCTCAATACTGACACGAGTCCAAGGGAGTGCGCGCAGACGCTCAGCTTCGATGGGCTCCTCTGTCTCTTCGCAAATTCCATACCGTCCTTGTTCCATGCGGGCGAGTGCGAACTCGATTTCCAAAAGCTGAATCTGCAAACGCTCCTGCGAAGAGAGATACTCGTTTTCGCGCATGATCGACATGGTCTGATCGGCCTCGTCGCCGCCCACCTTATCGAGCGTTTCGAATTCGCGACGTGCGTCGCGGACGCGGTTGAGTATGTCTCGTTTGGCTCTTAACAGTTTTTCTCTGCACTCTCTCAGGAGTGCTTCGTTGATCCGCCCCGTTCTCATACACATCCCCCCTTGCTTCGGGCCATCCATGGCCCGCCCCCTCAAAGCAGCGCTCGAATCCTTGAGCTTGTCTTGGTTCGCCAATCTGTGGCGTCCAGTGTCACTTCGACAAAGCGAGGCGAGGAAGCGGTTAGGGCAAACACGCCACAGGTCCAACGAAGATTTTAATAGGGTCTATAAGGCCCGTCGGTACGGGCTTATGGGAACTTTGAAATCACTGCTGTTTTGCTGTGCCAAACGGGACGATCTTGCCGCTGGAGACGGTGAGGCCAACAACCGGGCGACGAATTTCTCGCTCCACGGAAGCGGACAAATGTCCGAGAGCGCCTGGAAAATCCTTCATCTGCGCCAAGCGCTGCGCGACGCCGAGCCGCGAGGTTTCTCCGGAGCCGATAATCTGCCTGAAGAGCAGGGCGGAATCATAACCTTGCACTTCGAAAATACTCGGCTCTTCGTCGAATACCTGTTTGAAGGAATTGAAAAAGTCAGACGCCTGAAAAGAGCGGTCTGTGGATAAAAAACTATCGACGAAAATCGCGCCTTCGACGAATTTATCCGCGCGCTCCAGGAGCGCCTTGTTGTTCCAAATGTTCGTGCCGAGTAACTGTACCTTGGTCACATCATTGTATGCCAACATCGGAGCGATTTGCCCGACCGCCTTGGCGCTGTCCGGAATGAAAACGGCATCAAAGTCGACAATCGGTTGCAAAATTTCTTCCGGAGTCGGGCCGCCTTGGCGAGCGGAGCGCGTCGGGTTTTTTTCTTTCCATTCTTTGAGTCGTGCTTCGTAATCGCTTCGATCATCGAGATAAAAGGTGCCGACCAGTCTTTGCACGTGTCCGCGAAAATCGGTTTCCGCGGGGTCATAAGGTTGCGCACCTTGAATTGAGCCGCCGCGCGCACGGACCTCGTCCCAAAAGAGATTGGAAAACTCGACGCCGTAGGAGTCGTTCGGGAAAACCATGGCGAAGCGACGTAGGCCTTGCGACATGGCGATCTCGACCAACTGCTGAACTTGCATCTGGCTGGTCATGGCATTCCGGAAAACGTATTCACCGATCTGCGTGACACCCGCTTTTTGAGACATTGTCAAAATCGGCACGCCGAATTCGTTGGCTTTCGTTGCCTCAGCGGTCGCGGTTTTGGAGAGCAAGCCACCGACGATCGCGATGACATTGTCTTCCAAGACCAAGCGCTCAATCGCGCGTCGAGCGACGTCCGCATTGCCTTCGCTGTCGATGACCGCCAATCGGAATGACGTCGGATTTTTTCCGTATATGCCGAGGCCGTGTTGGATACCCCGCAGAGCACGGTAGCCGATCACGGCTTGCTTGCCGGACAAAGGAAGCACGACGCCTATCGTACGAGGATCCACCTTTTGTCGAGCGTCGATCTGCGAGGCGACCATCTGCGCTCGTTCGCCGAGATCGCTGTCAGGTGATTGCGCGATGATCTCGCCCAGGTAACGTCGCGACTTTGAGTAATTGCGTTGTTCGGCCATGAGAAGCGCGTAACGATACTTCGCGGGCATTTGTAAGAAGCCGTAACGCGAATCTTCGGCGACGCGCTGGAGGTCATCTTCGCTCAGCCGGCTTTCCAGAATTTCAAAGCCGAGTTGGCGGTAGCGATCCTTCTTGCCAGGAACTGGATGTTGGTCGACCAAAAGTATTAATGGTTCGAGCGACGCAAAATGCATTTTCTGCTGAGCCAATATCTCATGTCGAACCTCCAGCGCTTCCATCCGTTCTTCGACGGGAAGATCTTTCGCCTCGGAGACTTTTTCCAGATAGGGGTCCGCGTCCGCTGGTCGTTGCATGCGGATCAAGCTGCGCGCGGCTTTCAGCGAGGCTTGCATCTCCAGAGGAGACGCGATTTCGCCCATGGCGACGAGGTTGTAGTACTTGAGGGCATCAACGAAGTTTTGTTGCTCGCCATAGATGTCGCCGATGAGCAACGCCGCATCGTCGGCGATGTCGCTCTCGGGATGCAGCTCAATGATTCGTTTTGCGCGTGCGATGGCCTTTTTGCTGTCGCGGTTCTGCCAGGAGGATTGTGCTGTCGCCAGTTCTTGGCGGAGTTGCGCGGGAGCTGCCGTCGGCGGCCGTCGCTTCGGCGCGCCTTGGCAGGAGACGAGCGAGAATACAATAACGACAAACAATAGGCTTCTCATCCGGTTCCTTTCCGCGTCATCCGGCTTCGTCATTTTCTCGTTTTCAGGATGCGATCCAATTTCTCCTGATACGTCTTCACCAGAGGCGAGTTCCGTAACGACGCGGTCATTTTCGTCAGCATTTGCTTCTGCTCTTCGGTCAAGTCTTTGGGCACGTCGATGACGATCTTGACGAGTTGATCCCCGGCAGCCGGGCCCGTCATCGACGCGAATCCTTTTCCTTTCAAGCGGAAGATCTGTCCCGACGGAGTTCCGGGCGGGATTTTCAACGATGCCTTACCCGTTAAGGTCGGAATTTCCAAAGTCGCTCCCAGGGCCGCGTCCGCGAAGGAAATCGGCAAATCCACATGAACGTCATTCTCGACCCGCCGAAAAAGTGGGTGATCCTGAACGTTGATGATGACGTAAAGATCTCCTGTCTGTCCACCTTGTGGCGCGGAGTCTCCCTCGCCTCTGAGCTTCAAGCGTTGGCCTGTGTTGACGCCAGCTGGCACAGTGATGGAAACACGCGCGGTTTCCTCTTTGTTGTTCCGATTGCGGACAAAGCTAATTGGTTTTTCGGTCCCAGTGGCGGCTTCTTCAAAAGTGATATTCAGTGTGTATCGCAGGTCCGCGCCGCGCACAGCACGGCCGCCACGGGCACCACGACCTGGGCCACGACCTTGGCCAGCGAAAATATCGCTGAAGATGTCTCCGAAAATATCCTGAAATGATTCTGGCCCGGCATTGGCGTGTCCAAAGCCGCCAAAGCCGCCT
>JAMPXM010000171.1 GCA_023701225.1 Pseudobdellovibrionaceae bacterium | reverse complement strand
GCCAGAGCCGCCTTGATGCGATTGAACGTCGCCAGGAATTGCGAGAAGACAAGCGCGCTCTCGCCGCTCTCCAGGATGCTGGTCAGTGCTTCGACAAGAACAGTCAGTTTCGGCGGATCGTTGGTATAGCGGATGTTCGGGATGCTCGATGGATCCGAGCACGCTTGCCGCAGGCGAAGCAGAGCGGTGAGCATCTGCAATTGCGTTTTGGCTTCACCTTGCGCCGCAATTGCGTTGCGCACTTGTTCGTTGTAGCTGGCGGCGATGTCTCGGTAGATTCGCTTTTGTTCAGGTTCAAACGGTAGCTTCAGCGTCGTCTCGATCTTCGGCGGCAGCTCCTGCATGACCTGTGATTTCGTGCGACGCAAGACACAGGGTTTCGTCTTCAAACGTAAAAACCGAATGTCATCACGCAAGACCGCAGCTGGCGTCACGAATCGTTCGCGGAAATCACCGAGATCGCCGAGACCGCCAGGCAAAACCAGGTCAAAAAGCGAGAAGAACTCGCCGTAGTGGTTTTCCAAGGGTGTACCGGTCAGACAAATTTTGAATGCACCTCGCAGTTGGCGCGCGGCGGTCGTGCGTTTGGCGGCGATGTTTTTCAGATTCTGAGCTTCGTCGAAAACGACGATGTTCCACGGCGTCTGTCCGAACCAGCCGATGTTTTCCTGCAGAAGTCCGTAGGTGGTGATCACGATGCCGTCCGGCTCCGCGCGCAAAAAGTCGAGGAGCTCTTCAGTCTGTTTGGATTGGAAGACGCGGATCGGAATCTGCGGCGCGAAGCGCTCGATTTCCGATTGCCAATTGAATGTCAGGCTCGTTGGGACGACGATCAGGCACGCGCCCATGCGTTTCGAAGTTCGTAAGGTTTCAAGGAACGCGAGTGTCGTGACCGTTTTGCCAAGGCCCATGTCATCGGCGAGAATTCCGCCCAAGCCTAAGTCAAAGAGATCCAAGAGCCAGCGGACGCCGGTGAGTTGGTAGGCCTTGAGCGTGGCTTGAAAACTCGGCGGCAGAGTCGGTGGTTCACGGCGCTCATCGAGGCGGTCATAGAACTCGCAGATCTGTTTCCAGCGCGGACCGCCACTGACGGTGACACCGGAGGCGCGGAGCGCGAGCAGATCGAGAGTTTGGCTTTTCGGCAGTTGGTAAAAAGTTTCGCCCAATCCACGTTGGCGGCCCGGATTGCTTCCGCCGCGCGCGGCTCCGGCCTGAATTCGATCCCAAAAGACGCGGAGGCGTTCAACCGAGGGGATGTCTTGAGGCTTTAGACGATAGATCTTGCCTTGGAACTCGAGCATCCCTTCGCGCGACAAACGCGAAGCTTGGTCGCCCGTGATTTCAACACCTTTGAAGAAAAACTTCGGATGCAACTCAAACCAGTCGATGGAGCGGGTGTCGTTGAGAATCAAGGGGCTGTCTTCGACCAGCGAAAACTCCGGACGGAAATCCTTGGCGTCAAACGACTCGATCGACCGTCCGTCGTAGAAAACCACAAAGCCATGCTCCGACAGCGCGAAGAGCGCGGATCCTCGCGGCGGACGACTCGCCTCGGGTAGAAGATAAACGGGGCTTCGATCGCCGGCCGCGAAAGCCTGCGCCTGAGGATTGGTGCTGGTCGCACGAAAGCAACGCAGCTCGGGAGGCTCTGGCATGGCTTCGCCACCGTCGGTTTGCGCAAATGGTGTTGAGACGAGAAATTCCTCAAAAGCCTTCGTGCGGGCGCGTTCGAAAATGGTGCCGCCGGTCATTTGCACGAGATCCGAAACAAGCGCGTGATAGAAGGCCACGATCTTGCGATTCAAGCCATCGAGGGTGACCTCGCCTTCGGGGAGATACAAGAGGACGCGGCCGTCTTCGCAGTCGCGCACGACTTGCCGAACAAACCCTTCGATCAAGGATGTGACGTTCGTGGAACATAAGGTTTCCAGACTGCCCACTTGAATGGGCCAACCTTCGGCCTTGAGAAGAAGCGAACCCAAGCGTTGATAGAGAGTCTTGAAGAGTTCCTCGATGGACGAGGGGCGGCTGCCGTCCGTTAAAGGAAGTCCGAGAGCAAAGCTCGCGGCGCCGTGAAGAATGAAGGCCGCGAATCCGAGGTGTTTCAAGACTTTCATGTCGCGGTCGCGCGTGATGCCACGGCGTTTGTAGGCGATCTGTGAATTGCTTAAGCCGGTCGTTGCGCCGATGCCATTGAGCAGACTGAGTATGAGATACGTTGCCGCGGGAGGAAGCCCGGCCGCCTCCAAACACTCGCCGCTCGGAAGTTGGATGTGTGTGTTGACTTGAAGCGCGCCGTCTCCTGCGATCGACAACCGAGGAATGACGTGTTCCGGCGCCACGCGCACCTGATGGGGGCGGATTTCGACGGGCGCGGCTTGCGATTTCGCCAAGAGCGCATTGATGTCTGCGATCGAGGCTTGGATGGTTCCATGTCCACAAAATTCAATCGTCTCCGATTGCACATTTTCGCCCGCGGCTCCGGCAGGTCCGGCGACGACCGCTCGCACTTGATTGACTTGATCCCACAGAGGATGAAACCGCAGGACCTTTTGTTCGGCATCCAATGCGAAGTGGCGCGTACGCAGGATCGTGCGCTCGCCATCGGAGAACTCCAATGCCAGGCGCACGCGGCCTTCTTCTCCGGTGCGCGACAAATCCGGAGCCGTGCGGGCGACCCACTTTGCGTTCGGTTCCGTTCCAAGAGCGATGGATCGGAGCGCGATCGCTCGCCTCTCGGTGGTCGAATCCTCGTTTTGCGTGAAGAGCAAAGCGAAGCCATCGCGCGCGGCCAAGCGTTGGGCATTGAGGAGAACGCCGAGCAGCACGCGTTCCGCTTCGAGGTACCATGGGGCTCGCGGCACGCCTTCGCGCGGCCATTGCAAGCGGTACGGATGCTCGCCACGTAACTCGGGCGGAATGTTCATGAGAAGGGGCCAGAGCGCTCGCGGTAAAATGAGACCGTGTTCGTGACGCAAGATCTGGCTCGCGGTGAGCAGAGTGCCGTCAGAGAATTGATACTGAATAAAGCGGCCGAGATCGCCGGCCTGAGATTGAAACCAGGTTTGTAGGTGCGGCTCGGACACATTCATGCCGAGAGCTCGTGGGACGTCGCTGTGCTTAAGCAGAAGAGGGACATAAGTTGGCGAGAGCTCGGCATCCGTGACGGCAGTCGCGGCCGGGATCGTCTCCGTGAACGGGAGATTCGGTTCAGGCCGGCCTTCGTGCCAAAGCACAAGGCGACTTTGTGCGTAAATCACGGCTGTGAGCCGGACACGCGTTTCATCCTGCGAGTTCATTTCGGGCATCTCGGGAATGTACCACGACATCGTCGATCCGCCGAGCCAATTCTCCATAGTCTGTCTGTCGGCATTTCATTCGGTATATCCCGTGGCATGTCCCTCGGTACAGCCAAAGACGACGCGAATTCGACCCAGCGGCGGCTCAACGATGACTTAATGCGCAGCGTGTTGTTACTTGCGGGTAGCGATAGGGGTCCGGCGTTTCGGGAAAAGAGCGCGACAGATATCACATTTTGTTCCATCGCAACCGCGCGCCGTGCAGTGCTCGCGGCCGTAGTAAATGATCTGCAAGTGAAGATCATTCCAGGACTCTTGCGGGAAGAGAGCTTTCAGATCCCTCTCGGTTTGGACGACACTGGAGCCATCCGTGAGCACCCAGCGCTGGGCCAGCCGGTGAATATGGGTGTCGACCGGGAAGGCGGGATGTCCAAAAGCCTGTGCCATGACGACGGATGCGGTTTTGTGACCGACACCCGGTAGCTTTTCGAGCTCTTCGAAACTCGAAGGGACCTGGCCGCCGTGATCTTGAATCAAGATCGTGGAGAGCTCCTTGATGGCTCTGGCTTTTTGCGGCGCCAGTCCGCAAGTTTTGATGAGTTCCCGAATTTCATCGACAGAAAGTTTCGCCATCGCGCGCGGAGTGGGGGCCCGGCGAAAAAGCTCAGGAGTCACGAGATTCACGCGCTTGTCCGTTGTTTGTGCCGAAAGAAGCACGGCGATCAGAAGCGTATAGGGGTCGGAATGATTTAAGGGGATGGGAGGGTGGAGATAGAGTTCCTTGAGTCGCTTTAAAATGAACGCGGCTCGTTCTTTTTTTGTCGCCATGGACCGGTATTTATCACTTCCACGCCGTCACGGAAACTCGAGATTCCACCAATTCTGGACGGTCAAGCACAGGCCGGAGCTTTTGCCGGCGCCACAGAAGTTGCCGCCACCATGGCGGTTGGTGCCTGAGATATAATTGATGAGGTCATTGTTCGTCGCCGTACCGCCTTTGAAGCGGGTGGGTGAGAGGAGATTGGAATAGTGGCCTGAGTAACTCACGGCATGACATGCGACACATCGCTGCTGGAAAGTCGGTAGGAGATTGGCTTCGTAATACGCTTTGCCTTCCGGGCGAGGCGTATAGGCCGCGTATGTGTGTGGGCTTCCGCCGATCTGTTGATAGGTGCCACCAATCAAGGCATAGGCATACAAAGTTTGCACACTGCCATTGCGGAATTCAGCGGGAAGAACATAAAGGAAACGGGTGTTACCGCCCGAATTTCCCAAACTCGGTTGATTGGCGACGATCGAGCCGGCCGAGAGTCCTTGTCCCTGGGGTCCGTTGACGAAGAAAAATACGGTTTGAGAAACGGTCGGATTGGCAGGGTCTTTGACTTCGCCCGTCACTGTTCCCAGTGACGAGACGGGATCGATATAACCGTAGGCATTGGCAAGTGTACTCCCGGCTCCGATGGTCGAAGTGCCACCGTCGGTCGGGCTACGGGTCGAAGCGGGTGATGAGGCGGGGCCTTTCAATGCCGGTTCCATGCGGCCGCAGGCCTGTCCGAAGGACATGACTGCGATTCCCAAGATGAGACAAAGTATGAAGATAAACCCGCGCATCAATCTCTCTTTTTCCCTCGTCTGACGTTTCTTATCGACCTGTTTCTCAATGGTCTTGATGTGGTGCTTTCACCGAAGAGGGTGCAATTCTCATGTCCGGCAAAGTTGGTTTCTCGCGTTTGCAAAGGCAAATTGCTGCGTAAGGATTGATCACTGTCAACTTCGGAAGCGTTCCGCATATTCCGGGCATGAGGAGGGAGTGTCTCAAAAAACGAAACCGGCCGAAGCCGGTTTCGTTTCGAAACATTTCGGACGATGCCCTCTGTCTCAGTCTTTATCAGTTTACATCAGGCTTTCGGGAAGCACATCCCAGATGCCGCCGCGGCGGCTGCCGGTTTTGGAGGGCTTGAACCAGCAACGCGGGCGAAGCCCCAATTTGTGTACGTTTTGATCCGCGCAACTTCCGGGGCGGTAGTCGCGATCATTCATCGCTTCTTCAACACCGACCGCGCAAAGCGCGCCGGCGTAGTACGTATCCAAGCGGCATTGCGCGGCCGGGTGTCTGTGATTGGTCTTGCGGACTTGAGCCGGATCGGGAGTGGTGAAGCTCACGCCACGGCTTTTGCTTAGGTCGCTGAACATGCCCGACACGCTCAGGCCAGCCATCGCGCCGCGAATACACAGCAATTGTTCGCTTCGCGAAGGATGTTGTTCCTGGCAAGTCTGCACGACGGCCGGATCGAGTTCCATCTGCGACAAGATTTTTTCGTTGTCGTCGTGTTCGAACAAGCGGCGCATGCACTTGAGCGTGGAATAATAATCGGCTGCACCTTCGTTCGACGCCCACTTGCGGGCCGGGCCGAAGATCGGGCCGATCTTAGGAGCGCCACCGAGGTGGTGACCCATCTCGTGGCACGCGACCAGGGCGAAGCCGTCGGCCGTCACCGCGGGATGGCGCGCCAGGCCGCCATACATCGAGATGAGCCAGTTGCGGCCGTTGCGCATCGCACTTGCGTTGACTGTTCCGCTCTCCCAATTACGGGCGATCGAGAGCGTCGCGCCGCGCGCGTTGACTTCAGGATCATAGAGAGCCTGAATCCGGTCGAGGATGGAGTTGAACTCCTGTTCCGAAATTCCTCCGGCGCGTAAGTCCCACGTCGTCGGAATGTACATGTCGTTTTCCGGCAAGAAACCTTCGCAGAGTTCCGTGTGCGTGTGCTTCGACTGATCGGAAAGCGAACCTGAATACTGAGACGAGAACGTAAAGCTGGTGACGACGATCGCGAACGCGAATAACCATCTTCTCATTGACCCCCCCTGGTCTGGAGCGATTGCTCACGGCCTCAAGTCTAGTCACGTGTGTTCGGCAGTGGATACCAGTAACTCAGGAGCTCAAGAGAACTGGACCTAGGGCCTAAGTGTTCGCGAACGCTTCCTCACGGCGTGTGTCGCGCAATTGCCCGAACGGTTCTTTCTGTCCCGTCGTAATTCTCGTCGGACGATGCCGGCGTGCCTGCGTTTGCGCGGCTTGCTCGGCCTTGCAATGCACTTTAGACTTCGGAAGTGGCATCACGTTATAAATCGATCTACGCGATCGGCGATATTCATGGCTGCAATGTGGAATTGCAGCTTTTGCTCAAACAATTGCCGCTCAGCCGTGACACGCTCGTGGTGTTTCTGGGAGATTACGTCGATCGTGGCGGCCAAAGTAAACAGGTCATTGAGACGATCTTGGAGCTGCGTCAGCGAGTTCCGGTTGTGACGTTGATGGGCAATCATGAAGCATTGTTTTTGGATTTCATCGATCATCCGGAATCGGCGGGCGCGGGCGTGTTTATCTTCAACGGAGGCAGTGCCACGTTGGTGAGTTATCAGACGACGCCGGGCCGGTTCGAGATTCCGCCCGAGCATGACCGGTTCTTGCGTGAGCTGCGCTTGTATTACGAAACCGAGGATTACTTTTTCGTGCACGCGGGAGTCCCAGATGTTCCCTTGCATCAACTCTCGACGGCGGAGAACGGCGCACAAATGCTCTGGATTCGCTCATCGTTTTTGGCGAGCCGCTACGATTGGAAAAAGAAGATCGTGCACGGGCATACGCCGGTGTTGGAGCCCGAAATTCGAACCAATCGCATCAATCTGGACACCGGTTGCGTCTTCAACGGAGCGCTGACGGCCATTGAGTTGCCGTCGCAACGGATATTCACGGTTGAAAAACAAGACAAAGTCGAGGCGGCGCCGTTTCTTCGCAACCATTCACACGAAAGCCGCGTGGCCGCGCGTTTTCACGGAGCTTTGAAAGTCACGGTCGCTCGTGGTGTCACGACTTTGGAATTCGAGACCTTGAACTACAACGAATTCGGATTGCTCATTCGCGAATCGATCTCCGATTCCGTCACTGGGCGGCCATCGCTGCAAGTGGGAGACATCATCAATGGCGTGATCGGCACGCAAAATTGGGTGGAGATCCGCTTCGACGGAGAAGTCGTTCGTACTGAAACGCGCGGGGATGATGTCCTTTATGGCGTGCGCGT
>JAMPXM010000170.1 GCA_023701225.1 Pseudobdellovibrionaceae bacterium | reverse complement strand
CGGTGAGTTCAGCCAGGCGACCGCGCAACTCTTCCTGAATGCTCTTGATCGCGACCTTCTGTGTTTCTTCGGGCGTGACGTAGTGGCTGCCGGGATAAATCGCGATTTGATCCAACTCATGAATCACAGCATTGCGGACCGGATCGACCCAGGCCAAACGATCGATGAAGTCACCGAAGAACTCGACGCGAATCACCCTTTCTTCCTCGTAGGGCGGAAAGATATCGACCGTGTCGCCGCGCACGCGGAACGTCCCGCGGTGAAAATCGATGTCATTACGCTTGTATTGAATGCGCACGAGTTCGCGCAGGAATTTATCCCGTTTGATCTCTTTGTTGGCGACGATGTGGATCATCATCCCTTGATACGCCTCAGGGCTGCCGAGGCCGTAGATACAAGAGACGGAGCTGACGATAATCACATCCCGCCTGTCGAAGAGCGAGCGTGTCGCCGAGTGGCGCATGCGATCAATCTGCTCGTTGATCGCGGAGTCTTTCTCAATAAACGTGTCCGTGGTCGGAATGTACGCTTCGGGCTGATAGTAGTCATAGTAGCTGACAAAATATTCGACCGCGTTTTCCGGAAACAACTCCCGGAACTCGCCGTAGAGCTGCGCCGCCAATGTCTTGTTCGGAGCCAGAATCAAGGCCGGCTGATTCATCTGCGCGATGACGTGCGCGATGGAAAAGGTTTTCCCGGTACCGGTCGCGCCGAGCAACACCTGGTGCCGGGTTCCCTCTTGGATATGCTCGACCATTTCCGCGATCGCCTTGGGCTGATCGCCGGCCGGAGTGAATTCGGTCTTGAGTTTGAATTTCGCTACTTGCTCCCGCACTATCCGGCTCACTTGGCGACTTCCCAATGCGTACCCATCGGCGAATCATGCAATGCAATTCCCATTTCCGTGAGTTTCTTGCGCAGTTCATCGCTCGCTGCGAAATCCTTGGCCACTCGAACACGATTGCGTTCTTCGACCAAGGCATCAACACTGGAGCGCTCCACTCCCATTTGCACGAGCAGCATGTCGTCGAGCAAACGCAAATATTCGGCAGCCGGCTCTTGGAACAGCGACATCAATTTGCCTTTTTCCAGAGTCCAGGCGCGAAACGCGCTGGCCGTCGCCACCAAGTCCGACGTCGCTTTCTGCCCATGACGAATCTGCGTATTGAAAGCACGAATCACGCCATACATCGCGGCCAGAGCCTCCGGCGTATTGAAATCATCGTTCATGGCTTCGACGAAAGCCGTCTGCCCTGTCTCGATCGCCTTTGCAAGCGAAGCCGAAACCTTCCCCGGCGCGAGCCCCGAGGCCACGACTTCATCGGCCAATGCCAATGCGGAATACACGCGCGCTAAGCCCGCGATCGCGTTGCTGACCTGTTTTTCGGAGAAATCCGTCATGCTACGATAGTGCGCCTGCAGCATCATGTACTTGAGAATTTCGCCGTTATACTGCTCCAAAAACGCGCGACCGGTACGTACATTGCCAAGCGACTTCGACATTTTTTTATCGCCGAAGGTCAGCATATTGTTGTGCATCCAATATTTAACGAACGGCTTGCCTGTCACTCCTTCGCTCTGGGCGAGTTCGTTTTCATGGTGCGGAAAAATAAGATCCGATCCTCCGCCATGAATATCGATGCTTTCCCCTAAAATCGCGCGAATCATCGCCGAACATTCGATGTGCCAGCCGGGACGCCCTCCGCTCCACGGAGCCTCCCACTTCGGCTCGCCCGGCTTGGCCGGCTTCCAGAGAGCGAAATCCAATGGATCGCGCTTCTTCTGATCAACTTCGACACGCGCCCCGCTCTGCAGATCGTCGATGTTCTTGTTGGAGAGTTTCCCGTATCCCGTGAAACTGCGGACCGAATAGAGCACTTCACCATCGACGACGTAGGCTTTATTGCGACTGATCAGATCATCGACCATCTGGATGATCGGCGCCATGAACTCGGTGACTTTTGGATTGTGGTCATGTGGACGAAGCTTCAGGGCCGCAAAATCTTTTTTGAACTCCGCGATGTATTTCTCGGAGATGACACTCGAGTCGACACGATCTGCGACGGCGCGATTGATGATCTTGTCGTCGACGTCCGTGAAGTTGTAAACGAACGTGACTTTAAACCCGAGCTCCTCAAGCCAATTGCGCACGAGATTGAAAAACACGGCGCCGCGGAAGTTACCGATGTGGAGATAGTCCCAAACGGTCGGTCCGCACACGTACATTTTCACTTCGCCAGGAACGAGGGGAACAAACGTTTCTTTTTTTTGCGTCTGCGTATTGTAAACCTGAAGCGCCACGGCCTGATATCCCTTTCCCGATCCGATCCACTCACGAAATCCACTCATGTAAGTGATGGCATCCAGTATACCTTCAATCTCGCAGCACACCTGGTTCTTTTTTCGGAAGCGCCGCTTCCGAAAGTGGGTGCGAGTACCCGCGACGAGCGGTTTGCACGCGTTTGATCAAAGAAGACTTCGGGAGAAGCGGAACGAGTTCCTTGAGTTCAGCACCGGAGGGTTTACCGATCACAGCCACTCGAATGGGCATGAAAAGGTGCTTACCCTTCACTCCAGCGGCGACTTTGACTTGATCTTGAAGCGCACCGAAATCCGCTTCGGTCAAATAATCCGCTCCATGCGCGGCAAGAGCCGTTTCCCAAGCTTCCCAAACTTTTGGCGTCTCAGGCCACGAGAGAACCTCTTTCGCTTCTTCGCCAACCGCATAGGCAGAATCCGAAAGAGGCTGAAAGAGAGCCACAGCATCGGCAAGTGTCGTCATCCGCGATTTGAACAATGACAACGCACGCTCACGCCAGTCCGGGTCGTCGACAAGAGTGATCCCATGGCTCGCCAAGTGAGGCGCCACACGCGCCCACAATTCCTCGCTCGGGAGAGCCCGCAAATGCGTCGCATTCACCCAAGCGAGTTTTTGCTCGTCAAACACGGCCGGGGCCGGGTTCAAGCGCTCACCATCGAACTGCTCCATCATCTCTTGGCGGGAAAGAATCTCCTGACCTTGCGGCGAACTCCAGCCCAACAAGGCCACAAAGTTGCTGAGTGCCTCCGGCAGATAACCACGCATCATATACTCATGACAGCTGGTCGCCCCATGACGCTTGGACAACTTCTGACGATCGGAACCCAGAATGATCGACATATGGCCGAACAGAGGCTGTTGGTAGCCGAAGGCCTCATAGAGCATCATCTGCCGAACCGTATTGCTCAAATGCTCCTCGGCCCGCAGCACATGCGTGATTTCCATCAACGCATCATCGACCACGCAGCAGAAATTATAAACCGGCATTCCATTGGAGCGCAAAATCACGAAGTCACCGACCATGTCCGATGGAAACGTGACTTCACCGCGGATCAAGTCGTTGAGAACAAAATCGCGTTTCTCTTTGATCATGAACCGAATGGCCGCCTTTTCGCCATTGGCGAGGCGCCGGCGCGCCTCCTCAAGCGGAATCATTGGCGACGGACGCTCTAAATGGTGGTGCGCTTTTCCGGCCTTTGCGGCATCTTCTTTGAGCTTTTCCAGTTCTTCGTCGGTGCGGAAGTCGTAATACGCCAGACCCTTTTCCAAAAGCCGGTTGGCGTGTTCTAAATAGATGTGCTTCCGCTGACTTTGCCGATACGGGCCGTGCGGGCCACGATCTGTCAACGTCACCGGATCCGGTCCCTCGTCCCAGTTGAGGCCCAACCACACCAAGTCCCCGATTTGCATACGCATCGACTCTTCGGTCGACCGCTCCAGATCCGTGTCTTCAATGCGTAAAATGAACGTGCCGCCATGGTGCTTGGCGAAGAGATAATTGTAGAGCGCCGTGCGCGCGCCACCGACGTGGAGGTATCCCGTGGGCGACGGAGCAAAGCGGACACGAACTTTTCCTTGGGACGACATCAAGCACCTCAATACGCAAAAAAAATCCGGGCGACAAAACCCGGATTTCATTCTTCTATGACTGGCTTTTCAAGCGCTTTTTCTCGGGCGACGCGCCGAACGCGTCTGACGAATGTATCTGTCGAATGTATCTGGCGAATGCATCGCCCGAACGGAGCCGAGCGAATCAGAGACCGAAGATCTGGCGGACTTCGTCTTCTTGAGCGAGTTCCTCTTTGCTCGTCGCCAGAGAAAGCTCTTTCAGGAGAAGGCCACGGGCTGTGTCGAGCATTTTGCGTTCGCCAAAGCTCAACTCTTTATCGACTTTGAGCAGGAAGAGATCGCGCAGAACCTCGGCAATTTCATAAACGGATCCCGTCTTGATCTTCTCCATGTACTCGCGATAGCGGCGATTCCATGTCTGATTGTCGATCTTGACGTTGGTTTCTTTGAGGATCTTGATCACTTCGCCCGCTTCTTGTTTGGAAATGATCGGGCGCAAGCCAACGCTCTCGACGTTGTTTTTCGGAATCATGATTTTCATGCCGGATTCGATGATCTGGATGACGTAGAACTCCAGCTTTTTGCCGGCGAGCTCTTTGGCTTCGATGGCGAGAACGCGGCCGACACCGTGACCAGGATATACGGCGTTGTCTCCGACACTAAATTCCGTCGCCATCAAGACCTCCTCACAAGTCATGCATTCTGATCAACATAGAAAACAGGCGAAACAGGGGGCTTTCGCCACCAGGTAGCGCTAAAGACCGGCATTTATAGCATTTTTGACACTGCTTATCAAACAGCAAAACCGAATGAGCGCCGTCCTGAAATTTTAACGAACTGAGTGACTTGATGAGTCGACCGATGAGCGAGAAAAAATCAACGTCACCAACGACCTGCGACACGGCTGATAAAGCACGTGAATTTTTTATCAGAGTGGGCCGGCATCTCAATAAATGCCGGCATGTATTAATGAATTGTCATCACCAACGCAAAGGGCTGCTTGCCATCCCGTCCCTGAGGAACATTGTGGCCACGAACCACAACTGTGTAGTCTCCCGCCCGCACAGCCTTCTCAATCACCTCAGAGTTGTTGAGACGGTCGGCAGGTGTGAATTCTTGACCCATCGGATCAACAAGAACCAGATCCAGATCGTTCACCAGCGCCTGAGCTGCTGCCGGTGAGCCGGGAGCGTCCGTCCAAACGAGCGACAGCGTCGCCTGCCCGTCTGTCGGGGGACGGAGCAAATATTTCATTTCCCCGCCGCTCTCCACGCCGATGGATTCATCAATCAAAATCGTCCGCTCCAAACGAATGGCACGCGCGACATCGACGCGTCCCCAGCCCTCGTCGACGTTCGGGCGACGTGTGAGCAGCTCCTGGCCAGCACTCTGGCCGACATGGCCGAACTGACCCGGAAAAAGATCAACCGCGGTATGCATGAGAATATTTTTGATCAGCGCCGCGGACGGATTCCAGAGACCACGTACTTGGGTGAGGTATTGGCGCACCAAAGCCGCCGCCCCAGCCACCAATGGCGTCGACATCGAGGTACCGCCACTGAAGACATAATCCTGATTATAGGCGCCCCACATGTCTTCCGAATCAGGGTGATGAGAACGCAGACTGAGAATGTTCGTGCCAGGTGCGACCAGGTCTGGTTTCACCCGACCATCTTGCGTCGGCCCGCGCGAACTGAACGCGGCAATACCGTTGGCGTTGTCCGAAAGACCGTCGCTGAAAATCGGCTCCTTCGGCCACAATTTCTGTGCGGCCGCGAGCTGACCGATTTTGGCTTGAATTCCACCGCTGGACACGACGTTTTCGCTCGATCCCACGGTGAGAACATTCTTCGCCGTCCCCGGGCTACCGATCGTGACACCGTCAATACGACCGTCTTTGTCGGCATCGACACCGTTGTTACCAGCGGAAAAGACCAAAAGCAGATCAGGATGATCGAACATGAACTCATCCGCCTGCGCCGCCATCGCCTCATAAGCACCCAAATTCTGAGGTGATCCCCAAGAGTTCGAATGCACGCGTACGCCTTCGTTATAAGCGGGCTCGAGCATAGCTGCGAATTTGGGCGGAACCGTCAGATTGCCAATGAAAGGACTCCACATCCCTTGCGCCATCAACGTCGCTTCGGGTGCCGCGCCGATGATGCGTCCTCCGGATGCTGCACCCGATCCGGCGATGGAGCCTGCCACATGCGTTCCATGACCGACGGGATCTTCCCCACTGGATGCAAACCAACCGAATGCCTCGCCGGTCGCCCGGCCACTCAGGTCCATGTGAAGATCATTGACATCGCCCTTATCGAGGCCGGTGTCCGCAAAGCCGATCTTCTGCCCTTGACCCCGGAATCCGCGCGCCCAAACTTCGGAAAAATTCATCAGCTTCGTGCCAGATTCATAGCCGCTCAAATCCGTGTAGTCTCCCCGCACCGCGGGGACGTTGGCTGGCGGCTCCTCTCCAGCGTTCAAGCGAAAGACCGACGACTCCACTTTGGGAAAAGCCTGAATCCACTCCACTCCCTCCAGCGAACTCAAGGCCGCCACCTGCGCACCCGCGATCTTGGCCGCGATGGATCGGTCCCGACTTGCGAGAAGTTCACCGCCGCGAGACTGAATGTCGCGAATCACCTGCGCGAGATGACGCGCATCGAAGAGCCTGATGAGGACGTTCTGAGGAGCTCGCGCCGTAAAAACGCTCGCGGGCTCGAGATCAGGGCTGAGCTTCCAAGCCGCGTCGTACGGTAGCACGGCTCTCACGTCCGAGTTGGTTTCGGCCAACAATGATTGGAGCGTGGTCGCTGACGCTTCCACCACCAAGGCATCATCAGGCAAATAGCGAAGCGACCGTACGCCGAGCGTCTTTAAACGCATCTGGTGCCGAAGCGCCACTCGGGTCCGATACTGAATAACGAAATATCGCTTTCGCTGAGTCGCGCTGGAGATGCGGAACAGCTTCGTACTGGCTTGCGTTCTGGCCTGCGAACTCTTTGCCGAGCTGACTAAGTCCGTTCGCACGGTCCCGTGCTTCAATCGCAGTACATTCCCCGCTTCGACCGGTACCGCCGTCCATAGCGCGGTCACCGCCAGTGCCATCGCACCGACTTGCATCCGTGAAAGTGTGCGCATGTGCCCCTCCATGTGCGCATCAAAAAGTGAATCACCCCGTCTATGGGTTTGAAAGAGAAAATTCGCCACACTCTCCCGCTCTGGTGCGGCCAGAGCGCGAAAACAGGCGCCCATGCGCTGGCATTTTCACCACAAGGACGCCACGAGGAGAGCCACAGCGACTTCAGTTTTTTTCTGTAAGACAAAATCGTAATACAAATCCATCACTTGAAATTTCATTCTGAGATCTGCTCAACGGATGCGCACTTTTATTTCGACAATCAAAGTGCTCCGAAGACAGTTCAGCTGATGATCTGTATAAAAATAATTTGTGGATGCGCCGTTGCATTTTTCGCTCGAGCTTTTGCTTCAACACGTGAGTCAACTGCAATAACGACGGCTTTGTCTGCGAGAAAACCTCATATTCGATCT
>JAMPXM010000169.1 GCA_023701225.1 Pseudobdellovibrionaceae bacterium | reverse complement strand
GTTCAAGGTTCAATTCACAAACAAAAAAGGTACTCCCGACGAGCTCCGGTTCCTTGGCGCGTACTCGAAGCAAACCGACGGGTGGACGTTTTCTCATCTTCCGACCGCGACTCCGACCGACCGCGACTATTTTATCGGGCTCCGAATGGGAATCCTGAAAGGTGAATTCGAGTATCGAAGTGCGGCCGCTCTCATTGAAATGCAGACCCTCTTGCCGAAACTGAAATCGCGAGCCGGCGATCTGCGTTCGCTCGCCGACGTCGAGGCACTGCACCGCTTGAGTCTCGCGCTCAAGAACAATTCCTTAGACGTGAGGCGCGTCGGAAGAATCTTGCAGGTCTTTGAGCGCTTTAAAGCGAGCTTGAGCGATCCGACTTTACGCAGACACCCATTGACGGAGGAAAGCATTGCGCACGTGCTCCAATCCAAGGGGCTGTTCTCCGAAAAAGGGGAGAAACTCGCAGATCCGAGCCCTGACTCGATTGGCCGCTTCCTCAAGGGTGAGTTCGGAGATCGTGTCTATATGAATGATGGATTGGGCGTCGCTTTTGAATTGCAAAGAAAGGGTTCTGGCGTCGGTGTCAAAATCAATTTCCTGACGAACAGGTCGGCGACGGATGATGCGATCAAAAAGTGGGCGGATGAAGTCTATTCGCTCAAACCAATCGAAATCCAGCGCCAATTGATCGACGGCTTCAGACGTTTAGCAATCGTCGAGATCACGACTCACTTGGCGGCCTCGGAAACACAAGTCCGTTTAGTGGAAAGTCTGGTTTCGGATATCACCTCAGGGGGATTTAGTTTTGACAAAAACGGTCTTGGAATGATCACGAAAAGCGAAATCGCTTACGATCTCGCGGATGCGGTCACGTTGATTCAAAAGCTGGCGAGCAATTCCCTGATGCAGTCGGGTCGGGATTCGGAGACACTCTCGCTCGATGAGCGCATTCAGTTGGTGCAAAGCGGCCACGATGCCTACTTGGCCGCCCAGAGAGAGAAGTATCCCACTTCCCCGCATCTCGGGAGGATGCAACTCGTCTCCCAGCAGCTGAAGAAATTCATTCTCGCTGTTTTTCCTTCGACGCCGCCCGAGCAAATCGTGGAGCTGGACGCCAGGATAAAACGTGAGTTCGATGATTTTCTCAAGAGCATCGAAATCTGAACGTCGTCGAAAATCCAGGCCCACATCGGGACCCGCTTTTCAGTGTCCCCGTAGTTGTCCGCGAGGTGGTTTCGTTTCAGGGGGTTCAGTTCAGAGATGGATCCAATCCGACTGGGTCAAATCCGATGGTCAAATCCGATGAGAAGTCCGTAAAAGGGCCTGATGTTTAGGGTTTAGACGAGCCCTCGCTCGTGAGATGCGTTTAAAGCTCAGATAGCGCCAGAAAAGCCAGGTGCGGCCCATGCAGATGAACTTGAACCCCGGGCCCGAAGGAGGGCCTCGTCATATGGTTTGGACTTGGATGCGAGGAAAACGAGCCCTTCTGATGGCCTTGGTTGTGGCCTGTGGACTTACCATAGGAGCGCAAGTCGAGGCACAGACGCGCTTTTATTCGCAAAACCAAGGCCTTGTTGGCATACCCCAAGCGGCTTGCACGAAGTGGGACATGCGTCCCAATTTGAGTTTTGAAGAGGCCATGCAGGATTACTTGCGCCAGGCGCGTGTCGTGAACGAGACCAAAGACTTCAGTTGCATGAGCCTGGCTTCATGGCGGGTCCTTGCGCGGCTGTTCGATGCTGCTGAAGAATCTCGGTACGACGAGCGCATGAAAATGGTGGCCGGCCTTTACGAGGACGCGAAGAAAAATCGGGATAGCTTGACACAGTCGTCGCTTGAAGACCTCGCCTATCTTCTCCAGCACCAGTGGTTGACCGTGATGTATGAGCGCTTGTCGGCCTACAATTCCCAGCAAACCGCTTATGTCGCAGTCGGCGCGGTTGGCGCTGCGGGCACTTTGGTGGGAGCGACCATGCTTGCGCGTAGTCCTGTGTTGCGCGGTATGCGTTCGAAGGCGATGAGCGTCGGATTCAAGGTCGTTCAGTATGTCGGTCGGCATACCGTTAAGAATCTGATTCAGCGGCGCATGGTAGGAGCCGTGTTTGGCCTCGGCGGCGGTTACATGAGTCAGCGACAAGAACAGATGTTCGCCAAGGAGCCGCCGAAGGCTCCTATGGATTATGTCGATGCCGAGTTGGGTGATTACACCAACTACACTGATCTTGCGTTTTACCGTGACCTTGGCGGCCTCATGACTTCCAGCGTGGCCGGCTATGCGGCGGCAACGGCGACGGACTTTTACTTCGTCAAGGCGATGCAGCTTTTGCTTGGCGCAAGCCGTGTGTCTCGTGTCGCAGGAAAGGCTCATATCGCGGCAGCTGTGGTCAGCTTCTTGGTCGGCGCCGCAGTTGAAAAAGGTACAGAAGAGGCTCTGACCCAATTGTATAATCATCGTTATCAAGAGCGCCTTCGCGAGATGCGCGGAGAACTTCTCGCGTCTGTACATGATGACTGGCGAACCTTTGTCGCCGCCAGCGATTTGACCGCGACATTGATTCACTGGTCATCGCTGATGGAAGTGCCGGTGACGAAGGCCGTGTTCGAAGGTGTCGCAACGTTTCGTCACAATCAGATTTGCTCGCGCCTCCTCTTGAAGTCTGTGAATGAGCCCGCGATCACCGGATGGGAGCGAATGGATGTCTCTGAAGAGACCATTCGCGATCTCCCGTCGCGCGGGGAGAAAGCTCTGCGCCGTAAGATCTCAAAAACTGCGTCTGAGCGCGCGGATCGGTTGAATATGATTCGGACGCAGATCATCGAGACCCGACGGGCTTTGAGTTCGCTTCGCAAGCCCTTTGTCGATAATCTGCTATCTCAGCTCGCGGCATTGCAGCTTCGCTTGGATCGTCTCCTTGCGGGCGAGAATGAATTGCTGGAACTTGAGATTCAGGCGACGAAAGACGGCTTCGCGGATTTCGCCATCGGTTCGGCGAAATGGAACGACGTTGAATTCCTGCGCGGAGTCTCCAAAGAACTCAGCTGCGCGCATCCGAACCAAGACCGTTATCATGGTTATGCCGTGCCCGGCATGCATGGTCCGAAAGCGAACAAAAACTGAGATCGACTCTCGAAGAGAGTATCGAGACAGGAACGCAGAAGCAGACGCGTCTCCGCGCATCTATCCCGTGGGACCTCGGGCGGCCGCAATCAGTTCGTCATTTCGATGCGCAAGAAACTCGCCCATCCGTTCTGTCAATGCGCACCAGAATTGAGCTTGTTCTGGTTTCAAGGCGCTTTCAGCCGTCTCGCGAAAAAGACTCAGCCAGCGCGCGAGCAGCGGACGTGTGAAGCCGTTTTCGAAGTGCTTTCCGATCGGATTATAATTGGTATCCAGATAGGATTCGCCGCCGAATCGCACCCACCAGAAATGGGTCAGGCGTTCGATATGTTCCGGCCAATCTTCGACGGACGCGAACGGCACGCGCAGCTCCGGATCGGACTGCACGGCCGTATAGAAGCGGTCCACGAGCGCGAAGATGTCACGGTGGTCGAAGCGAATCGACTGAACGAACAGGTATTCTGAATCCGGGTGAAGCGGAGGAGGCGCGGCCATTGTGTTTCCGAGAGATCCGTTGTGTTTTCTCTTTGTTACCGCGCACGCGGTCTCGTGGCAAGACACGCCTGGGTTGGAAGATTCGGAAAGAGAGCGCGAATAAACGCAAATAGAATCTTTTTTCTTTGTCTCATCTTTGAAATCCTATGTGATTCGCGTGGATTAACAGTCTCAACTTGAGGATGCGTTGGGAGGCGCGAATTCTCTCTTAGGTTTGTACCCGAGCGTCCGAAGAGTGTTTTGTCCGGCGCTGGAAACCACGCGAAAAATCGCGGGCTGGCGGTAAGAGGCTCGAGACTCGTCGCGGACATAAAAAATGGAGGGACGTGTGTTGTTAAACGGCCAAAGATACCCGTTGCTGGAACTCAATCAAGCTCTCGAGCGAGGTCCGCCCTAAAGAACAGCATCCCGTAAAAACTTGATTTGGCTAAAAACGCCGGGAATGAGCTCGGCGTTTTGTTTTTTTAAAGAGCGCGTTCGTATTCTGATTTGTGGGGATGGAAGTCGCACGCCAATCTCTTGTCGATTCCTTCAATTGTATAACGAGTTTCGAACCTGGGCCGGTCGGAGTTGGGCTGGTGCCGTGAGCCTGTTACTGTCGGCTCATGTCCTGTGAACGCATGGGAGGCTTAAATGGAGACCGACGACAGACGCCAGATGGACCAAATGGATAGGACAACACCGAAAGAAACACCCACAACGCCACAAGAGAAACGGCCGCAGTCGAAAACCGAATCACAGGGCGAGGCTCGCCGCCCGAATCCGCCGGCGAGTCAGGGGACCGAAGAAGATTCGCGATTCGCGCAACCCGACAACTACGATAATGCCGGCCGTGATCAGCAACAGATCATGGATGACAACTATTCGCAGTATGTGACCGGAAAGCCGAATTAGCCATAGCGGAGCATGTGATCACGAACGGACGCGTTCGTAAGTGACGAAATCAAATGGCTCCGGTTCCGTGCGCGAGCGTCGTTCGACTTCCTTGAAGGCCTGCTTGTCGAATTCGGGGAAGATCGCATCGCCTTCGTACGCTTGTTTGATTTCGGTGAGGTAAATGCGGTCCGTGATCGGCAATGTTTCCCGAAAAATCTCGCCACCACCGATGATGAAGACTTCGTCGCCCCATTTTTCCGTTTGCGACGCGCAGAATTCCAGAGCGGACTTCACATCCGCGAAAACGTGCACGCCAGGCGGGCGGTAATCCTTCTGGCGCGTAATCACGACATGCAAGCGGTTTGGGAGCAGTCCAGGTAGCGATTCAAAAGTCTTGCGACCCATCACCATGATGTGACCGGTGGTCTTATCTTTGAAGAACTTGAAATCCTCCGGAATCCGCCACGGCAAATCGCCGTTTTTGCCGATCACCCGATTGGACGCCATCGCCACGATCGCACTGAGGAACATAGTGCACCTCTTTTTCAATGGACTAAAGGTTGCGATTTTGCCCAATTCCGGGCGAGTCGAAAAACAGCATATTTAAAAACTCGAGGCGAGAGAAGTGCCTTCGAACACTTGTCACCCTTAGTCATCCGAGTTGGCCTATTTTGTCTGTAAGTGATCGCCGGTTTCAGGATTAAAACTACGCGGAGACGCAGCGACCTGGCCGAAGCATTTACATCGAAAATCGCTAGCGGCAAGGGCTTGTGCAGGAGTGTTGGCTTGAACAAGATATGAATAGCGAAGTACGTTTCTGAATGTATGAAAAATACTATTTTGTTTATCTCCGTTTTCTGCTTCGTATCTTCCGGGTTCGCGGCATCGAAGGGGCGTGGTACTTGTCCTGAGGGGACATATGCCATTACTGGTCACAGCCGAAAAGCCTATATGCGGGCAGATGGCACCTACGTAAAATCCACCAATGTAAAAGCATCGTGTCGGCGTCGCTCGAAATCATATGACTTTTGGAATCACCGGTTTTCCGATGGCAGGCCGGATGGGTGGCCACACCGAGGAGAAAAGTCTGTTGCATGGACTGAGGAAGAGAAAGAGCGCTTTTATGAGGCAATGGCCAGTCTTCCTGATCTATTTCAGATCGAAAGCATGAGGACGATCTATCGAATGAAGCAATCGTGGTATCCGCCGAATCCTGCGACGCACGCCAATGGCATACTGGTGCTCTATGATGCTGCGTTTTCCACAAAGGGAAACTTGGCAAGGTACTTAGCGCATGAACTCTCGCACGAAATTTTTCGTAGTCTACCAGATGGAGGAGAGTCGTATGCAGATGGGAATGGTTGGAGGGTAGAGCGAGAGGGGGACAAATTTGTTTGGTCTGGCCGAAAGTCTGGATATGTAGATGAAGATGGGGCCAACTCGCGGAGCGAGGATTTTGCGAACAATATTGAGTTTTACTTATTTGAGCCTGAAAAGCTTCGCAAGACCACTCCTGAGGCGTTCAAATGGATTCAAAAGCAGTACGGTGCTAAACTTGGGATGAAGGGGGCTGAGCAATGAAATCGGCACTTAAATTCGGGTCGATGCTTTTAGTCGTCTTCCTATCAGGAAGTTGCGCGACAAGCTCGAAACAGGCAGCTGCCCCTTCGATAGATTCACGAATCGATCTAATATCGGCATTAAAAGTACAGGCAGGTAAGTCAACAAAAGCCGATGTCGAATCTCTCTTTGGTTCTGCGGCGTCAAGAGAGACAAAAAATGGGCGTGAGGTTTGGATGTATCGCGTGCCGAACTCTGAATCTCAAAGACTGACGGTCACTTTTGGACGATCAGGATCGTTGGTTGAGTCCGTGCTGTGGGTTCCAAGGGGTTCCTCGGAGAGAAAGCTAGCCGCGATTCAGGCCGTATTTCCGCAGGCAAAGTTTGATGTTATCGAGCCTGAACAGAATCAGCACTATATTGTCTCTGATGTGACCTATGTTGATCAGGAAAGAAAGATACTGATTCTTTCGCAGAAAAACAGCGATCAGGCCGATGCGGTTTCCTGGGGAGAGCCGGCTACTCGTTTGCCGTCTGCAAATCAGTGAACCGATCGCAATATCGGGTTACACCGCGACTTCGGCCTTGATCGCGGGATGCGGGTCGTATCCTTCGAGTTTGAAGTCTTCGTATTTAAAATCAAAAATCGACTTCACGTCTGGATTGAGTCGCATTTGCGGCGCGGGTTTGTGCGAGCGGGTGAGTTGTAGCTTCGCTTGTTCCAGATGGTTGCGATACAGATGCGCGTCGCCCAACGTGTGGATGAACTCGCCGGGATTCAGGCCTGTCACCTGCGCCATCATCATGGTGAGGAGCGCGTAGCTTGCGATATTGAACGGCACGCCCAAGAATACGTCGGCCGAGCGCTGATAGAGTTGGCAGGATAAACGGCCGTTGGCGACGTAGAACTGAAAGAACGCATGGCAGGGTGGCAACGCCATGTTTTCGACTTCACCGGGATTGAACGCGACGACGAGCAGCCGACGTGAGTCGGGATTTTTTTTGATTTGCTCGACGACATTGCTGATTTGATCGATCGTGCGACCGTCGGCGGTTTGCCACGAACGCCACTGCTTGCCGTAGACCGGACCGAGTTCTCCGTCCTCATCGGCCCACTCGTCCCAAATCGTCACTCCGTTATCGCGCAGATATTGGACGTTGGTGTCGCCCTTGAGGAACCACAGCAGCTCATGAATGATCGAGCGAAGGTGAACTTTCTTTGTCGTCACGATCGGGAAGCCGCGAGAGAGGTCAAAGCGCATCTGGTGACCGAAAATACTGACCGTGCCAGTGCCTGTGCGGTCTTCTTTCATGGTTCCGTGGTCGAGAATCAACTGCATCAAATCGTGATAGGGCTGCATCAGTGACGTCATAGGTGCAATAAACCCAACCCTCCCGCCCCAAGCAAGT
>JAMPXM010000168.1 GCA_023701225.1 Pseudobdellovibrionaceae bacterium | reverse complement strand
TTCTTTTTCGTAGAGCTTGGCCTTGATCTCATCGCGCCCAAAAGGACCTAAAATCCTGTCGCCTGATTTCACCAGCCAGTACGGCTCATCCTTGTCCGTGCCCTCTTGCATATTCACTTCAATGCTCCAACCGCGTCTGCCGACTTCAATGTCGGAAGTGTCGTGTCTTCGTCATCACCATCGTCACGCCCAGCTCCCTGGCGCGCAACAAAACCGCTTCATCGCGAATGGAGCCGCCCGGCTGGGCGATCCATCGAATCCCCGCTCGCGCCGCAAGCTCCACCGAATCCGGAAAAGGAAAAAACGCGTCGCTCGCGAGAACAACGTCCTGACTTCCGGCATGATGTTTCTTCATGCG
Source organism: Pseudobdellovibrionaceae bacterium (assembly GCA_023701225.1). Lineage (GTDB taxonomy): Bacteria > Bdellovibrionota > Bdellovibrionia > Bdellovibrionales > JAMPXM01 > JAMPXM01. Next base: position 7,137 of record JAMPXM010000168.1, on the reverse strand, counting down.
CGCGATCGCTTGCTCCACCGCGTCCACGCGGTTGGTTTGCCCCATGCCGAGACCGACGGTTTGACCGCCGGCTGCAAGCGCGATCGCGTTGCTCTTGAGATGCGCGCAGACTTTCCAAGCCAGAGCGAGATCCGCCTGCACTTGCTCATTGGGCGCGTCGCCCAGCGCCTGCCAAGCCTGCTCGCCTTGCGTGCGCCAAACACCGACTTCGTCACGGCTCTGCGCGAGATAACCTCCGGCGACCGTGCGAAACTCAAGACCGTTCCCTGCGCGCTTGGCGAGCTCGGGCCATGCGAGCAACCTCAGATCTTTTTTCTTCGTGAGAATCTCCAAGGCCTCGGACGAAAAGGACGGCGCGATAACGCATTCAAGAAAAATCTGACTCAGATCGCCGGCCGCTTCGGCATCGACTTCGCGATTGACAGCGACGATGCCGCCAAAAACGCTGACCGGATCCGCATGCAAGGCCGCGCGCACGGCGAGCGACGCGCGCGCGTGCGTCGCCACTCCGCAGGGATTGTTGTGTTTGACCGCGCAGGCCGCCGGTTCCGTGAATTCGCCGACCGTCGCGCAAGCCGCATCCAGATCAAGAATATTATTGTAAGACAGCGGTTTGCCGTGGAGGACTCGCGCCTGATGCAGGCCCTGGCTGGCGGTGCGAAACCACGCCGCTTTCTGGTGAGGATTTTCTCCGTATCGGAGTTCCTGCACCGGATGCCCGGCCAAAAAATGATTCTCCAGCGGCTCCGGATCCAAGACACTCGCGATTCTCGCATCATAGCGAGCGGTGTGCGCGAACACTTTCGCCGCCAGACGACGGCGATCATCGAGGCTGAGTTCTCTTTTTTCCAGAATCCATTTGTAGTCCTGAGGATCGCAGACGACGGCGATGCGCTCATGGCTCTTGGCCGCGGCCCTCAGGAGGCTCGGTCCACCGATATCGATGTATTCGATCAATTCGTCGCCATTCACTCCGCGCGCCAACGCGTCCTCAAACGGATAAAGGTTCACGAGAACCAAATCAAAGGGTTCCAGACCGTTTTCATTCAGCAGTTCCATGTCCTCGCGGACACGGCTCCGGGCCAACAAGGCCATGTGGATCTTCGGATGGAGCGTTCGCACGCGCCCATCCATCACCTCAGGAAACCCCGTCTGCTCGGCGACCTCGACCACCGGCAGGCCGTTGTCACGCAGGTACTTTGAGGTGCCTCCGGTCGAAACCACTCGCAGCCCGTTGGCAACCAAAGGTCTCAAGAACTCAATCAAACCTGTTTTGTCTGAAGTGCTGACCAGCGCGTTTTTAAACACAAAGTCTCCGTCGTGCGTCCGTTGGCGGTATATGCCCACCCTCCTATACCACCTAAAACGGCATACGGGCCATGAGAAGCTTCAGATCATCATTCGTTAAAAAGAGGCCCGCGCCAACGAACGCCGACGCATTACGATCTTTGGCCGTAAAATCATCCGCGCCACCTGTGACGTAAATGCCGCGAAAGACGCTGTAGCGCATTGACGCGCGCATATGCAAATCAGCGAAGTCAAACGCCTCCAACGAGGCGCGGAAACGGCGCTTCCAGAAATAGTAATCAAAGCCGACGCCACCGGAGCTCTCCATCACGCCGCCCTTGATCGAGAAGTTATAGAAATTTTTGGCAAAGAGCGCATTGAATCGCACGCGATTTTTGAAGCGTTTGTCTTCGGTGATTTCGGATTGGCCGCCGGCGCTGGTCGTGGTCGTTTGTGTCGATTCCACCACGCCGCGCGGATCGTCTACGATGCCAATCTCATAGTAACGATCCAAGCCCGGCTGGATCGTGATACCGAGCGTAGATTTCGTAAGCGCGGTGTTGGTGATGTAGTCCGAGTGAAAATCAAACGACGTCTGCATTTTGCCAGCGGTGTCGAGCAGGTTGTTCACGCCGCTGATGGCCGTGTTGAGTTCCTCGACCGTGGTCTCATCATTGATGAGTTTACCGATCGTTCCTTCTCCACGGTTCACCTTGTCCGTTATCTCTTCCACGTTCTTCAACGAAGTTTCAATCCGACGCAACGAGTGCAACGCGTCCTTCCAGGCCGCTTTGAATCCATCCTGCCCTGGGTCGTTCACCAAGCCGTCCACTGTTTTGGTGATGTTGTTCAGGCTCTGTATGATGTCACCGACTTGCCCTTTGCGCTCGCGCGTCAGCTGCGCCAAATCTCCCGTCATTTCCTCGATGTTGGAAATGATGCGGCCGAGCGGCTTGTCCGCGTCACCTTCGGTCGCGGATTTGATATTCTCGGCCACCGTCGAAAGAGACTTCGTGATCTTGCTCACTTCACCGATGAGGCGATCGACGGACGCGCGATCATCGACGACCAGGATCTGCTCGCCCGAACGCAGCGGCGGGTCACGTGGGTCACCGGCGATGATTTCCACATGCTTATCCCCGAGAATTCCGTTGGGTCGAATCTCGATGCGGGCCGAGCGCGTCAGAGGGACATCGGCTTTGAGCGTCATATCGACGCGAGCTTCACCGTTCTGCAGCGAAATGTCTTCGATGATACCGACATTGATGCCGGCCATTTTCACGTTCGACTTTTTGATCAAGCCGCTGGCGTCGTCGAGCAAGAACCACGATGTCTTGCTCGTCCCCAAATAGCTCGGATTTTCACTGACCTTCAGCGACATGGCCGCGATGAGGCCCGTGACAATCAGCACGAGAGCACCGACCTTGAACTCGGGTGTCGAGAAAATCGTCATGCTTTATGGACTCCCTTGCTCACGAACTTCTTCACGAGCTCGATGTCCGAGTTCAGGAAGTCCTGTGGCGTCCCCGTCAAGAGAACCTTTCCGGCGTTGAGCATCGCAATATAATCCCCGATGCGGAATGCCGCATACAAGTCATGCGAGACAACAATCGAAGTTGTTCCCTGTCTTAAATTATGTGTGCTGACGATGAGATTATCCACCATTTCAGTGAGAACTGGGTCCAGTCCAGTCGTCGGCTCGTCGTAGATCATCAAGTCCGGGTCCAAGGCCAAAGCCCGGGCGAGACCAACGCGCTTACGCATACCGCCGGACAGTTCCGACGGCAGTTTGTGGTAGTGCTTTTCGTCGAGGCCCGACTGCTTCAAACGCTCCATCGCGATTCGACGCATCTCCGCCTTCGGCATCGAGCGCCGATGCTCGCGAAGCGGAAACAGGACATTTTCCAACGCGGACATGTCATCGAAGAGCGCGGCATACTGAAAGAGCATGCCGTAGTGTTGGCGAAATTCCGTCAGTTCGGCGACATCCATTTCCGACAGGTTCCGCCCGAGCACGCGGATTTCCCCCGAGGTCGGTTTCAGCAGACCGAGGATATGCTTCAGCAGAACGGACTTACCGGTTCCGGAAAACCCGATGATCACGGTGATTTTGCCCTTCGGGATCGCCAGATCGATGCCATTGAGAACATAGTCTTTGGCGTCGAAGGACTTTTTTAAGTCCCGGATCTCGATCGCCTTCTCCGCTCCGAGAGGGTACTCCATCGCCATGACTCACATCCCCCCGGTGTTCATGCCCGTCACCGCGTAGAAGAAGTTGATCATGCTCGTCAGAAAGAAGTCGGATACGATGATCAAAACCATGCTCAATACGACGCCCCGGTTCGTGCTGTTGCCGACGCCGGCAGCACCTCCGGTCGTCGTGAATCCGCGATGCGTACAAACGATCGAAAAAAACAATCCGAAGACCGCCGCTTTGAACAGACCTTCATTGATGTGTGAAGGCTGCAGCCACAGCTGTGTGCGATCGAAAAACGCCGCTTCATCCATTTCCAACACTTGTATGCACAAAAGCCAAGAGCCAGCCATCGCGACGAAGTCGAAAATCCCCGTCAGAAGAGGCATGGTGAGAACGGATGCCACGATCCGGGGCGAAACCAAGTATTGCCGCGGCTCCACTCCCATGACTTCCAAGGCGTCGATCTGCTCGCTGACACGCATGGTGCCCAGGCGCGCCGCCATCGCTCCGCCCGCACGCGCGGCGACGATCAAGCCGGTCAAAACCGGGCCCAGTTCGCGCGTGATTCCGAGGCCAACGGTCGGGCCGACGAGCGACGTTGCGTTGACGAGCTTAAAGCCGAGATAAATTTGATATGACAGCGCGGCTCCCGTGAAAAATCCGGTGAGCGCGATGATGAAGATGGATTTATTACCGATGAACTCCATATGAGTCACCAGTTCGTCCAACCGCAAGGGTCGCGAGAAGAACGCACGTACGGAAAAGGTCGCAAACGTCATCACTTCGCCGGTGGCGAGGATCACTGCCTCGATCTGTTTCCAGATAAACAAGGCCGCCCCATCGATGGCGCGATTGACCTTGTCCCGAATTTGGCTGTAACTCAACGCCTTCTCCATTTCCGACATCCGCGCTTCATGTCATTCCGGCGACGCCATCACTGCGACGGTAATGTCGAGGAACGCGTTCCGAAATTCTCGTGAATATTTCGTAAGGTATCGTCGACACGCGGCGCGCGAGTTCGTCGGCACCGAGTTGGGCTTCCAGCCCGATGCCTTGATTCTCGCCATGACTATCCCCGATCATCACGACTTCTTCGCCGGGGCCGACAGCGCCGCTGGCTGCTTCGACATCGGTCAGATCCACCATGAAGTAATCCATGCAAACAGTTCCGACCACCGGCGCGCGTCGACCTCGACAAAGCACTTCGCCACTATTTGAAAACTGCCGTTGAAAACCATCGGCGTATCCCGCTGGAATCACGCCGATCAGAGAGGGACGGGACGCTTTCCAAATCGCATTGTACGATACCGCCTCGCCGACGTTCAACCGGTGCGTCATTACCACGTGCGAGCGGAACGATAGACACGGCTCCAGCTGAATCTTCGGAGTCGCACGTGTCGATGGCATGACTCCATATAGCGCCAAACCCGGCCGCATGCCATAACTCAGCCGACCATCGCGCGCATGCAACTGCACGGCGGCCGAGCTGTTCAATGCATGAGCATGAAAACGCAGGCCCTGGAACGCGCCAAGCGCACGCGCGAATTGCTCCAGCTGCGCTCCGCTGTCACTGTCTGGCTCTCCCGCGTCTTCCCCGCGCAAAAGATGCGTTGCCACACCCTCGAGCGAGAACTGTTGGTGCGTGTCCAACCAGTCCCGCAATTGGAGTGCCTCGGACACATCGAAACCCAAACGGTTCATGCCGGTGTTGAACTTCAAATGCAGCGCAAAACGGCTCCCGAACGGAACGTGGTCTGCCAGGATTTCCAACTCGCTCCAGTGACTGATCACCGGCGTCAGCTTGTTTTCGAGAATGGTGTCGACGCTGAATTCTTCGAAGATCCCAAACAATAGAAGTGGAACGCGCACGCCCGCCTCGCGCAGGCGCACGCCTTCTTCGACAAGCCCGACACCCAAATGTTTGACTCCGGCCAATTCCAGCTGAGTCGCGACCTCGACATCGCCATGGCCATAGGCGTTGGCTTTGACCATCGGACAACAGAACGCGTTTGGCGGCAGCAACTTTCTCAGTGTGTGAAAGTTGCGCTCCAGCCGCGCAAGATCGACTTCAACGTAGGTGCGGCGATGAAGACGAGGGTTCACCGCTTACCCCTTCCGATGTCTTTGGCGGGCTCGGGCACGAAGTCCGGAACGAATCCCGGAGGCACCGATGCCAGGCACACTTTATTTCCACCGGCCTTCTTCACCTCAAATAACGCCTCGTCGGCCGATTTCACGAGACCGTCGGAGTCGTTGCAAAACGCCGGATACTCGCTCACTCCGATGCTCACGGTGATGTGGTCGATCTTGCGACCCTCGAGAACCGGGATACGCGTGGCTTCGATCACTCGCCGCAGTCGCTCGGCCTTCACGGCGGCTCCCATGTGCGGCGTGTGCGCGAGCAACATGACGAATTCATCCGGACCGACGCGCGCGATGATATCGTTGGCGCGCATGCTCTTCTTCAAAAGAGCGCCTAACATTTTCAATATCGTGTCGCCGGAATGAAAACCGATTTCTTTGTTGAGCGATTCGAAACCATCGATGTTGATGGTGACCAGCGACAATGGCAGTGAAATCCGCCGGCTGCGCGAGATTTCGTCGTCGATTTTCTCACTGAAAAACTTGCGATTATGCAGTCCTGTGAGCGAATCGAAAATCTCCAGCGCGTGCTTTTCTTTGAGCACCAGGTTGCGTTTGTACGCCAGATCGAAAATGCCCTGGTACGCGCGCGCGATGTCGAGCTTTCCGGGCTCCGTCATCGGATCAAAAATCACCGTCACGCCCAATACGTCACCATCGCTGGAATGCGTGAACGCGAAGTATCGCTCGGCTCGAAACGCCTCTTTGAGAAGGGACTTGAGCGGCTCAATGGTTGCCGGATTCTGAAAAGCGTCGCCGATCCGGGCTGGTTGGATACTTTTCAGCTCCACGCCGATGCCGCGAATTTTCTCGATGGGCAACCAGGCGCTTTGCGAGAGCACCAATGAGAAATAGTGCGGGACGTATTTGAAATAAAGCGTCGGCGCGTTGTGCATCTGCGCGCTCAAGGAATCGATGAACGCTTGAACCGTCGCTTCGAGATCCTTGACGATCGAGATTTTGCTGATGAATGGCTCCAGGATCGAAGGATCCACGCGAGGGCCACTCGGCGCGGACGGTGCGGGTGCGGGCGTGACCGGGCCTGACGCGACCGCCGGAGCAGGAAGCACGGCCTGACCGGCGTCGGCTGCCTCGCGCAGCTGCTCGCTCTCGAACTGGAAATACAAGCGTTGGGCCGCGCGATCCAATTTCTGGATCAGATCCAAAGGCGAAATATAAGGTCGCACCTGATAATCGAACGCGAGATCTCTCTCAACGAGTTGAAGCGCGGCGATCGCCTGTTTTCCGGATGCGAGCAAGATGGTCAGGACTTCGGAACTGAACTGGCGAATTTGCAACAGGTAATCGTCCGCGTTCGTGGCAAAAGATTCGAGATTGAAGATCACAATATGCGGCGGCAGCTGGCGCATGCCATTCATCGCCGAATCGAATGTCGGAAAGAACTTGGCATCGTAACCGGCGTTCTTGATCACCCTGACAAGCGGCTCCGCCGCCGCGAAATCCGCGTCGATCACGAACACCGAAAATTCAGGTCGGATGTCCGCCAGCTT
>JAMPXM010000167.1 GCA_023701225.1 Pseudobdellovibrionaceae bacterium | reverse complement strand
TGAAGATTCTTCCTTCCAGCAAACGGAAGAAGTATTTCTGACCATTTTTTGAGGACTCCATGCTTGAGGACTCCATGCTTGAGGACCCTACGGTCGTCATTGTGTTCATAGCACTTGCTGCGGGCCTGGCCGCCGGACTCGGCGTCGGCCTGTGGCTGGCGAAAATCGCCCGCCAGCGCCGCCTGCAAGCGGCTTCGGCCGAGGCCGAGGCGATCGTTCTCGATGCCAAAGACCGATTCGAAGAGGAGATGTCGGAGAGCAAGGAACGCATCGCCGACTACGAAGAGAAACTCTGGTCTCAAAACGAAAAAGAACTTTCAGCTCTCGAGTCGCGCGTTCAGGCCAGGGAAGACGATTATCGTAAAAAGCGCAGCGAAATTGACCGTTCATTTTTCAAAGAGACCAAGGACTTGCAGCGTCGGGCCGCCGAACTTTCCGAAGCTGAAAAGCGCATGGTGGATCGGCAGAACAGCTTTGATTCCGTGAAATCCAAAATCCGCGAGGTGCGCCGGGCCTTGATCGTCAAGCTTGGAGAAATGACGGGCGAAGACGTCGCGGCTCTGAAAGCCGGCATTCTACAACAGTTGGAAAATAGCTTCCAAGTCGACGCCAAGAAACGCGCCAATCGCATTGAAGACGAAACGCGCGCCAACGCAGAGCCGATTGCCAAACGCATCCTGAGTATCGCGCTTCATCGCTTCATGCGTCCGTCCTGCACGGAGCGCGGAATTGGTACGGTCGAGCTGTCCAGCGACGACCAGAAAAACAAATTGTTCGGCCCCAATGGGCTCCATCTCAAAGCGCTGGAAAAAGCCTGTGGCGTCGATCTCTCGATCACAGAGGACAACACGGTCGCGATCGCCGGTTACGATCCCGTGCGCCGCGAACTTGCCACGCGGTGTTTAGAAAAGCTTCTCAACGAAAAGCGCGTGGATCCCGTGGTGATCGAGCGACTCGTGGAAAAAACCAAGACGGATCTGCTTCGCAAAATCGAGGAAGACGGCCGGCGCGTCGCCAACGAGCTCAATTGCTCGGATCTGAATCTCGAAATCAAAAAGATGCTCGGTGCCCTTCGTTACCGTTACTCGTTCGCACAAAATCAATATTTCCATGTCGCGGAAGTCGGTTGGTTGTGCGGGCTTTTGGCGAGCGAATTGGGCGACGTCAAGCGCAAGGACGCCAAACGCGCGGGTCTGCTTCATGATGTCGGCAAGGCGATGGATCATTCCATCGAAGGTGGTCATGCGGTGATCGGTGCCGATTTCATTCAGAAGCATGGCGAAGCCGCACCGATTGTGCATGCCGTTCGGGCTCACCATTACGAAGAACAGCCCGCATCCGACCTCGCGTTTCTTGTGATCGGCGCCGACGCGATGTCTGGCGGCCGCCCCGGGGCCCGCCGGCAAACGGTGAACACCTACAATCAGAAAATCGAGGCGTTATCGACCATCGGCGACGGTTTCCCGGGTGTCACCAGAACCATGATTTTCAATGCCGGCCGCGAAGTGCGCGTCGTCGTCGATGCCAAGCGCGTCACGGATGTTCAATCCCTACAGCTGTGTCGAGACATCGCGGACAAAATCGAAGATGAATGTTCGTATCCCGGTCAAATCAAAGTCGTTGTCGTGCGCGAGACACATGCCGAAGCATTCGCGAAGTAAGACACGCGCCAGTACGTGATGCGCGCGAATCAAGTCTTGCGTGAAAGTGTCGAAGAATCTCCATATTCCTCCGGCTCAGCCCCTTCCGATGCCGTCTCAAGATGAGATTGGCTCGAATTGAACGGTAAAATTTACGGATGCCCCTGGACCTTGGCTCAAGCCATTCCGATAGGAATATCAGGCGATGGCCTAGCTAAGAAAAGGGGACTTCGATGAAGTTGGAGTACACATTCCTTCATATCGATTCGAGCGATGCGCTAGTCGAACACTTCGAGAGCAGATTCGGAAAGCTATTGAAGTTCGAGCTCAAGCCTATGGACGTGCAGGTGGTGTTTTCGATGGAGCGTCACGAGTGCATGGTCGATGTGAACATCCTCGAAGGACGTCGAAAATTCAAAGCGTCCGGCGTATCCAATGATTTCTATCGCTCGGTCGATATGGTCGTGAACAAACTGCTTCGTCAGATGTCGAAAGAGCGTCGCAAATTGCGAGACCACAAGAACGCGGACGCCAGCCACAATGGCAAGCTCAACCGTCTGCAGCCGGACCTGGCTCCTGATTACGTGCGTCCTGCCCTGCGTAAAGCGTCCTGAATCACTCGCAGTCAGCGAGGAGGGAGTCGCTCCAGATCCAGTTTGGACCCTCGGTACGTGCCTCGTGCCGAGGGGCTTCTCGGTTGACCGGCCCAGGTCACTTTGGTAGCTCTTGGGTTCGGTATCCAACCCAATTCAGAGGCTCCATGAAGAACTATTTGTTCACTAGCGAATCCGTATCTGAAGGCCATCCCGACAAAGTTGCCGACCAAATCAGCGATGCCGTTCTCGACGCCATGCTGGCTCAAGATCCCAAGAGCCGCGTCGCGTGTGAAACATTGGTCACCACCGGTGTCGCCGTCGTCGCTGGAGAAGTGACGACCAAGGCCGTTGTCGACATCCCGGCATTGGTGCGTGGCACGATTCGCGATATCGGATACGACGACAGCGCCAAGGGCTTTGATTGCAATACCTGCGCTGTCATGGTCACTCTCGACCGACAGAGCCCCGACATCGCCATGGGCGTCGATACCTCGACCAATGCGACTAAAGAACAAGGCGCCGGTGACCAAGGCATCATGTTCGGATACGCCGTGAACGAGACGCAGGAGGCGATGCCGCTGTCGATCTCTCTTTCGCATAAGCTTTTGGCAGAGATGGCGCGGTTGCGCAAATCGAAGAAAGTGAACTGGCTACGCCCGGACAGCAAGAGCCAGGTGACGATCGAGTACACGGATGGCCAAGCCAAGCGTGTCGACGCGGTTGTCATTTCCACCCAACATTCCGAAGATGTGACGCAGTCGCAGATCAAAGACTTCGTCATGGAAGAAGTGATCAAGAAAACCATTCCTTCACAGTGGCTGGACAATAAGACCAAGTATTACATCAATCCGACGGGCCGATTCGTGATCGGCGGGCCGATGGGCGATTGCGGTCTGACGGGCCGGAAGATCATCGTTGATACGTATGGCGGTCATGGCGCCCATGGTGGCGGCGCCTTCTCAGGTAAGGATCCCTCGAAAGTCGACCGCTCGGCGGCATATGCCGCGCGGCATATCGCCAAGAACCTGGTCGCCGCTGGCCTCGTCGACCGCGCGCTCATCCAAGTTTCCTATGCGATTGGCGTTGCTGAGCCGGTCAGTTTGATGATCAACGACTTCGGGACGAGCAAGTACGACAACGAAGTCTTGGTCAAAGCCGTCCGTGAGTTGTGGAGCTTAAAGCCGGCCGCGATCGTGCAGGAATTCGACTTGCTCAAGCCGCGTTATCGTAAGACAGCTTCCTATGGCCATTTCGGTCGTGATGGTGAGGATTTCACCTGGGAACGCACGAATAAGGTCGAGCAGCTCAAGGACGTGATCAAAACGCTGGCACGTTGATTTTTTTCGCTGAGTTGGGCCTGTCTGGCGGGAGGCAGCCATACGTATTGCAACGTATGGCAACTTCCGCTAAAGACATGGTGTGTCCAAAAAGTAGGCTGCCACGACCTGTATGACGGAGCGGTGGATTCACATCTAAGAACCCTTCAGCGAATTGAGCCGGCAAGCTTCATGGATCCAAAGCACATCCGAAATTTCTCCATCATCGCGCACATTGACCACGGCAAGAGCACTCTGGCGGATTGCTTGTTGTCCTATACGGGGTCGCTCAGCGATCGAGAAAAGAAGGCGCAGTTCCTCGACAATATGGAGCTCGAGCGCGAGCGTGGCATCACGATCAAAGCGCAAACCGTCCGATTGATGTACAATGCGGATGACGGCATCACCTATCAGATCAACCTGATCGATACACCCGGGCACGTGGATTTCAGCTACGAGGTGTCGCGCTCCTTGGCGGCTTGTGAGGGCGCGATTCTGGTTGTCGATGCGGCTCAAGGAGTCGAGGCGCAGACGCTCGCCAACGTGTATCTGGCCCTCGAAAACAGTCTTGAAATCGTTCCGGTCTTGAACAAAATCGATTTGCCGTCGGCGGATCCGGACGGCGTGAAAAAACAGATCGAAGACGCCATCGGCCTGGATGCGAGCGACGCCATTCTGGCGAGCGCCAAAGAGATGATCGGGATCAAGGACATTCTGGAAGCCATCGTCAAAAAAGTGCCTCCGCCGTCAGCGGATCGCGGGCTGCCGTTGCGAGCGTTGATCTTCGACTCATGGTTCGATGCCTATCAAGGAGTGGTCGTTCTGTGTCGCCTGGTCGACGGACGAATCACCAAGGGCGATCGCATTAAGTTCATGAGCGGCCATAGCGATTACGAAGTCCTCAAGCTCGGCGTCTTTGCTCCGTTCCCTCAGGAATTGGAAACATTGGAAGCGGGCGAAGTGGGCTTCATTATCTGCGGCATCAAAGATATTCGCGAAGTGAAGGTCGGCGACACGGTCACGACCTACCACAAAGCCGCAGTGGAGCCGCTTCCGGGTTTCCGGCGCATCAAGCCCATGGTGTTCTCGGGCATCTTCCCTGTCGTCTCGGCGGACTTCGAGAACCTCAAGGATGCTCTCGGAAAGCTCATTCTCAACGACTCTTCGCTTTCGTTTGAAACCGAGAAATCCGCAGCCCTCGGCTTCGGTTTTCGCGTCGGCTTCCTCGGACTTCTGCATATGGAAATCGTCCAGGAGCGGTTGGAGCGCGAATTCGGGCTGAATCTCATCACCACCGCGCCGACCGTCGTTTACCGGATCTATACGTTTGACGAAAAGATGATGGAGATGGAAAACCCGGCCAATATGCCGGACCCCACGAAAATCCTGAAAATGGAAGAGCCTTTCGTGAAGGTCACCGTGCATACGCCGCCGGAATACATCGGCGCGATTCTGAAGCTCTGCGAGGACAAGCGGGGTTTGCAGCAGAAAATGGATTACATCACCGACCGAAAGGTGATCATCGAATACAAGCTTCCGCTCAACGAGATGGTCATGGACTTTTATGACCGCTTGAAGTCGATCACCAAGGGTTATGCGTCGATGGAGTACGAACTCACGGATTGGCAAGAGTCGGATCTCGTGAAGCTCGATGTCCTTATCAACGGTGAACCGGTCGACGCTCTTTCGCTGATCGTGCATCGCTCGAAGTCAGTGACGCGTGGGCGGGCGCTCGTGGAAAAAATGCGCGAGTTGATCCCGCGTCAACAATATCAAGTCGCTATCCAGGCCGCGATTGGCTCCAAGATCGTGGCGCGTGAAACGCTCGGCGCTCTGCGCAAGGACGTGACGGCGAAGTGCTACGGCGGCGATATTTCCCGAAAACGTAAACTTCTCGAGCGGCAAAAAGAAGGCAAAAAGCGCATGAAGCAAATCGGCACCGTGGACGTTCCGCAAGAGGCGTTCCTGGCGATTCTGAAAGTGGAGGACTAAGCGATATGTTCAATCGGAAGTTTTGGACGGAAGGCTTAGGGAGTTTCATAGTCGCCATCGGCGTTGCCCTGGTGATCCGGTGGGCGATCATGGAAGCGTACGTGATTCCATCCGGATCGATGTTGCCGACGCTCTTGATTCACGATCACATTTTCGTCAATAAGATGGTCTATGGTACGCGAGTCCCGTTCAGCTCGAATTGGCTGATCAAACATCGCAATCCGGAGCCCGGAGAAATCATCGTTTTCAAGTATCCTGTCGATCCTTCGATCTTCTTTATTAAGCGCGTCGTCGGCATTCCGGGTGACACGATTGAATACAAGGACGGCAAGGTTTTTCGAAATGGCGAGGCTGTTGAAATGAAAGCGGATGCGCAGCCGGAGCATGCCGCGGAGTTCGCCGCGATGAGCGACGAGGATTTTCAGCGCGAAGGTGGTGGGTTCTCGGAGTCGAAGGCTTCCTATTTGCACTTTACGGAAGTTCTGAACTCCCATCCGCACTCGGTCTTGTTGAATCGAAACGGCGAGCACACGTCGCCGGTGTCGTGGACGGTGCCGCCTGGAAAGCTCTTTGTCATGGGCGACAATCGGGACAATTCAGCCGATAGTCGTCGGTGGGGCTTCGTGCCCGAAGAATACGTCCTCGGACGCGCCATGTTCGTGTGGCTGAGCTGCGAAAAAACGCTCCCCGTCGTCAGTTTTTTGTGCAACCCCCTCACCGTTCGCTGGGATCGTTTTTTCCACAAGGTGGATTGAGGTGGCGCGGAAGCAACGGAGCTTGAAGGGCACCTGGCCGCTGGCTTTGGCGGAACTTTTTGGGGCGCTTCTCTTTGTTCTTGCGATCCGCTGGGCATTGTTTGAGCCGTACGTGATCCCTTCGGGATCGATGCTGCCCACGCTCCTGGTTCATGATCACATCTTCGTGAATAAATTCGCCTACGGCCTCCGGCTTCCCTTCACGAGTCGTTACCTCGTGACGTGGGGGCGCCCGCGTCGCGGCGATATCATCGTGTTTCGCTCCCTCGAAGAACCATCTATGTTTCTCATTAAGCGCATTGTCGGGCTGCCGGGAGAAAAAGTAGAAGTCATCGGTTCAGGATCGATATTGATCAATGGCAAGCCGCTTCCGTCCGAATCTTTGAAGTCGTCTCAAGCGGCGGGTCAAATCGCCGGCTGGACGACGGCTGAGCAAGGCGAGTACATGGGGCGTTTCGACTTTGTGCGGGAGACGCTGGGCGAAACCCCATCCATGACGATTCGCGAGCGTGGAGTGGATGCCGGACATCAGCTGTATCAAGTTCCTTCCGATCACGTTTTTGTCATGGGCGACAATCGGAATCACTCGGCCGACAGTCGTGTTTTCGGTCCATTGCCAGTGGAATTGATTCTCGGGCGAGCTTCGGTCATTTGGCTCAGCTGCGAAGAAACTTTGCGCGAGGAGAGTCGGGTGTGCCATCCTCAATCCATGCGTTGGGAACGGATATTCGAAGTCGTGCATTGAGGGAAATCGCAGCGTGGCAGCCAAAGTTCCGGCAAAGATCGTACTTCGCGAATATCTTGAGAGCCTGATCGTCGCAGTGATCGTCGCTTTGCTTCTCCGTTTTTTCGTGATCTCCGCTTATAAAATCCCGACCGGTTCAATGGTTCCGACGCTCATGGCAGGTGATTTTATTTTCGCCTATAAACTACCGTATGGCGTTCCGGTGCCGTTCACGGGCCAAAAATTGGCGACTCGGCCACCGGCGCGTGGAGATGTGGTTGTTTTCCGGCCGCCGGGGAATGAGTCGGTCAACTACATCAAAAGAGTGGTGGGGCTTCCGGGCGAGCGCATCGAGATTCGCCAGAAGAAGCTTTTCATCAATGATCGTGAATCGACCTACGAGGCCCTCGGTGAGACGCATATCCGAGAACTACCTGGCCACGAGTACTTCATCGTCTACAATGAGGCCTTCTCG
>JAMPXM010000166.1 GCA_023701225.1 Pseudobdellovibrionaceae bacterium | reverse complement strand
GGGCATGGGCGGCGAAGCGATCCGCGAGTTGCTCCGCAAAATCGATCCGGATTATCTTTCCAAGAAACTCCGGATGGAGCTCAAGGAAACGAAGTCCGAAGCACAGATCAAAAAGCTGACGAAACGTCTGAAAGTGGTCGAAGCCTTCAAGGACTCGATCAATAAGCCTGAGTGGATGATGCTCGAAGCGTTACCGGTTATTCCTCCGGACCTTCGTCCTCTCGTCCCGCTCGATGGCGGCCGCTTCGCGACATCGGACTTGAACGACCTGTATCGCCGCGTGATCAATCGGAACAACCGTTTGAAGCGCCTGCAGGAACTCAACGCTCCTGACATCATCATTCGTAACGAGAAGCGCATGCTCCAGGAAGCGGTCGATGCTCTCTTGGATAACGGCCGCCGTGGAAAAACGTTCACCGGTCCGAACAAGCGTCCGCTTCGCTCGTTGTCGGACATGCTCAAAGGTAAACAGGGCCGATTCCGGCAGAACCTTCTCGGTAAGCGCGTCGACTACTCCGGCCGCTCCGTGATCGTCGTGGGTCCGCACCTGAAGCTGCACCAGTGCGGTCTTCCCAAAAAGATGGCGCTCGAGCTCTTTAAGCCGTTTGTTTACAACAAGCTCGAAGAACGCGGCTTCTCGACCACGATCAAGCAAGCCAAGAAGCTCGTCGAGCAGGAAACAGTCGAAGTCTGGGATATTCTCTCCGACGTTGTGAAAGAGCACCCGGTTCTTTTGAACCGTGCACCGACCCTCCATCGCTTGGGCATCCAGGCATTTGAGCCGGTCTTGCATGAAGGTAAAGCCATCCAGCTGCATCCACTCGTTTGTACGGCATTCAACGCCGACTTCGACGGTGACCAGATGGCCGTTCACGTTCCGCTCTCGGTCGAAGCGCAGGTCGAAGCCCGCGTTCTTATGATGTCGACCAACAACATTCTCAGCCCAGCGAACGGCAAACCGATCATCAATCCCACCCAGGACATCGTATTGGGTATGTATTGGCTGACTCGTGTTCGCCCTGGCGCAAAAGGTGCTGGCCGAGCGTTCTCGAATGTCCAAGAAGTTCTCTACGCTTATGAGAACGGATTCGTTGATCTGCAGGCCGAAGTGAAAGTGCGCATCAAGGGCAAGACCGAGCAAACGACGGTCGGTCGCGCGATTTTGAGCGACATCGTGCCGGCGGAAGTTCCCTTCTCGGCCGTCAATACGACGATGACCAAGAAGCAATTGGCGGTCCTGATCGATACGACGTTCCGCCTTGCGGGTGGCAAAGCGACGGTCATCCTCGCTGACCGCTTGATGGAATACGGATTCAAATATTCGACGACAGCCGGCATCTCGATTTGCATCGACGATATGTCGATCCCGGAAGCGAAGAAGAGCCTTCTCGCGGACGCGGAAAAGCAGGTTCAAGAGATTCAGCAGCAGTACGACGAAGGTTTGATCACCGATGGTGAGCGTTACAACAAGGTCGTCGATATTTGGGCGCAGACGGGTGACAAGCTCGCCAAGGAACTGATGGCCAACATCGAAAAAGAAGACTTCATCGTCGATGGCAAGGTCGTGAAAGCTCCGAGCTTCAACCCGATCTTCGTCATGGCGGACTCCGGTGCACGGGGTTCTGCGGCTCAAATTCGTCAGCTCGCCGGCATGCGCGGCCTGATGGCGAAGCCGAGCGGTGAAATCATCGAAACTCCGATCACGGCGAACTTCCGTGAAGGTCTTTCGGTGCAACAGTACTTCATCTCGACTCACGGCGCTCGTAAGGGTCTCGCGGACACCGCCTTGAAGACGGCGAACTCCGGTTACCTGACTCGTCGCTTGGTCGACGTCGCTCAAGACGTCATCATCGTTGAGCCCGATTGCGGTACCACCGATGGCATCGTGATCACTCCCCTGATCGAAGGCGGCGAGATCATCCAGCCTCTCGGCGAACGTATCCTTGGCCGTGTCGCGCTCGAAGCGATCCAGGACCCGTACTCCAACGAAATCATCGTCGGTGTGAACGATGAAATCCGCGAAACGGATGTAAAGCGTATCGAAGAAGCCGGCATTGAAAACGTCAAGATTCGCTCCGTACTCACTTGTAAGACCCGTCGCGGGACTTGCATGAAGTGCTACGGCCGTGACTTGGCTCGCGGCTCGATGGTGAACAACGGCGAAGCTGTCGGTATCATCGCAGCGCAGTCGATCGGGGAGCCTGGTACTCAGTTGACGATGCGTACGTTCCACTTGGGTGGTACGGCTTCGCGCGCGGTCGAGCAGAGCGTGCATACGTCTCGTCACGAAGGCTCGATCAAGCTACATGACGTCATCACGGTTGCGAACCGTGCTGGTAAATTGACGGTCATGAACCGGAACGGCGAAATCATTATCGTCGATCACAACGGCCGAGAGCGTGAGCGTTTCAAGCTCGTCTACGGTTCCGTTTTGAACGTGAAAGAAGGCGATACGATCCAGAAGGGTGTTGTCCTCGCCGAGTGGGATCCCTATTCGAACCCGATCATCTCGGAAGTGTCCGCGAAAGTGGTCTTCCAGGATATCGAAGAGGGTGTCACGATGACCGAGCAGGTCGACGCCGTCACTGGCTTCGCCACCAAGGTCATCACGGAATCCAAGTCGTCGGAAATCAAACCGACGGTTCTTCTGCATGACGCCAGCGGCAAGCAAATGATGCTGCCGGGCCGTGATATCCCGGCTCGTTACATCATTCCGGTCGGCGCGCAGTTGCTGGTGACCGATGGCCAGGAAATCCATTCCGGTGATGTGATCGCGAAGATCCACCGTGAAACGACCAAGACCCGCGACATCACGGGTGGTTTGCCGCGCGTGGCGGAGCTCTTCGAAGCTCGTAAGCCGAAAGAAGCGGCGATCATCTCCGAAATCGACGGCTACGTCCGGTTCGGTAAAGACGTCAAAGGTAAGCAGCGCGTGATCGTGACTCCGGAAGTCGGAGAGGACAAAGAGTACCTCATCCCGAAAGGTAAGCACGTTGCGGTTCGCGAAGGCGAATTCGTGAAGGCGGGCGAAGCTTTGATGGATGGTCCGACCAATCCGCACGACATTCTTGCGGTCCTTGGCGACAAGGAACTGTCGAAGTACCTCGTGAACGAAATTCAAGAGGTCTATCGTCTGCAGGGTGTGAGCATCAACGATAAGCACATCGAGACCATCGTTCGTCAGATGTTGCGCAAGGTGAAGGTCAACGAAGTCGGCGACAGCAAATTCCTGTCGGGCGAGCAAGTTGAGAAGCACATCTTCGAAGAAGAGAACGAGCGAATCATGAAAGAGGGTGGACAGCCGGCCACGGCCGAGCCGCTCCTCCTTGGTATCACGAAAGTCTCTCTCTCGACGGAGTCGTGGATTTCGGCGGCGTCCTTCCAAGAAACGACGAAGGTTCTCACGGAAGCAGCGATCAACTCACGTACGGACAGCCTGCGTGGCCTGAAAGAAAACATCATCATGGGTCGATTGATCCCTGCTGGTACAGGCTTGGCTGCCTACAAGCGTTGGAAGATCGTTGTAGAGGATATCGACACCGAAAGTCCTTCAGCTCTGCCGGGCATGCCGGGTATGGCGAAGAACGCGGACGGTCTACCAGCACAAACGTAATTCACCGAGATATGATCTCGGGCAAGAGGCGGGCTTTCGGGTCCGCCTTTTATTTTGAAGTCCTGCTCATGAAGTAGGGTCTATAAGGCAAAAGAGTTGACGACCCACTGAATCACGAGTAGTTTCCTGAACTCGTCATTTCGCAAGAGTAAAGATTCGACAGCGGTGTCTTGCGATTAGAGCTGTCATTTTAAGAGGTTAGAATGCCGACCATCAACCAGCTGATCCGTCGCGAGCGCGTCGTTCAAAAGAACAAAACGGCGTCGCCGGCTCTGGAAAACTGCCCGCAGCGCCGTGGCGTCTGCACTCGCGTTTACACGACCACTCCGAAGAAGCCGAACTCGGCTCTTCGCAAGGTCGCCAAAGTCCGTTTGTCGAATGGCTACGAAGTCATTTCGTACATCCCGGGCATCGGCCATAACTTGCAAGAGCACAGCGTGGTTCTGATTCGTGGTGGCCGCGTGAAGGACCTTCCGGGTGTTCGTTACCACATCATCCGCGGTGTTCTCGACACGCAAGGCGTGAACGGTCGTCTGCAAAGCCGCTCCAAGTACGGCGCGAAGCGCCCGAAGAAGTAATCGCTTGGCAAAGGACGCGGAAACGCTCCTTTGCGTAGAGTGAGATGTACCGAGTGAGGTGCATGCGGTGAGGCGTCTTTCATGATGCTGAGGACCTCTTGTTGAGGGCCTGATACTGAGAAAGCGAAGTATCGGACCGCCATCGCAATGAAGTTGTATTGAAGTTATTTGTATTGAAGTTCGTTAAAATTCTAATTGAGTCGAATTCCAATTGACTCAAATTCCAATTGAATAGACACGCTCTTTCGAGAGCGTCGACCGCCGAGAGAGGCGGTAGTAAAGAGGGAACACATGTCTCGCAGAAGAAGAGTAGTTAAGCGCGAAACGCTTCCGGATCCGATCTATAACGACGTTGTCGTCGCGAAATTCGTGAACAAAATGATGTACGACGGCAAGAAGAGTACGGCTCAGGCCGCCTTCTACGGTGCGCTTGACGAGATCAAGACCAAGATCGCTGAAGAAGAACCTTTGACAGTTTTCAAAAAAGCACTCGAGAATCTCAAGCCGCAGATCGAAGTTCGTTCCCGCCGGGTCGGTGGTGCGACTTATCAAGTTCCAGTCGATGTGCGCCCGTCGCGCCGTTTGGCTCTGGCTATGCGCTGGTTGACCGAATACACACGCGAGCGTGGTGAGAAGAACATGGCTCGCCGCTTGGCCGGCGAAATTATGGATGCCTACAACAACCGCGGAAACGCCATCAAGAAAAAGGAAGACGTCCATCGTATGGCGGAGGCGAACAAGGCCTTCTCGCACTACAACTGGTAATCGTCTAAATCGTATCCATGCCTCCGGGTGAACCTACAAAGCTAGAAGATCTAACGTTTACCCGGAACATCGGCGTCATGGCCCACATTGACGCCGGTAAGACGACGACATCTGAGCGCATTCTTTTTTACTCTGGAAAAAGTCATAAAATCGGCGAAGTCCATGACGGTGACACCGTCATGGATTGGATGGAACAAGAGCAAGAGCGGGGTATTACCATTACGGCCGCCGCGACGATGTGCTTTTGGAAAGATCATCGAATCAATTTGATCGATACGCCCGGACACGTCGACTTCACAATCGAAGTCGAGCGGTCTTTGCGCGTGCTCGACGGGGCCATTGCGGTTTTTGACGTCGTAAATGGCGTTGAACCTCAATCGGAAACCGTTTGGCGTCAGGCGAACAAATACAAGGTTCCTCGTATCTGCTTCATGAACAAGATGGATCGTGTCGGCGCGAACTTCCATGGTAGCGTACGCAGCCTGGCTGAAAAGCTGGGTGCGAATCCGATTACCATCCAGCTTCCGATCGGCGCTGAGGACACGTTTTTGGGTGTCGTCGATCTGATGGAGATGAAGTCCTATGTCTGGTCAGAAAAAGACAAGGGCGAGACTTTTGTCGTCAAAGATATTCCAGACGACATGCGCGAGGAAGTGAAGGCCGCACGCGATACGATGATCGAAAAGATCGCCGAGATCGACGAATCGCTGACGGATCGTTTTTTGATGGGCGAAGAAATCTCGGTCGAGGAACTGCGTCGGGCACTGCGTCGGGCAACGGTTGAACTCAAGGCATTCCCTGTTCTGTGCGGGGCCGCATTTCGCAACAAGGGTGTTCAGCCACTCCTAGATGCTGTCGTTCATTACTTGCCGAGCCCACTCGATGTGCCGCCGATCATTGGTCACGATCCCGAGCGTCCGGATAAGGAAATCGTTTGCAAGACGGATTGGGACGCTCACGTGGCGGCGCTCGCGTTTAAAATTTCGGCAGATCCCTTTGCTGGTAGCCTGACGTTCATTCGTGTTTACTCGGGCACCGTAAAGACGGGCGAGCAGCTTTTTAATCCGCGAGAACAAAAGAAAGAGCGTATCGCGCGCCTGGTGAAGCTGCACGCGAACTCGCGAGAAGATGTATCTGAACTCAAGGCGGGTGATATCGGCGCCGTGATCGGACTCAAGTTCTCGATCACAGGGGACACGCTTTGCAATACCTCGCACCCTGTGTTGCTGGAATCGATTCAGTTTCCTGAGCCAGTCATCGCGCTGGCGATCGAGGCGAAATCTTCAGCTGATCAAGACAAAATGGTGCAGGGGCTGCAGAAGTTGGAGCGAGAAGATCCCTCTTGCCGAGTGAAGATCGATCAAGAAACCGGGCAGATGCTGCTTTATGGAATGGGCGAGCTGCATCTGGAAATTCTGGTGGACCGACTCTTGCGAGAACACAAAGTTTCTGCCAACGTTGGTAAGCCTCAGGTCACCTACCGTGAAACAATTACTAAGCGGACGCGTGCCGAAGGTCGTTACGAACGCCAGGTCGCAGGCGAAAATCATTTTGGTCACGTCGTTGTGGAGCTTGAGCCGATCGAGGCAGCCAAAGGCTTTGAGTTCAAGAATCTGCTCCCGGCAGGAAAAATCCCGAAAAAAGAAATCGCAGTCGCCATCGAGGCGGGCATTCGGGAATCCATGGAAAATGGAGTGTTGGCCGGCTATCAGATGATGGGTATCCGAGCCGTATTGGTGGACGCGACTTATCGAGAGCCAGAAGCCTCTGAGATGGCGTTTAAAATCGCCGCCGGAATGGCCTTTCGCGAGGCTGCCCGAAATGCCGACCCGCAGCTCTTGGAGCCGGTCTTTAAAATTGAAGTTGTGACTCCCGACGAATTTATGGGCAACGTCATTGGAGATTTAAATTCACGGCGGGGCAAAGTTCATAGTATGAATGCTCGCCACAACGCCCAAGTTGTCGATGCGGAAGTTCCGCTGGCAACGATGTTTGGTTACGCAACGGATTTGCGTTCGCTCACCCAGGGTCGCGGCACTTTCTCGATGGAGTTTATACACTTCTCGGTTGTGCCGCCCAAGGTAGCTCATGAGATTTTGACCCGCTTGGGTCGCATTTCCTGAGCAGCGATTGAACTGTAATAAATCAGCACTTCAGGTGCAGTCGGAAGCCGACCCTTCGTGGTCCCAAGTTCCGAAAGCGCACTTGATGGGGCAGGGCAGGTTTTTGTTTGAAAATCTGCATTTTGGCTTGAAACATTTTGACATTAACTCGAACCGGAGTGCATACTCGCCGACTCGTATCGCTAAACTTCAAGGCACATTGCGATTTCGCCTTTGAAAACGGCTACATACGGCGTTGTGAGTTCGGTGAGAGTTTCGGCTGCAAAACAGTCGGAGCATTTTCAAAGAACGAATTACGGCTAACGTATTGATTTGACGAAGACAAAAGTCAGCAAAGAGAGAGACTTGCCATGCAGAGCCAGAAAATCCGCATTCGGCTGAAAGCGTTTGACCACAAGCTCCTGGATCAGTCGACGCGCGAGATCGTTGAGACCGCACGTCGCACTGGAGCCCGCGTCGCGGGTCCTATCCC
>JAMPXM010000165.1 GCA_023701225.1 Pseudobdellovibrionaceae bacterium | reverse complement strand
GCAACGTGAGGCGAGGACTTGTGGCCAATGCTGGTCCCCAATCCACTAACTGATTTTCCAGGGTAGACCACGGAAGTGGACCTTCATCAAAGACCAATCCGAACGGCTTCCCAGACACTACAAGAATCATCGCGAACTACAGCCGCAAACTACGGAAGGTCTGCAAGCTCCGTTATATCCCATGATCTCGCGTGAAATTGGTACGTTGGGCATAAGCAGGGCCCTTTCATGACTATCTGAATCTCGATAGCCTCCGACGACCGGAGGAGGCTCAATGAAAGACCGCGCAACAGTTCTGATCGACGAAATCCAACAGATCACCACTCTCTGGGATGATCACCCGTGTCGAGCTTGAGGTCCCTCAACCGCCTTGCCGCCATAAGGGTCCCATATCGAGTCACCACCCGTTGCAGCTTTCGTTTGTCGCGCTACTTGGTACCTATGCCGAGCTGGTTTAAATAAGTTTGATTGTCCCAGAATAGGTACTCTTCATCCATGGGTCCTTCTTTGGTCCAATGAGCGATGGTTGCCATCGGGATTTTAAATTTCTTGCCTGTGGGCTGAATCACTTTTCCGTCAGGCATTTTCATCGGCTTTGTGAAGGTGCCTTCCATGATTCCGTAAACCGCCGTCCAGTCGCCTTGGCCGATTTTGATCGGATGTTCCATGATTCGTGTGTCAGGGGCGTAGCTGAACATGTATTGCAGGTCTTCGACGTGTTTATCGAGGCCTTCCGTCACGTGCCCATCGGGCCAATGGACTTTTACATTTTTTGTGTGAGTCGTCCTAAATCCGACCCAATCCTGTTTTGAGAAGTACTCGAAATCGAGTTTGTCAAACGTCGCCAGATTGGCTTTGACTTGCTTTTCCAATGCTTCGAAATCGGTGCTCTTCTTGTCTTTTGCGCCAGCTGTTCCGACAACAAGAAGAGTGATCAGTGCGATTGCGGTAGACATCAAATTCACTTTCATAAAGCCCCCGATGAAACCGATTGAGTTCGTTTATTGAATCGTATTGTCGCGAGTCCCTAAGTCTTTTGTTTTGCCGAGCGCCTGTTTCGGCTTCAATTCAGGTTCGGCGCGGAGAAAGCGGTTGGTCCAGGCATCAAATGCTTCCACGAAATTTATGGCGAGCTGACGGGTGGAATCCTTAGTGATGGCGCCCTGATCGCCAAAGAGGTCCGAAGCATGTCCGATGTAGGCTTCTGGTTGTTGCATCACGGGCATATTCAGAAATACGAGGGATTGTCGAAGATGATGATTGGCGCCAAAGCCACCGGTCGCACCTGGGGACACGCTCATGACGGCCGCGGGTTTGCCGTCCCAGACGCTCTTGCCATAAGGACGAGAGCCAATATCGATGGCGTTTTTTAGAACTCCAGGAACCGAACGATTGTATTCGGGAGTGACGAATATGACACCATCGAAGCGATTTAGGCGTTGTCTGAACTCACGCCAAGCTTCGGGTGGATTCTCGTCTAGATCCTGGTTGTACATTGGCAGGTGCCCGATTTCCAAAATCTCGAGGTTCATCGATTTTGGGGCGAGACTGACGAGATTCATCGCCATTTTGCGATTGAAGGATTCTTTTCGCAGGCTTCCTATTAGAACGGATACGTTTTTGGTTTCCATTTTGGTTTTTCCATTTCGTTAGTGCGTGGGTGGCGTGGGCTGAAACTGGCGAGCGTCGTTTCGTCGCTGAGCCTGCGCAGGCTCTTCCACTTCAATGGGTAAGAGACCTCGGATCGTCTGTGCTCCGTCGACGACAAATGTTTGTCCTGAGACGTAGGAGGCAGCGTCTGAGCAAAGGTAAAGGACCATGCCGGTCATCTCTTCTGGCTCCGCTCCGCGATGCATCGGGGCCGCGGCTCTTAATTTTTCATTAAATTCTTGGTTCTCTTCCCACTCTTTTGTCATCGGAGTGCGGACCCAGCCTGGAGCGAGTGCGTTGACCCTGATGCCGAGGTGAGCATTCTCGATGGCCGCCGTTTTTGTAAGGCCGATAACTCCGTGCTTGGCCGCGACATAAGCCGCTGCTCCAGCCTCGGGCTGCAGGCCCGCGATCGATGCGGTGTTCACGATGGCGCCCCTGCCTGTTTTTCTCATGTGTTGGAGTTCGTATTTGAGGCAAAGGAAAACACCTTTGAGGTCCACTGAGATAACGCGATCGAAAGTCGCCTCATCCAGTTCGTTGATCATGAGCGGCGGATGGAAAACTCCTGCGTTGTTGAAAGCACAATCGAGTCCGCCGAACGATTGAATGGTTTTCTCAATCAGGGCTTTGACGTCGGACGACTGAGCCACGTTCGTCTTGAGAAAAAGACTTTTCCCCCCTTGGGATTTGATGAGGTCGGTTGTTTCTTGTGCGGCCGTTTCATTCATATCTCCTATGGCAACGTTTGCACCGTGTTTGGCAAAGGCCAGGGCGGTGGCTCGTCCGATACCGCTACTTCCTCCGGTCACTAGAACTGTCTTGTCCGTAAAGTCGATGAGATTGCTTTGCATTGGGGCTCCCGTATTGGTTCATGATTGTCGGTTTGCAACACGCGACAAATTCAAACGAATCATGAGAGGATATGCTGTTACCGGCGAAAAATTCATGTCAAGGTTCCAACACGGTTCGCGCGTTGCGCGCGATGGGCGGCACGTCGAGTGAGCTCAGAGTGAGGAAACTTGTCGCGAAATCCGTGGGGTGACGGTGGTCGTACGGGAGCGGTAGGAAATGGGTAATTGTGGCTCTATGAATTCAGTCTTTCTAATTCCATTCGCTCCGGAGGACCGCATAGGAGTGCATATCCCAGTAACGTTCTCGATGGAAAATTGCGGATCTCAAGGTGCCTTCAAACTTCATTCCGATTTTTTCCATGACTCTAGCGCTAGCTTGGTTTTCGACTTTGCATCGCGCTTGGATTCGGCTGAGTCCGTATTCTTTGAAGCAATAATCCATGAGCGCGTGAGATGCTTCCGCGACGAGCCCCTTTCCCCAAAGCGGTTCAGCGAGTGCGTAAGCCAGTTCCATAGTTTTTGCAGTCTTTGATACCCAAAAGCAGCCCACCGTACCAACGACTTTGGTGGGATCACCATTGAGCGTGATACCGAGTGGTTCGGGTGTATTATTGCGATAGTATGGGAGCGCATAATCAAGTACATACGCCTCGGAGTCTTTCACTGTCGTGTGTGGCTCCCAGAGGGTGTAGCGACTGACATTCGGGTTTTGGGCGTACTCGAAAATGGCTGATGCATCGGTCATCGAAAGTGGTCGCAAGAGAAGTCGCTCTGTTTTAAGAGTTGGCGGCGACCAGGTGGAGCTTTCGTTCAGCAATTTTGCAATGAAGAGCTCGTCGTGAAAACGATCATTGATAAAGGCTGCGTTTTTACGGGTGCCTTCGATTCCATAACCCATTCGAGAGTAGAGTCGGACTCCGCGTTCATTTTGAACCCGCACCATCGCCTCAATCCTGATCACTCCAATAAAGCGGGCGTGGTCTTCCATGATCTCCAGCAGCTTTTTTCCGATACCCTCACCCCAGAACTCTTGCAGGATAAACATACCGAACCGACCAACATGCTTCGTCCATGGATGAGGAGGGTGATGCTCCGGATGAAAGCCAAGCTGTCCAATTAGTTTTGAGCCGAGAAAGCAGCCAAGTCTCAGAGGAGTAGGGTTATTCATGTCGGCCGACCAAATGTCGCGAAGCTTCTCTCGATCAGGAGTTCTGCCGGCGACCTGGAGTGTGTTGGTGGTTTCGGCTGCGATTTTGGGTTGAAATTCGAGGAAGGCGTCTGCGTCATTGGGCTCGCAGTGACGGAAGATGACCCGTCTTCCAGACTTTGTCACAAACTCGGTCGGGCCATAGGTAGCCATAGAACGACTCTCCTCTCGTGGGTCCGCACAACGACAAGTCTCCGAATTTATCTCTCATGAGGCAATCGTTGAATCTAAAATGACTCCAGATGAGCGACACCATTCCATGGGTTCCTTGACGCCAAACTGTTTTCGATATTTTTTGTGGCATTCGAAGTGGTGCTTTTCGCCGGGCTATGGATCATGAGATTTGTGCGCTCTGCAAGAGCGGCTTGAGCGCCGATGGGCTCGGGTGTCGAAGTCGAATTCGCCCATCTTTGATCGAATAAATCATATTCCTATGACGTCCATTTGGCTCGCGCGTCAGCCAGGCACCGGCGCGGAATGCACGCATGCTTGCGGGTTATCCAAGATCGCGGTGATTTTTGCGCGCCACTGTGTTTGAAATGGCAGGCTTGGGTCGAGGGCGACGTCCACTTGGCTCGGGTCATACGATACGTCCAGGGATTTTCCGGTACTGAGTCGTGTGAATCGGTAGCCGCCAGGAGGTGCGTCTTCGGACTGGAAGCGGAGGAGGCCACGCCGAGCGAAGTGCCCGCGCAAACCACCGAAGCCAGTGTCGGTCCAAGCGCCCGTGATGTAGCTAAAGACATTCGCGATTGGTCCGGTCGGGCCGCTGGTGGCGCTGGAGGAAATGTCCACGGCCAGATCGCCTCGGACACACACTCCATTTTCTGGAAAGAGCTTTTGAACGGCCTCTTGGGCCATCAAAAACGCGCCAATCATCGATGGGCAAGCGTGCCCGGCAAAACGAACCACATCCAGGAGAGTGATGGCGAAACGCTTTTCGGCCTCGTCGCCGCGAAGAAAATCCGAAAACGGCTCATAGATGAGGATCGAATGCTTGGCGAGATCATTGGCTTTAACTAGGGTGAGCGCTGTCATCGGGTTTCTCCTTCTCCTGTCGTCAGGATAAGGGATTGCCAAGTGGTCCTGTATTAAAAACTCATATATGTGTTTTTAAATTGCGGCCAGCGGTGAGCGGGTTTATGGTGACGAAATCATGAAACTGCTCTCCGAAAAACAGTCTCAGATAGTCGAGCTTTTGAAGCGCCATTCGAAATTGTCGGTGGACGATATCGTCGAAGCCGTCGGAGATGCGAAAACGGCTGTACGACGCCAGCTCCTCTTGCTTGAGCGCCGCGGCTTGCTGCAACGAGAGTATCGGGCCGCCGAGCGCGGCCGGCCGTCTCTTGTCTTCACGCTCACGGCGGATTCAAAACAATTGTTTCCCTCTAAAGAAGTCGAACTCCTCAGTGAACTGATGGGATTTCTCGTCCGTGACGGTCATGAAGAGTTGCTCGAACGCTTTTTTGATCGCTATTGGCAAAAGCGGCTCGATCAAGTTGTTAAAGAAATCAAATCCCGAGGGCGAAGCGATTTAGACACTCGCCTAGAAGTCCTGAAAGAGATGCTGGAACGCGAAGGCTTCGTTCCGACCGTTCGGTTTGAAAAGAAGGGTCGTGAGCTCTTGCTGCGCGAGTGCCATTGCCCGATCGAGGCTGCGGTGCGGACATCTAAGCTTCCGTGTCAGCTCGAGCGACGGCTGATTGCCAAGGTCCTCAATGCTCCGATTGACTCCATCTCCATGCGGGCGGATCCATCGAATGGGTGCGAATTCCGGCTCCCGGTGCAGGCGTCCAAGGCGCGAGCGCGGCGTTCGGATTAAAAACCTATTTTCGAGTTTTAAATTGTGAATCCTCGCTCTTCTACCTAACAGTAGGGTACCGGCAAGGTCTTCTTCTGAATTTTGCCTAGGTGTCCTGCTGTCTTTTGTCGATGGCCCAGGACGACATCACGTGAGGTGAAGGGTGTCTGATTCGCTTGTGCGAAAAACCATTGAACTGGACTCAAAAGAGGAATCGTCGGACAGCCCTTCTTTGAGTCTCTTGCTCCGGCCTCCGGGTGGCCTTTTGATTTGGCTCGTGATCGCAGTTGAGCTTCTCACGTACGGCGGAGCGATCGGTGCGTTTCTCTATGAGCGTGCCGCGAACATCGAGATGTTTCGTGAATTTCAGGCGGGATTAAACCTGCGTGTCGCCGCGATCAATACTATCGTTCTTTTGGTGAGCGGTTTTCTTATCGCGCAGGCCGTGGCGTCTCATCATCTGGGCCAGAGGCGGAACGCGCTTTTTTATCTTTTGGGATCGGCAGCTCTCGGCATGGTCTTTCTTGGTCTCAAAGGTAGTGAGTATCTGGAGCGTTACGAGGCGGGGCTCGGGATCGGGGAGAATATATTTCTCGGTTACTACTGGGGGCTGACAGGCTTTCACTTTCTCCATGTCGTGGTCGGGGTCGTCATCCTTTTGGGAATGGCCTTGCATTTAGCTCGCGGGGGCGAGTGGACCGACGAGGACGCGGGCCTCGAAACGGGTGCCGCGTTCTGGCACCTTTGTGACCTGATCTGGGTAGTTCTGTTTCCGCTTTTATTCATCCTGAATTGATGGGCATGGAAGGGATCCGTGTATGCGAACCGGAACAAAACAATTCGACTTCGGTAATCATCTCACCCTGCTGACACTCCTGTGTCTCACAGCTCTGGCCTACTGGGTCGCGGATACGGGGACAATGTCGCCTCGAAGTTCGACGCTTGTGATCGCGGCGATGGTGCTCAAATTTTCTGGCATTGCCTTTTTTTTCATGGACCTCAAGCGGGCGCATTGGTTTTGGAAAGCGTTTGTCGCTGTGTATGTCTTCACGCTCGCGGCGATATTTTCATCAATTTATATTTAACTCAGGAGGGTGATGGGCATGGGATTGAACCAGGACGTTCCGGCAAATCGCTATGTTTATCCAGATTACGTATCCGCCCTCGCGCCCGACCATCCGGTGCGAACGTATTTTGACGAGAGCTTTCATTTGAGAGGAATTTTGAGCGCCATCACCGTGACCGATGCCTCTGATGAGCCTCAAAAGTTTTTCAACCTTTTTAATCAGCTGAGCGAAGTGGAAAAGCGGTTTGCTAGAAAAGAAAATCAGCTCTTTCCGTTTTTAGAGAAGCGGGGCTGGGACGGCCCGAGTCGTGGGATGTGGGCGTTCCATGATGCGATTCGCGATCTCTTTCGGGGCGTACGAAAGAAGCTCGAGGCTCGCGAGGTGCGAGGCTTGAACGATGATATCATGGCCATCAACGCGGAATTGCAGCATCTCATGCATGTGGAAGAAGTCCGGCTTTTTCCACATGCTCTGCACCTCCTGACGCCTGAGGATTGGGCGCAGATGCGCTTGGGCGAAGCCGAAATCGGCTGGATGATCGAGCCGCGACACGCGTCGCAAGAAAAAGAAGTCAGCGTGGCTCCTCCAGTGTCGGTGCCGGACGATGGGAAGATTCGCCTGGACGAGGGGTATCTGACGCCGGCCCAAGTCAGCCTGCTTTTAAAGTTCATTCCGGTCGATCTGACCTACGTGGATGAGAACGATCGTGTTGTATTTTACAATCGCGGCGAGGAGCGCGTCTTTCCGAGGAGCGCGGGCATCATTGGTCGGGAGGTGCGCTTCTGTCATCCACCGAAGAGCGTGGCCACTGTCTTACGCATTCTCGAGGCCTTTAAGAGCGGGGAAAAGGACGAGGCTGAATTTTGGATCAACTATAAATCCCGTGTCGTTCATATCCGCTATTTCGCCGTGCGAGACAGCGAAAAGAAATACCGCGGAGTCATCGAGATGTCGCAAGACGTAACAGACATTCAAGGCCTTAAAGGCGAACAG
>JAMPXM010000164.1 GCA_023701225.1 Pseudobdellovibrionaceae bacterium | reverse complement strand
CTTCTTTGAAAGTCTCCGCTGAGCTCTGGAGCTGAGGTTTCGACCCAAAGGTTCTTCACATAACGACAGTGGACCCCCGTCCTTGGTCGAGTTAGCGACCCTCTTCCGCTCCGTCGGTTGAGGCTCTTGGCCGGTCCGGCTACCATGAAAGCAAGATGTCCCGCGTCAGCGGGATACAAAGGGACGCGTTCACCAGGAGAGAGCAATGGGGACCTGGGGTCTGATTCAGCTCGTCGTCGACATATTTTTCGCACTTGGTCTGTTTATTGTCGTCATGAGGGTGAGTCGTCAGCCCAAGGATGACCCGCGTCTGTCGCGCGGGCTGCAACTGTTACAAGCCAAAATCGCGGTGCTCGAGGATCTCTCCGACCGCACGGAGAGCCAGGTGCAGCAGATGACGTCACTGCTGGAGCAAAAAGGTCGCGAGATCCAAAACAAGATTCAGCTGGCCGACCGCCATGTGCAGCTCATCCGTTCGGCGATGGACCGCAGTCTGGAAGTTGCTAAGATCTTTCAAGACAAAATCCCGCACCAAGAAGTCATCGAAAGACAGAACACGATCAAGTACCTGCAAGCGGCACGCATGGCGCACAAAGGAAAATCGGTCGAGGAAATCGCGCAGATCGTTGATCTCCCGAAGGGGGAAATTGAATTCATCTCCAAGGTGAATCGTGAGCAGCTGATGTTCTCCGAAGATCAACTGCCCGATTGGGCACGTGAGGGCAATCCCGCGCTGGGTTTGACGACCGAAGCTCCGAGCGAAAACGGAATCGGCGCCGAAGAAGCACGGCGGATCGCGGTCGCGGAAACGACCCAATTGTCCAAGCTCGCCACGCAGCAAGAGTTGGTGGAGAGCCTGCAGCAAGTGCAGCGGGAAATGAATGAGATGTTCAAGACGGAGGGGCCGCCGCGTGATCTCAGCGAGGCGTTCTCGGTGCCGCCGCCGCCCACGGAGTCCTTGGCGCGTTTGGGTGAGGAGTTTCGCAAGGCACGGGCGGAGTCGGAAGTTCCGGGAGTCAACACCATCGACGGTCTCTCGTTTGTGGAACTGAAGCCGGACGCGCCTTTGACGACACCGACGAACTCGGATGTGAACCGCCCCTTTTCGCTGACGAACCCGATGGAAGCGCAGAATTTTCTCGAAAACGACCTCATTGAGGACGACCCGCTCTTGGATCTCACTCCGGAAGAAATCGAAGGGCTTAAGAAGTCGATCTATGCGGAACTGGCGCAAAACGCGGCTGTTCCAAGCGCAAGCGCCCCAGTCCAGATGGCGACTCCTGTTGCATCTTCCCCGGTCGCCGCTCCCGTGTCGCCGGCCGACCCTCGCGCGCAAGCCCTCGCTCAAGCGCGTGCCGCCGCGCAAGATCTCAAGCGCCCTCAGCCCAGGACGGCAGTACAATCCCAACTCAATTCCACAGTCCCCGCATCGACCCCGTCGGCCGCAAAGACGACCAATGCTCCGACACAACCCGTGATTCGAAAAGTCGAATTCCCGCGCATCACGGTGAAGCCCACGGACAATTTAGGGTGATGAAGGCCGGATGAAAACGTATCTGCCAACCTTGCAGCTTGGTGACGTAGTTGAGGGTGAGATAGCCGAGCAACTGGAAAGCGGGGACGTGATCATCAATTTTCGCGGTGATCTCCTGCGCGTGACCAACGCCACGGCGCGGGAGTTTCAAACAGGTGAGCGAATCGCTTTGGTCGTTGTCGCCACTCAGCCATTGCGCTTTCGCCTCAACGAGCGCGCCGCTTGGATAGGGCATTTCGATAAAAGAGTTTGATTGCGGAGCGACCGAGCTATTTTTTTTGCGTGTGGCCGACGCTGGCGCCGGCCACACGATCACTTCGCGGATTCGCGGATGAAGCGGGTCAGGTAGTAGCGCACCAAGTAGTCGATCTTGATCGGTTGCTCTTGGTACGTCCACACGAGGTCGCCGAACGCGCCCCAGCGGGCCTGCAGCAGGTCCTCTTCTTGAGAAACCTTTTGTCCATCATCGCTCGCGGCGGGCACTTGCACGAAGGTCGCGCCGACGTAGTGAAAGCGAATGCCGATCAAGCCTGGTTCTTTCAGGGCGAAGATCAACTTAAAGCCGTTGCGGAAAAGCATGAAGTCAGAGTGCGTGTTCGAGATGCCGTAGATCTTCACGCGCCCGACGGCCGAGCCTTTGAGTTGATTGAAGCCGGACGCGGCCTCAACAAAAGCTGTTTTGAGTTGAGTGAGAAAACTGATCGACTCATTGACCAGAAGCTGTGCGGGATCGAACCCCGCGCCGAAATCGACGACGCCGGACTCTTCCATTTTTTGTTCCGCGCGAACTAACTCTTTAATCCATCCGAGTTTGTCCATGGTCCCCCTCTGGCCGTACAGTCAGTCGAGCTCGACGATCGGTGTTTGCGAATAAACGTCGAAAGAGGCGCGAGCTGCTGTTGCCGCGCCTTTTGTCTTCCTGGACTTAAGATGCGGCATATCATTACTGTGTCCTGAGGGCTCCCGCGATGTCAAGAGATCACACGGTCGAACGGTTGCCGAATGGCTACAGTGTAAAACCGAGATAAGACGTAGGTCCTAAGCCAGCAGCCTCATGCGAGCCATAGTACAGACCAAGAACGAGCTTCACCGGGAGATGGTAAAACGTCGTGAGGTCGGCGCGAAGTTCGGCGCCGCTCCCGACGAAAAACGAACCGGTTCGAGCGCGGCGATAGGTCTCGAGTTTCTCGTCGAAATAAGCTCCGTCGAGCGTCACCACATCCACGAGGAGCGCGCCGTGTAGCCTTTGTAAAAAGGCCGGTCGCGTGCCCCAACCTTGATAGGCGTACCAGAGCGGGAAGCGATATTCGAGGTTGGCGTTGATCATCGTGCGGCCCAGGAATGAACCATTGGCGTAGCCGCGCATGACGAAGTCGTTGGACAGCAGAAGCGAGCCATAGTCGGCGGCGCTCGTCGATTGGCCGAGCAGGACATTGCGCAGACGGGGCGCATACATCGCGTTCAGAGCAAGGTAGGCGACATGCCGTTTGGGCAGACCTTTGGAATGAAAGACGTTGGCGTACAGCTCGCTCACGTCATAGTTGATGTTGCCCAACTCAGGCAGGTAGCTCGTGTGCGCGAGCAAGAACGAGCCGCCGCGCTCGGGAGATATCTCGTAACCTTTCTGAGAGGCGTTGGCGTACTTGAGAAACGCGCGCGGGCCCATGCGTGTCGGGCGAGTTCCGCTCAGCTCGGTCTGCAAGGAATTCCAGCCGACGCCTGCGCTCCACTTTTTCGACCAAGGGCCGAAAGAGAACGAGCCGAGGAGCGACGCCGATATCGTCCGGCGAACAAGATCGGCTGAATAAACATATTCGCTCACATCCGCGGCTTCCAGAGTGTACGCGATGTTGGTTTGTTGGTTGATATACTGACCCGCGAAGCTCGGTTGGGCCGCGAGCGTGCTATAGCTCGCCTGGAGAGTGTAGGCGTGTTTCCCAAGCGGGTCGGCGGCCGACGTACTGGCCGAGTAGTAGGTGCCGTCGGGGACCCAGTAAACAAACGGCAGCCAATAGCGAGGATACATATAAGGCCAAGCACTGTAATCCTCGCGCACCGGCGCGATCTCGATCGGCTCCTCGGTGTGATTGGGCCAATCGGTCGCGAGCAAGGGGCCGACCTGCGGAGGCGTCATGGTCTCTTCGAGCCAATGATCTTTTTTGGCGACATGGAGGCGAGGTCCGTCCGCCGAGAGTCGTGAGAAATAGAGCTCGCGCGTGCGGGGATCGATGTCTCCGGTGAACGCGCGCGTCGTCACGTTCGTCACGGCTCGCACTCGGCTCAAGTTGCGATCGGCGAGATAGAGGTTTTCGACTCCGGATTGGCTGGAGGAAAAGAGCAGACCCTCCGAAGTTCGGCGCGGGAAGCCGACGCCTTTCATGCGCGCGAGCGCGGGAGAAGCCGGTGATGAGACCGTACCATCTGCCAGGGATATAACTTTGAAGGTGTCTTGTCCCTGTGCCTTCTCGACGAAAATCACTTCGGTTGCCGACAAGAACTCCGGTCGCGACAGGCGCGTTTCCGCGTGCGACGCTTCGTAGAGCACTCGGAACTCGCTGCCATCCAAGTTCACTTGTGCAAGGCGCGTGGAGCCGGGAATCAATTGCACAAAGACGATTTGCTGGCCATTGGGCGAAACGGCGGGTTCGCGGGCGCGCAGCCCGGTGGTGATGCGCTTGGCTTTTTTTGTTTTTAGGTCGTAACGGTGCAGGTCGGAGTATTGGTAATAGAAATTGAAGGAATCAACTTTATCGAACACGAAGCCGCTCGTGTCGGGGAGCCAGGTGACGCGCGTGACGCCGATGCCGCCGCTCAAGGTTTTACGCTTTCCCTGCGCAAACGATGCGCGCTTAGAATCCGAAGCACGCTCGACGAGTTCGATACGGTCGTCCTGATTGTGAGTGCGCGCGATGAAGAGCAAGTAGCGACCGTCGGGGCTGATCGCCGGGCTGTGATTGAAGAAGCCTTCTTGCTCGGGGAACGGCTCGGACTTCAGCGCGCCTTGACCCGCGATCTGTGCCAGTTGCGCTTGGGAGCGTGCCTCGATGTGATCGTAGGTCTTGCTGAGGAGATCGGCGTAATCCAAACCGAGTCTCGCGGACGCGGGACCATTGATCAAAAAAGGCACGCGCCGGGAATAAGCGCGGTTGAGGTCGCCGACGGTTTCTTCGCCTCCGGTTTCAATCATGTGATTCCAGAGAATTCCCCCCAAAAGGTAGGGACGCAGGCCGCCGACACCATCGGGGATGGAGATTTCGTTCAGGCGAGAGATGTCTTCGCGTCGGAGCGTGTTTTCTTCGACCATGGCACGTGGAATGGCCATCGCGCTTTCCGACCGCAAACGTCCATGTTGCGAGAGGCGTGTTTCCATCTCCACGGCGAGGCCTTCCAGATACCAGCGCGGCAAAAGCATATTCGGGCGAAGAATGTTACCGAAGACCCAGCGTAAGGGTTTCGCTAGGCCATGGGCTGGTTCGAACTGCAAGACGTGGGTGAATTCGTGAGTGACCAGCTCCTGGCTCCAATCGCCGTAGTCGGAAATGGAATCCAGAGGCGACGGTAAAACCGGATAGGCGATGATCTGCGAATATGGCAGGCCCGTGGCGAAGCCGTTGGCGAGGTCGCTGCTGTCATCGAGTACGAGAACAGTCTTTGCGGGGGCTTCACCGAAAAAACGCAAGGTGGATCGGTAGGCGCGTTCGGCGTCGCGAGCATATTCTTCCGCGAGCGCGTAATGCCTTGAGTCATATATCACGGCAAAATGCTCGGTCTCTAAGACTTGCCAGACAATGTTCGGATCCGGAGCGGCATGGGCGTGAGTGGTCAGCAAGCAAACGAGCAATCCGGCAGCGAATCCTGAGGATAAGCTGGCGATAAGCCCTAGGATGGCCGCGGGCAAGTGGATCGAAACAAATCGACGTAGCCGGAGCTGAAATTGAAGACGACGTTGAGAAGTCATTTGAGAAGACATTTGAGAAGTCATGAATGACGTGCCCCCCGAGAATCCTCGGCGCGGTTCGGATTGACGAAAATATGATGCACAAGTGTGGATCAAAGTTTGACAAAGCATGCGACCTTTTTACAATGGAGAAGTTTCTTTTCAAAAGGAGTTACGCATGCTTCGCAAGATCTTGCTCGCGTCGATCGGTATTCTGGTCATGGCTTCGTGCGCGACGAAAAAACCGAAGAGTGACGCGGATGGCGCGGCTGCCGGTGGCGCAGACAATGGCGCACCCGTGATTGCCGATAAAGAAATGAACTTCAACCCCCAAGGTTCCGACAGCGGAGCCATCCCAGGTTTGGGAACGGTCTTCTTTGAACTCGATCAAAGCCGTCTGACCAACGACGCGCGCCAACAATTGGCGACCAATGCGGAGTGGATCAAAGGCAATCCGGCCGTCACGATTCAAATCGAAGGACACACGGATGAGCGCGGATCGGTTGAGTACAATCTTTCGCTCGGTGAGCGTCGCGCGAAGTCGGTGAAAGCGTATCTGACCTCGCTCGGTATCGATGCCAAGCGTTTGACGATCATCAGCTATGGCGAAGAAAAGCCGCTCGAGTCCGGAAGCAGTGAAAGTGCATGGGCGAAAAACCGTCGCGCCAACTTCGTTCCGCTCGCGCAGTGAGATCCGGATTTTCCGCCGCCGTTTTGAGTTGTCTCGCCGGGCTCGTCGCTTCCGGTTGCGTAACGGTGACGATCCCGGTGGACGAATACAATCTTGCGCGAGCGGCGGTCGATGCCGCTCGCCAAGCCGAAGCGCCTCGCTTCGCTCCAGGCCAATGGCATAAAGCCGAAGAAGCGTTCAAGCAGGGTCAGCGCCTGTATCAAGAACGCGATTACAAAACCGCACAAAAGCTTTTCATCGAGGCGAAGGCGAGCGCCGAGCGCGCCGAGAACAGCGCCCGCGTGACGCGGTTCCAATCAGGAGAAACAGCACCATGAAGGTCTTTGTCATAATCGCGGCGTTGTCTATGACCTCATTTGTGACGACCGGTTGTCTGCAGACGCGAACGGCGTTGAAGGAACAAGAAGAAAAACAGGTTTTGCAAAAGACAGTGAAGTCGCTGCAAAAAGACACGGCCGACGTCAATACGCGTTTCAGTGATATCGACGAAGACTTGCGCAAGCTCGACGGCCGGATTGAAGCGGTCGAGTTCAAGCTCAACCAAGCACAGAGCAAAGCCGACACGGGCAGCAAGGCGACTGATACTCGAGTGACTGAAATCACTGAGAAGATGAAGGTGTATCAAGAAGAGCTCACGAAACTCGATACGGAGATGATCGAGTTGCGCTCGGCGCTGGCGCAAATGCAGGAAGAAATGCGCAAGTCGGCCTCTTCCGGTGGGGGCGGAAACTCCAAAACGTCAGAGCCCAGCGCCTACCAATCGGCCGAAGGTCTCTTTAAAGAGAACCAGTGGAAGGATGCGATTTTGGAGTATGAAAAATATCGCAAGGCTTCGCCGAAAGGAAAGCAGTTCGCGGACGCGACTTACAAGATCGGGGTCTGCTTTCAGGAGCTGAGCTTGACGGAAGAGGCGAAAGCCTTCTACGAAGAGGTCACGGCGAAATTCCCGAAGTCCAAAGAAGCTGAAA
Source organism: Pseudobdellovibrionaceae bacterium (assembly GCA_023701225.1). Classification (GTDB taxonomy): domain Bacteria; phylum Bdellovibrionota; class Bdellovibrionia; order Bdellovibrionales; family JAMPXM01; genus JAMPXM01. Next base: position 508 of record JAMPXM010000164.1, on the reverse strand, counting down.
AGGCGTCCTATCGCCTGAAGACGTTGAACAAGAAAAAATAGTAGAAGACCGCAGACTCCAGCGCGCTCATCCAGCGCGCTCAAAAGAGCGCATGAATCCAAAAAGCGAGGCCGATGTGACGAAACCGACCCGTGCAGATGCAAGCGTCGGGAAAGTCCGTGCCGCAGCAGGAGCCTTTCGCCGAGTTTTGGCGATCGAAACCAGCTGCGACGATACCGCCGTGGCGATTGTCGGGCATGATGGATACGTTTTCGCTCAGGTCGCCGCCAGCCAAGACGACGCGCACCGACCGTTTGGTGGTGTCGTTCCAGAAATCGCGAGTCGCAACCATACCTATCACCTTCTGCCGTTGATCGATCGCGTTTTGGCGCAATCGAAATCCGATTGGAGTGCGATCGATGGTTTGGTGGTGACATCGTCGCCGGGCCTGATCGGTTCTCTCCTGGTCGGAGTCGTGACAGCGAAAACGCTGGCACTCGCACAGGGTAAGCCTTTTATCGGGGTGAAT
>JAMPXM010000163.1 GCA_023701225.1 Pseudobdellovibrionaceae bacterium | reverse complement strand
TGTAAGAAAACTGATGTAAGCCAGGTCGCAAAAGCTCATTGGCTGAGATGAAGGGGAATCGCACGATTTCCGTTCGGCCGAAGACATCGGTGATCACCAATTCGATTTCATTGACTCGTCCTAAGAGCGGAATTTCTTGAATATCGAACTGTCCCGCCGGCAGCCTGAGCGTGCGTACGATTGTGCCGTTGACGACGACATCCACGCGAGAGGGGTGCCGAAGTTGAACGCGCGTGCTCGAGGTCGGGTAGCTGACAAGGTCGGGATCGATCGTGAATTCGCGCGCGACACTGACTCCGCCCAAGGGGATATGGCTGCGGTAGCCGGTCGCGGGGTAACGAAGGTCTCCAGCCGTCCAGCGCAAAAGGCGTGGAACGGAATCGTAGACGACGCGAACGTCACCGCGCCGCCAACTATTCGTCTCGAATTCGCCGTAGCTCCCTTCGGCTTCCAGCACCGCCCCGAATGGCAGCGAAGTAAAGCCGTCGAAATCACCGCGGAGAGCGTTCGCGGGGACGCCGCTGTCCGGACTTTCGTGCCAGACAGAGCGGCTGCCATGTGCGTTCAGTACGAAGCTGTGATTGGCGCGCGAGGCGGGTTGAAATTTCGAAGTTTGACCGGTTCGCAGTGACAAGTCCTTGGGCTTACGCAGCTCGGGAGGAACATTCGCTTGCAGAGTCAGGCTCTCCATATCCAGGCGGGCCTCGATGCCGATCGACTTCAGGTCACGGACGGAAATAAAGCCGTCACGAACGAGATTCCAGAGCCGTGTCTGCACCTGCGGAGTTGCCACCGGCAACAAGGCTTGAAAGAGATCCGAGCCCTCGATGCGCGGACCATCGTCGCTGGCACCATCGGTTGGAGTGGTGCTCGGCACCTCCACAGTGATGAGACCGAGGTCCTCCATGTCGATGATGAGCGGGACTTCGACGCGTTCGGCATTTTGTGCCAGCGTTGAGGTTGGGGCGAGGTGGACACAGCCGAGAACTCCCAGGATCACCCCAACTTTTGCAAGTGAAGTTTTCAACGGCAGTTGGGGCGCGCCCATCGAGGGATAAGTTCGAATCAATCCAATTCAATCGACGCGGCGTCGACCGCCTCGCTCGCGCCGGCAGGCCAGGGCAAAAGAACGCGCCGTTTTGCACCGGCGAGAATGTTCACGGTATCGAGTGGCTTGGCGAACTCGCCCGTGATCGGGAACGGTTTGTGGGCCGCCTTGGAGGACGTCAGATGAACGCGTGCTCCGGTCAGGATCCGGTGTGCATCGCCGTCGTTGCGGAAGACAAGCTCGAGTTGTTTTTCTTTTTTCTCGGAGAGGACCGAGCGAACCGATTCCACCACGAGCTTAGCTTTGGCGCGAGGTGGGACGACATAAGCCGAGGTCTGGTATTTAATTAAAAATTTGAGTTTTGTTCCCGCTGTGGGCTCCATCGATTTCAAATCCACGGGGAGTTGTTCGGCGACGATTCGGTAAGCCGCTTCTTTGCTGATCGTCTTCGGCCCCGTGTATGTCACGCGAACGGTTTTGGATTCTCCGGGGCCGAGGATGAGCTGCTTCGGAAAAATGCTGAAATGATCCGTCTTGGGAAGTTCCTCTTGGCCATCTTCAGCCGCGATCCGGGCATGCGCGGAGATCTGGACGGCCACTTTGGAGTCGTTGGTGTTATCGACCGTGAACGTTTTCGACAATTGCGAATCGGCCAAGGTGAACTCGGTTACGCTCGGTTGAAACGCAAAGGCGTGAGCGAGCCTCGGGGCAAGAATCGAGCTGGCGATCGCGAAAAACGAAAGAGCGAGAGTGCGAATATGCATGGTGAACCTCACTACAATCGTAGAAAGGTCAGGAGCATGCTGGCAAGAGATTATGGTGCCGTGAGAATGATCCGTACGACGCTGCCGGACTGGAACGTCTCGAGCGCCAGAGGCACGCGAGCACCAGAACGGACGATGATCGGCAGAGTGGATCGTTGCGCGGGCGACTGAAGAGAACCTTGATTCCGAGTTTGAGTCGAGGACGGAATTGACGCGATTGCGCGTTGAGAAGCCGCGTCTGTTCCTGGCTTCAGTGACACGGATTCAAGTGCGAGGAGATATGTTTCACCGCTGCCACCGAGTTCAAAGCTGGCAGTATCGAGGGTTGTGGCGACGATGCGAGGCGCGCTCGATGTCAGGATTTCACCACGCAACGCGAGATTCGCCGCAAACGCGGGGCCTGCGATGAGCGAGCTCAGAAGAAGCCATGAAAGTATCCGAACCTCTGTCTTTGCGCGTGTCATACTCGACCTATCGGTACGTTGTCCCCATATTCTAAAGGAAGATGGGGGTGAAATCTCAGAAAAACGCGCGACGTCGACCTTAGGCATCGGTCCGATGTATCGATTTTATGCATCGACGATAGGGCCAGTTGCGGATGCCGCCGCGCGAAACATTTGAGGTTGAGGTCTGGATCAGAGCGCCGTCAAAATCACGGTGACCGTATCTTCATAAGTGCCTGCGGCTGCCGCAGTCGCGATCGGGAACACGCGGACGCTGATCGTCGACTGTTCATTCACGATCGGCGAAGCCAAAGCCGTCGTCTTCAATGAGCTCGGAATATTGCTGAGGGACTGGAAACCCGAAGAGCCGATGCCGGACAATTCAAGCTGATAATCGGTATATGAAGTCGGGTTTGTGGTGTTCACCAAGCGGCCCAGGCCGTTGCCGGAAGTCGCGTCGATCGTATAGCCAGCCAGATTGTTGCACGTCACGCTCGCGCGGGCGACGCTTGTCGAAGCGGTGCCAGTGAGGATTGGCAAATTGATGTTCGCTCCTGGGAATGCGGAAGTATCAATGCTATTGAGCGTGCAGGCCGTCAGGATTTCACCGCGCAACAAAAGAGTTGCGGCGTTGGCGCGCGAAACCATGGCAGTCGATGCGATCGTGAGAGCGAGGGCGAACAAAAGCTTCTTCATTACAGACTCCTTAATAACTGGGATAGGACAATAAACGTCGAAATCGCAGAGGTCCCTCAGCAAGCCCCGTGCCCGGGTGCATTTCCATCGGAAACGCGATAATTGGGATCTGAAGTGCTTCGGGGGTGTCTACGAGATTGACAGTACCATTGCGCGCCGGGGCATCCAAACAGGATTCATTGACCTAGACGTCAGTCTGGTGGCTCGAGGTAAACGCGAAGACCATGACGGATTCGCGACCTGTCGAAAACCCACCAAACAAAAAGGATGAGGATTTGATGAAGATCCTCATCCCTCACGGATGGATGACTCTGAATAAACTAAAGAATCAGAATGACTCGTCGAACGAAACCGAGCCGCTCACGCCGACTTGATAAGCGGACACGCGGCGTTCGAAAAAGTTCGTCAGCTCCTGCACGTCCTGAAGCTCCATGAACGTGAAAGGATTTTTCGCGTTGAAGCGGGGCGGGATACTCAGCGAACGCAGGCGGCTATCGGCGATAAACTCCAGATACTGCCGCATTTCAACGAGCGAGAGCCCTGCGATGCCTTGATCGAGAATGTCCTGAGCGAAGGCCATCTCGCAATCGACGGCCTCTTCCAACATTTGCGCGACCATTTGCTGCATGGGTTCATTGAACAATTCAGGTTCTTCGGCGCGAGCAGTTTCGATGACTTGCAGTGCGAAGTTGATGTGGCAGCTCTCGTCGCGGAAAACCCAATTCGTTCCAGCGGCCAGGCCGTCCAACAAGCCTTTTGAGCGCAGGAAGTAAACATAAGCGAATGCGCCGAAGAAGAAGAGCCCTTCCACGCAGGTGGCAAAGCAGATCAAGTTCATCAAGAACCGGCGGCGATCCTGAACGGTCTCCAGCTTCTCGAGCTCATTGATGGAGTCCATCCACTTGAAGCAGAATTCGGCCTTTCTGCGGATCGAGGGGATGTTTTCGACTGCGGCAAACGCTTTTGCGCGCTCGGCGTGGTCCGGAATGTAAGTGTCGAGCAGCGTTAGATAGAACTGGACGTGCAGGGCTTCTTCATAAAGTTGGCGCGATAGGTACAGGCGCGCTTCCGGCGAATTGACGTGTTTGTATAGATTCAACACGAGATTGTTGCCGACAATCGAATCTCCCGTGGCGAAAAAGGCAACGAGTCGGGAGATCAGATGTCGTTCCGCCGGCGTCAGGCGCTGCGCGAGATCTGTCGTGTCCTTGGAGAAGTCGACCTCATCCACCGTCCACGTGTTCTTGATGGCGTTTTTGTACATCTCGTAGAACACGGGATATTTCATCGGGCGCAAGGTGAGGTCAAAGCCAGGATCCAGGATCATAGAACGGGGTCCTCCGCAGAATTGTGTCAAGCACGTTGTTTCAAGCACGTTGTTGTAATCAAGGTTGTCAATCATCGAGCGTCTTACGTGCAAGCCTCGCAAGCTTCCGGATTTTCCAGTGAGCAGGCGATGGCCTCAGCATCGGAATACGACTTTTTCACCTGAGGCTGAACCTCCATTGCACTCGTGAGAGTACCCGTGTTGTTTGCCGCCGAAGCCTCGCTCTTGCCCGAAACTCCGCCTGCCGCAGGAGTACCCGAACCCCTTTCGCCGGTCATCTCGACCGTGACTTTGGAGATGGACGTCGCTGGGCGTGAACGCAGGTAGTATGTCGTCTTGATCCCGCGCTTCCAGGCGTACATGTACATCGACGAAAGTTTGCCGATGGTTGGGCTTTCCATGAAGAGGTTCAGGGACGCGCTTTGATCGATATAGGCACCTCGTTCGGCGGCCATATCGATGAGCGCTTTCATCGGTAGCTCCCATGCCGTTCTGTAAATATGCCGGATATCCTCGGGAATCACGGTCACGGATTGGATGCTGCCTTCGTGCATTTTGATTTCATTGCGGACGCGTTCGCTCCAGAGTCCACGTGCTTTGAGTTCCGAAACCAAATACTTGTTCACTTGCAAGAACTCGCCCGAGAGCGTTTCGCGTTTGAATAAGTTGGAGACCATGGGTTCGATCGACTCATAGGAGCCTACGATCGACGCGATCGTGGCGGTCGGAGCGATGGCAATGCAAAGCGAATTGCGCAAGCCCGACTTCTTGATTCGCTCACGCAGCAAAGCCCAGCGGCCCGGATCCGAAGGCGTGATGCCCCAGAGATCGAACTGCAGTTGGCCGATCGACGCGCGCGTCTCGTGGAAGGCCGGGTGGGGCCCGTATTTTTCGGCGAGTTCGCACGACGTCAATAGCGCGTTGTAATAGATCTCTTCTTGGATACGGCGAGAGAGTTCCATCGCGCCAGCCGAATCAAACGGCAGACGCAGCTTGAAGAACGCATCCTGCAGACCCATCACGCCGAGGCCGACCGGGCGCCACCTTTGATTGGAGCTCGCGGCTTCGGGAATCGGATAGAAATTGATGTCGACCACGCGATCCAAAAAGACCATCGCCGTGCGAACGGTAGAGGCGAGTTTTTCAAAATCGAATTCACCGTTTTCGATATGACGGGCGAGGTTGACCGAGCCCAGATTGCAGACAGCCGTCTCTCCTTCGTTGGTGATCTCGAGGATCTCCGTGCAAAGGTTGGAGAGGTGGATCACGTTTTGCGGCAAGAGGGTTTGGTTGCTCTTCTTGTTGCTGGCATCTTTGAACGTCATCCAGCCGTTACCTGTCTGTGCCAGTGACTTCATCATGCGCGCATAGAGATCGCGCGCTTTCACTTGTCGGGCGAACAAACCCTCGTTTTCGGCCTGAACATAGGCTTGCTCAAATGCCGCGCCATAGAGGTCGGTCAGCGCAGGAACCGCTTTGGGGTCGAAGAGCGACCAGGTGCCGTCCTCTTCCACACGACGCATGAACAGATCGGGAACCCAGTTGGCGAGATTCAGGTTGTGCGTGCGCTTGGCCTCGTCGCCCGTATTTTCGCGCAGATCGAGGAATTCCTCGATGTCTGCGTGCCAGGTTTCCAGGTACACGCAGCATGCACCCTTGCGTTTCCCGCCTTGATTCACCGCGGCCACCGATGAATCGAGTGTTTTCAGCCACGGCACGATGCCGTTGGAGTGCCCATTGGTTCCTTTGATGTGTGAGCCACGAGCGCGGACACGATGGTAGGCGACGCCGATGCCGCCGGCGAACTTCGACAGCAGAGCGATATCCATGTAGCGCTTGTATATGCTGCCCAGATCGTCTCCGGGGCTGTCGAGCAGATAACAGGAACTCATCTGCGGGCGCAGCGTGCCCGAGTTGAAAAGGGTCGGCGTCGACGGCATGTAGTCGAGACGCGAAATCAGATTGTAGAGTTGGATCGCCTCGTCCGGGCTTTGCGCCAAGCCGCACGCCACGCGCATGAAGAAATACTGGGGTGTTTCGAACACCAGGCGGCTCTTGGGGTCTTTCAAGAGGTAACGGTCATAGACGGTGCGCAACCCGAAATATTCAAAGAGATTGGTGCGATTCAGATTGATGGCATCTTCGATTTTGGCGTGGTGCTTGCGAACGAAATCGACCAGGGGAGTCGCGACAATCCCGTGGTTATGGCCGTATTCGATCGACTCAGTGAAGTTGCGGACGCCGAGCTTGCGGACTTCTTCTTCGATTGTCAGGCTGAGCAGGCGCGCGGCGAGAGCCGAGTATTGCGGCTCTTCGCCGATCAAAAGCGATGCCGTGGCAATACACAGGTCGTCGAGTTCTTTGGTGGTCGCGCCATCGTATAAACCGCTGATCGCTTTGATAGCGACGCGATAGGGATCGACATCGGTCAAACCGGCGCAGCAACGGGTGACACGATCGACAATCTTTTGGACGTTGACCGGTGCCAAGGAGCCGTCGCGCTTGCGCACGCGCATCTGATGCGCGTCGTTCATGGTGTTGCTGGTGCTGTCCGAGATGCCCGCTTCCTGGCCCGCGGACTGAGTCACTGCTTGAGTCACTGCTTGAGTCACGTCGAGCGTAGCGGCGTTTTTGGAAGATGGACGCGCGTTCGGGTTTGATGTGGTCTGTGTTTCGGTCATTTCCATATGGCCTCCGCCGGTCACTGTCGTGCGAATCTCTGTCGCGCGAATCTTGATTGTCTCGTTCGTATAGTTTCGTTCGTGCTGTTTCGTTCCCGTTGTCCCGTACATCCCAAAGTACAAAATCCGTCTTTGCGGCGCTGTAAAGGGAGAACGACGCTAGCGTCGTTCTCCCTGGGCGAGCAAGCGATTTTCAAAAAAACTCGCTCGCGTTTCGCGCCACTTCATTAAGCAGCGTCACGGATGATGGTCTGGGACAAGAATGTTGCATAAAAACAAAAATAGTTTATATGCACGATGGTCCCACGGCCAGGCGGCCCATGTGCGTTGACACGGCCGCGCGTTTTTCCGCGCCTTTGCACCTCATGAGTTGTAGGCAAACGACAATGGCAGAAGCGTCGTGTCTGTCATCGACGCCTCTGGGGCGGGCGGATTCGCATCCTGAGTCACTATGATGTTCGCACTGGGGCCACACTGTGGTCGCAGTTGGTCGCATCGTGGTCGCTCAGGCCCTCCGCGTTTCGCGCTCGCCTTTGGTCCAACTCTAGGCCGGGCTGGAAAATTCTGTCAAAGAGGATTTCAGAACCTCGGGGCAAAACTTTGGACGACGTCTTTTGGGCGCGAGGAGACGATTCGGATCGCGGCGCATGAGAGATGCAGATCTCTTGGAGTTTTGCGGAATGATGCTTATTTTGGGGGCTTCTGAATGCGGGGAGCGTGCGGTGCG
>JAMPXM010000162.1 GCA_023701225.1 Pseudobdellovibrionaceae bacterium | reverse complement strand
CAAAACGTGAGTGGCGCCACTCGGACGCGCCACCAGCAAGAGTCGAGGGGATAAAGGGGACACATGCTCAAGGCTTCCGAGATTTTTATTGATGAGCGCATGCAATGGATGAAGAGCGATGATATTCGCCCATACGTTTTCGTGCGTCCCGAAAATCGCATTCTCGAGCCAGGGCGTCTGCACCGCCGTTTGGATTGGTTCCCGCACGAGGTCATTTATAAAAATCCGCTGGAGATGGATCAAGTCGGCTTCGCGGATCGGATCATGTATCTTGAGACCGCGGCGTTCGGTCCGAGCGGCATGGCGATGCCGCGCTGGGTGTTTTATGATTGCGCGATCGTGCCGGGCTTCGTAGCTGGATTCGCGGCGAGAACTTCGAAATTGTCTCCGGAGATGAAGCGTCTTCTGGCCGTCGATGAGGCGATCGAATGGACGCCGCTATCGCTCTTCATCATCATTCCGACGATGTCGCGTGACGGGGAATGGGTGGCGCACAACCTGTGTTCCGTGAATTCCATTTTGCCCAAAGAGCATCAAGTGTACGGGATCGGCTTTATTTCCAAGGCATTTGGCCTTTGGTATGCCAATGTTCGCACGTGCTGCGGGATGACACAGTGGACGAGCCCATCGGTGAAGTTACATTCCAACTACGGCGATTTCGAAGTCTTGACGGCTTATACGCCGGTGCATTCCTATGCACGAACGGTGACTTACCGATTGATCGTTGACACCGAAAGTTGGCCTGCATTTTTCCATAAGCAGGAGCGCAAGGGATTTCATGACCGTTACGAAAGCGCCGGATTCGATGTCGACCCCGTCAATGATCAGAGTCTGATTTCCTTCCAGCGCCGTCTGGAAGGTGGGGAAGGGCCGTTCTTCCTCGACCCGCGTGAAACTCGGATCAAAGACTTGAACGCGCCGCTTAAGGTCTATCGGCCCAAGTGAATTCGACGGTGAATTTGATGTTTTTTTCGTTTAACTGAGACCTGAAGGTCACACCTTGAGCCATTCTTTCGTAGCCCAGGCCCGCTCGCTCTGTTAAACTCTTGCCTATGAGTGAAAATACGAACGAACTTCCAGCCGTTGCCCGTAATATCAACCTGGCGTGCAAAAAGTGTGGTGTGGACCGCTACTTCGTGGTCGTCGCCCACACCACAGCAACCAGCGCCAAAGTGAAGTGCGAAGTTTGCGGCGCGCAAAAAACCTACAAGCTTCCGACTGAGAAAAAAGCCAAGTCGAGCACTGGCGCCAAGGGCGGAGCCAGGAAAGCCGCCACCAAGAAGCCGGATCACTCGGCTCTTTGGAACGAGCTGAAAACACAGATCGGCACTGAAAATTTGGTGAGCTACAACATGAAAACCAAGTACCCCATGGCAGCCGTGATCGAACATCCGAAGTTCGGTATCGGTTTCGTGACCAACAGTTTTCATGACAAAATCGAAGTGGCGTTTCTAGAGGGTGGCCGCTACCTCGTCCATAATCGCGGATAATAAGCGCGCGTCACAAGAGCGGATATTCAGAATGAAGAAGAATTGAGGGGCTCGTGACTCTCGAGTTCGCTCTGCCTTTCATCTACTCCGGCTTGATTGGGCTGGGTGTCGGTTTGGTGAGTTCCATGCTTGGCTTGGGCGGTGGAATCGTCATCGTTCCGCTTTTGCCATTGCTGATCGGAATCACGCCGCAAGAGACGATCGGCACCAGTCTGCTCACGGTTTTCTTCGTGACCAGCGTCAACGTCTGGCGCTTTCACCGGCAGCAACATGTCGCATGGGGCGTCGGGATGCGGGCGGGTGTATTCGCGGCCGCGGGTTCGTATTTGGCAGCCAAGACGACGGGACTCGTGCCGACGTTCGCGCTTCATGCCGGGATGACGATGGCGTTGGGGTTGGTCGCGATAATGACGTTTGTTCCAGGGGCTGCGGCTCGAGTGCGTCTTCCGCATGAGACCGAAGTGCAAAAACGCCGCTCGAGCATCGGTGTCGGCTTCGCCAGCGGTTTGATTGGCGGATTTACGGGCGTGGGCGGTGGCGTTTTGGTCACTCCGCTTTTAGCGCGGTTGAATTTGGTGATGCGTCAGGAAGTGGTGCCGACGGCCAATGTCACGATCATGTGCACTTCGCTTGCAGGCGCGCTGGCGCTTGTCAAGATGGAATCGCTATCGGCATCCAGCTGGGGCGCAGCCTTCGCGCTCGGGCGCGTGCGGCTGGATTTGGCGATCGCCTTATTTTTAGGCGCGCAACTGACATCACCCTTCGGGCGGCGCATGCAAAGTCAGATGAATCCTCGCAAACGCGATTGGCTCATCGGAACGCTTTTGGTAGCCTTGGCGCTTCGTACATTCATTGCAGCTTGGAAAGCGTTCGTCGCGGGTTCGTAAGGCGGATTTCCAAGAAGGGAATCCGTTCGTGTCACGTTGGACTCAGGGCCTGAATCCAGAACAAGCCGAAGCCGTGCAGCACACGCGCGGCCCGCTTTTGATCCTTGCCGGCGCGGGTTCCGGCAAAACGACGGTTCTCGTCTCGCGCACCGGTCATATCCTTGAGAGTGGCGCAGCCAAAGCGAAGGATCTGTGTGTCCTCACGTTCACCAACAAGGCCGCGCGTGAACTCAAGCATCGCGTGGGCGTGAAGATCGGGGCACAGGCCAAGGATCTTTGGACAGGGACGTTTCATTCCTTCGGACTTCAACTTCTCCGACGTTTTCACAAAGAAGCAGGTCTTCCTTCGCATTTCGGTATTGTCGACAGCAGCGACGCCGACGGCATTTTAAAAGAGCTGCTCTCCAATATTCGCAACAGCGCAAAAGAGACCTTTAAGGCCGACAAGCTACTTTCGATCATGGGCGCATGGCGGGAAGTCGGGCGAAAAAAAGCGCAGAACCCGTCGGATGAATATGAGGTGATGGCCGAGGTCTTGCTGCCGAAGTACCTCAGACGCTTGGAGTCGCTCGGCGTGGTCGACTTCGAAGGTTTGCTGTTGAAGCCGTTGGAACTTTTCAAGTCGCATCCCGAAATCCTCGCGCGTATGCAGGAGGCGTTTCAGCACGTGATGGTCGACGAGTTTCAGGATACCAACCGCACGCAGTTTCGATTGGTGCAGGCATTGGTGATGAATCACATGAATATCGCCGTCGTCGGAGACGACGATCAATCGATTTACGGTTGGCGTGGCGCGTGCGTAAGTAATATTTTGGATTTTCCAAAAAGCTTTCAGCAGTGCCGCGTGATCCGTTTGGAACGCAATTATCGTTCGACGCCCGCGATTTTGAGTTTGGCCAACAACATCATCGAGAAAAACACCGCTCGCCACGGAAAAGTTCTGCGGCCGGATCCTCAGGCTCAAGCCGGCGCCAAGCCCGAACTCTTTGTCTACGACAACGACGACATCGAAATCGAAGAGGTCGTCAGCCATATCCGGCATTTCCGTGACCAGGAAATTCCAAACGATCAGATCGCCGTGCTTTACCGCTCCAACGGGCAGGGTGGCTTATTGGAGGGCGCGCTTCGCCAGAACAATATTCCCTATTCGATCACCGGTGGAATGGGTTTCTTTGATCGTAAAGAGACCAAGGATGTTCTGGCGTATCTGCGGACGGCGCTGAATCCCAACGAGGTCTCGTTTCGACGCATCATCAACACGCCTTCGCGCGGGATCGGTGATGGCACGGTTGAGCGCCTGGCCGAATTTGCCGCCGAGAAAAACGCGGCGGCACAACACTTGCCCAAAGGAAAGTCGCTTGGCTTTTTGTCGGCCGCTCGCGACTGGCGTGGTGCCGGGATCGCCGAAAAAATCGGCGTGCACATCGATGAGCTCTTCTCGTTGTTGGCCGGTCTTCCTGATGAGCTGCTCGGAAACGGTCAGCCGGCTGTTCCAGGAGAGTCGGCGGGGGTACGGCTGGTGAAATTCCTGGATCGCATCGGGTATCGGGCGCACTTGCGTGCCGCCGTCAAAGACGATGCCGCCTTGGCGAAACGATGGATGGCGATGGAAATCCTCGGTCGCATCATGGACGGGTTTTTGGAGCGTGGAGGGGCCACGCGCGAGTCGCTGCGTGAATTTGTTGATGCCATGGAGTTGCGAGATCCGGGCGAGGGGCTTGATCGCGATCAGACTCCGAAGGTTCAATTGCTAACGTTGCACGCGTGTAAGGGTTTGGAGTTCCGCGCGGTCGTACTGATGGGGCTGGAAGAAGATTTGTTGCCGCATCGGACCTTGGGCGAGGATGTTGCTGAAGAGCGTCGATTGTTTTATGTCGGCGTGACACGCGCACGTGAGCGTCTCGTGCTCACGCGTGCACGCGCTCGCAAACGCTTCGGTCGCTTGGCGCCGGTCACACCCTCGCGTTTTCTGGAGGATATTCGCCCGGATCTGCTGGAACGCTTTGAAAGCGGTTTTCGTCCCGTGGGCGAGGAGCAGCGGAAGACTTTGCTCAGCGATTTGTTCAAAAAACTAGAGGTGAGCATCGCGACTCAGAAAGTCGAACGCTGATGCGCACCATTTTTCACTCCAGAGACGGGACCTCAGTGATGAGGATCATTGCAATCATTTCCTGACTTGCAATAAGCTTGAAATATGTGACGTGATAATGCTGCCACCGGGGGGGGATTGGGTGCGCAGAGATTTTTTAAAAGGTGTGCTGGCAGGCACAGCCGCATGGATTGCGGCACCAGCGAAAGCGGTCGCGCAAGCGCGTAACGGAACGGAGAAGCGAGCCGACGCCAACGCGCCAGCAGCCTTCGTTCCCATTCTGCAGGGGGCGACGACCTCAACGACCGCGCAATTCAGTCTCCTCATCTACAAAGATCTCGATATTCGCATCGGTGTTTCCTATATCGACCGCGCCAGCGATTCTGCGATGGCCGACGTTCAGCTGGTATTGGAGCGAAAGCATCGCGATGATTCTCCTTGGATCGCTTATAAATTGCGTGTCTCGGGTCTGGAGCCCGGGCGCCAAGCGCGATTGGATGTCATCGGAAGCGATGGTCGTCTTTTGGATCAGCGTGAATTTTCGAGTCTGCGAGACACGGCTCCGGAGACCACGCGCTTTGTGTTGGCGTCGTGTATGCATGACGATTGGCTCAAAGAATCCCCGGCCATGTGGGACGCGCTTTCGGCGGCGAAACCGGACTTCGTATTCTTGTTGGGCGATTGCGTGTACGTCGATACGGGACCGTGGTCTTCGATCACGCCGGAGCGCATTTGGCGCCGCTATGTGGAAACGCGCCTGACACTGGGGCTTTACCGCTGGACTCAGCTGATTCCGGTGATCGCGACCTGGGATGATCATGACTTTGGCAAAAACGACAAAGATTCTCGTTGGGGAATGAAAGACGCTTCGCGCGCGATATTCGATGCCATGTACGCGCAGGAGCCGACCGACGATGGGGCGGTCTTTGCGGGGCCTGGGATCGCGCGTGGCTTCCACGCCTACGGGCATCGGTTTTTAGTGACCGATGGCCGTTCGTTCCGCTCCTCTCGCTGGGCGCGCGCGCAGCGAGAGACGTTTTGGGGACCGGAGCAGGATGCCTGGATCGAGAACGAGCTCAATGCATCTGACGCGCCGGCCTGGCTTCTCAATGGAACGCAGTATTTTGGCGCCTATCGATCCGGACTCGCATGGTCTTTCGAGGGCAACCATGCGGCGCGTTTCTCTGATTTTGTCCATCGCATTCGGTCTGTTCGCGCGCCGGTCGTTTTGGGCTCGGGAGATGTTCATTTCAGCGAGTTGCAAAAAATTGATCGGTCCGTTTTCGGCTATGAAACCTACGAAATCACTTCCAGTGCCATGCACTCTTATCCGCGCTCTCTGCCGAAGGGAAATCCACGTCGGTTGGCGGGGACAAGCAGCTACAATTTCTGCTTGATTGAGACGCGGATGGAGGACGCAGCCTTGCGGATGGATCTCACGTGCTTGGGTGCCGGCTCCCGGGAATTGTTTAAAATCAAAGACCTCACCGTCAGAAGGTGATAGACTGCTCGTCATGTCCAGAGCGGATCGGATTCTAAAAAACCTGCGAGCGGCGTTCGCGCCGGCTTTCTTGGATCTTGTCGACGAGAGTCACATGCATGCGGTTGCATCTGGGTCGGAATCTCATTTTCGCCTGGTTTTAGTGAGCGCGCGTTTTGAAGCTCTCACGCGGGTGGCGCGCTCACGGCTGGTGCATGACGTTTTAGCGGACGATTTGAAGGGCGGTTTGCATGCCCTCAGTCATCGCCTCTACACGCCGGAGGAGTGGGCTGAGCGCAATGAGGCCATCGAAGTGAGCTCTCCCCCTTGCTTAGGCGGCTCAAAAGCGGACCGGTGAATTTCCGTTCAAATCCATTGGTCTCAAATCCGTTGGCTGTCGCGTTGAATGGCCGTCGCGATTAAAGTTCTGCGAGCTGCCGGCGCAATTCGTCCAAGAGCAGCTTCGTTCTCTTTTTGAATTCGGATTCATCGGCGCGCTTTGCGGGATTCGCGTCCTGAGCGGGGCTTGCGATCTGTGGCGAAGAGCTTAAGGAGTCCCACTCGTTCAACGCCGACTCGAGCTCGTGGAGCGTACGATTGAGATGAAGGCGTGATGGTGGTTTCGGCGCTGTCTTTTCGTCGGGATCGTTGCTGCTCATGGATCGAAATTCTGCAGGTCATTCTGGGTATTTGACAAGCCAAAACGACTTCGATAACCCAATGACGAGGTGAAAATTATGGCCGAAGAAATCATCTACACAATGAAGGGCGTTGGCAAAGTCTATCCGCCCAATCGATACGTGCTGAAGAACATCTATCTTTCCTACTTCTATGGCGCGAAGATCGGTGTGTTGGGGTTGAACGGTTCCGGTAAATCGACGCTGTTGAAAATTATGGCAGGTGTCGATCAAGACTTTCTCGGCGAGGCATTTCCGGCGCGTGATTTCAAAGTCGGCTATCTTGAGCAAGAGCCTCATCTGGATGCGAACAAGACGGTCAAAGAAAACGTCATGGACGGGCTCGGTGAACTCAATGCGCTTTTGATCGAGTTCAATCAGATCAACGAAAAGTTCAACGAAGAGATGACGCCCGAGGAGATGGAAAAGCTCATCGAGCGGCAGGCCAAGGTTCAAGAAAAACTCGAGGCGCTCGGCGGGTGGGAAGTCGATCAGAAAGTCGAACAGGCGATGGATGCGCTCCGTTGTCCTCCCGGCGACTCCAAAGTCGACAAGCTCTCTGGCGGTGAGAAACGCCGGGTCGCTCTGTGCCGGTTGCTGCTTTCCAATCCAGATATTCTATTGCTCGACGAGCCGACCAACCACTTGGATGCGGAATCGGTCGCGTGGCTGGAGCGGTACCTTCATGACTTCCCGGGGACGGTCATCGCCGTGACACATGATCGTTACTTCCTCGATAACGTCGCGGGTTGGATCCTCGAGCTGGATCGTGGCGAAGGTATTCCCTGGAAGGGGAACTATTCCTCGTGGCTGGAGCAAAAAGACCGGCGCATGCAGCAAGAGGCCAAGGAAGATGCCAAACGTCTCAAAACGCTGGAGCGCGAATTGGAGTGGGTGCGGATGAGTCCGCGCGCACGTCAAGGCAAGTCCAAGGCGCGCTTGTCGGCTTACGAAAATCTTCTCAAGGAACCGAGCCAAGAGCGTTTGCAGGAGTTGCAGCTCTATATCCCGCCGGGTCCGCGGTTGGGTGATGTGGTTATCGAGGCGAAAAACGTCTCGAAAGCCT
>JAMPXM010000161.1 GCA_023701225.1 Pseudobdellovibrionaceae bacterium | reverse complement strand
ATCGCCCTGCCGAAATGGCGTGAACAGCGTCGGCCGTTCTTCATCGCGAATCCCAATGCCTGAATCGCGAATATCAAAAACGAGTTCACGGCCGACGCAAATGTCGACATCGACACGCACATGGCCGCGCTCCGTGAACTTAACGGCGTTGACAACAAGATTGGCAAGCACCTGTCGCACCCGCGTAGGATCGGCGATAATCTTCCTCGGGACGCGAGGCCCCCGCGAAAAAAGCACGAAGACGCCCTTTTGTTCGGCCTTCATCCCGCCGATGTGCTGCACATCATCGATCAATTCATGAAGATCCGTCTGGATATTTTCGATTGAAAGCCGCTTCGCCTCCAGTCGCGAGTGATCGAGTAGATCATCAATGAGCTGCATAAGAGCCGTCCCGTTGCGCTCAATGATTTCCAAGTATTGCGAACGCTCCTCACTCGGGATATTGGGCTCCCGCAAAATACGCTGAAAACCCAAAATGGCGCCCAACGGTGTTCGCAATTCATGACTGACATTGGCCAAAAACTGGCTCTTGGCGCGGGAGGCGTCTTCGGCCGCGACTTTCGCGGCCGCAATCGATTCTTCGGCCTCTTTGAGGCTTGTGACATCGATCAACACTCCGCGGATAGCCGCGGCTTTCCCGTCCGCATCACGATGAAACTGCGCACGTGACGCCAACCAGTGGATACTCCCATCGGCCCAACGGACTCTGAATTCATCCGAATACGAAGTACCATCCGCCGAATCCTGAAGATGGGCAATCTCCTCGTAGACCCGCGCCTGATCATCCTCATGGATCGCGGCCAGAAAATCATGGAAAGTCCAACGGGCCTGTCGCTGGTCGTAACCGTAGAGTTGGTCATGATTTTCAGAGCGCGCGATTTCGCCAGTCATCAAGTCAACTTCCCACGCCGCCATTCGACCAGCCGCGAGCGCCAACTGCAGGCGATCCCGATTGAGTTTCAATTCCGATTCCGCCGCGATCAAATTGTGGATGTCGGTGCACGCACCGACCCAGCGCACGATTTTTCCGCGTTCGTCTTTCTGCGGATTGGACTGGATGAAAAACCACCGGTACCGCCCGAAACGATCACGGATTCGCGCACGAAAGGCAAACTCCCGCCCTGTGCGAGATATCCGTTCCCGTTCGGCACGAAGGCCAGGAAGATCGTCCGGATGAATGACAGAGTGCCAGCCACGCCCATAATGACGCTCGACCTCGACTCCCGTGTAAGACCGCCACTGCCCGCTGAAATATTCGATGCCGCCGCTGGCATCCGCAAACCAAATCATCTGCGGGATCAGTTCCAGCGCTGCGTCCGACGACGGCGCATCCAAGTGGCGACGGCGCGCCCAAAAAAAGTGACTCCGTTGATATGAAACTTGAGGGCGAATCAAGCAACCAATCACGAGACCAGCTGCGAAGCAAAAAAAGTACACAAAAGCATTCACGATGAAACAGAACTCCGTTATTGGCGAGCGTCTTGGTCGAACTGAATCGGATTGACCACATCGACATCGATCGCGCGCTTGTCCATCGCCTTCAATGCCGCTTGGCAAATCAAAAGCGGAATACTGTCGCCGAGTGCGGCCGCACAATCGTTGAAGTTCCCCTCGTCCAAGAACTTCAACATCGCCTGAGGACTTTCCCAACCGGAATCCTGCGGTGGAACAAAAACGAACCACTGACCGCCAACCACTGGAATAAACGCGATTTTGAGTTTGTCGGCGACCTCCCAAGCCCATTGGATGTCGTTCGAATACGCGCGGAGCGGGCGTTCGCCCTTGGGTGCGCCCTCGTAGATTGTTTTATTCTTTGCCCAAACGGAATAGCCGAAAACTTCCCGTGCGATGCGAGTGTCAATCTCGCGCCCTGGTCTCATGATCTCTCCCAATTTGCCGCAGCGATGAAGAAGTCGGATTTCTTAAGTGATGTCGGTCAAAAGATCGAGTGCGGCGCGCATTTGTGAAGAGAATTACACGAACGACGCTGGAGTCATGGCGTTCTAGGAGTTTTTAGGGTATCGGTTCGCATGATTCCAGGGGGGGGAGCCCATGTCCGACGTTGTCGACAACCAACTTGTCCATGCCCGACACATTCTGGTGACTCATGAATACGAAGCTCAAGACCTGCTCCGCAAGATCAAGGAAGGCGCGGACTTCGCGGACCTGGCGCAGAAGTTTTCATCCTGTCCTTCAAAAGCGCGCGGAGGCGATTTAGGAACTTTTGGCCGGGGACGCATGGTCGAAGCTTTTGAGACCGCCGCATTTGCTCTGCAGCCCGGTGAAGTGTCCGAACCTGTTCGCACTCGCTTCGGCTATCACTTGATACAAAGACTCTGATGATTCCAAGACTCTGATCGCACATCACGGCCTCTGCTTCATGAGCGCGCACTGAAGCACCGCAGCCTCAGCTGAAAGCCTCAGCTAAAGGCCTCAACTCTCGAGTTCAGAGAAGCGAAGGCCGAGGGTCCTCAATAATCCGCTTGCCAATCCCCCCCGATCAGTGACGCAATGATTCGGTTCATTGGTCTGAAGTTCATTGATTCGAATTTCATTTTTTCATCAGGGGGGATCACGTGAAAAGATTTTTACTGGCCTTTTTAGCGACACTGGCGATGTTGCCAGCGACCGGAACCGCCGCGGTTCAAGTCGACCCGGCACTCGAACCGTATCTTCGTCAACCGGTGCCGAATCAGCAGCTCACGGTCATTGCGCTTTTTGAAGACAGCTTGCCGGCACCCGCCGCACGCCGCTCCACCGATGCCTACGGCACCGTCCGCAAGTACCTCATGCGCAATGCGCAACAGAGCCAGCAACCCGCGATCCGCGCGATCCGCCAAAGCCGCGAACAGTTCGGCGCGATTCAAAACTTCAGACCCCTTTGGATCGCCAACGCGATGATCATTCGTACGCACTCGGCCGGCATTGCCTCGCTCGTGCATTTGCCGCGCTTGAAAGCTCTGTACGCCGACCGCGAATTCCGCCTGATCGAACCGGTGCGCGTTCGCGTTCTCGATCGCAAGACGTTCGCGGATAAATTCACATATGGCCTTGAAAAACTGAATATCCCGGCCGTGCGCAAAGAAATGCCGAACATCAACGGCGAAGGCGTGACAGTCGGCGTGTTGGATACCGGGATCGATGCCGCGCATCCGGATCTCGCCGGCAAACTCAAAGGTTTCCGCGACTTCTTCGGCAAAAAAACGACTCCGTATGACGATCACGGTCACGGCACTCATGTTTCCGGAACGATCGCCGGTGGCGAAACCTCGAATACGGAAATCGGTGTCGCACCAAAGGCTTCGCTCTTCTCGGGCAAAATCTTCAACGCCGCCGGCAGCTCCACTCTGGCGGTCATTCTGCAAGGAATGCAGTGGATGGCGGATCCGGATGAAAACCCAAGTACGCAAGATCATCCTGCGTTGGTCAGCAATTCTTGGGGTGGCGGCTCTCCGAGTTCGTCCGAAGATCCGAAAGACAACGTTCTTTGCAAGGCTGTCGACGGATGGGTGAAACTCGGCATTCTCCCGGTTTTCGCCAATGGCAATGAAGGTCCTCGCCCGAGCACGGTCGGCGTACCCGCCGCCTGCCCCGGATCCTTCGGTGTTGGCGCGACAGATTCGAAAGATGGCATCGCGCGCTTCAGCTCACGTGGTCCAGCAATTTGGTCAACGCATGAAGCCCTCAAGCCTGAAGTCAGCGCTCCTGGTGTCGACGTTCTCTCGGCAATGCCGGGCGGAAAATATGGCACGATGTCGGGAACGTCGATGGCGACTCCCCATGCCGCCGGTGTCGCGGCCCTGCTCTTTCAAGCGAATCCGAAGTTCATGGTTCAAGATGTGGCCACGATCTTGATGAAGTCTTCGAGTGATTTAGGCAAAGAAGGTCACGACAACGATTTCGGCATGGGCCGTTTAGATGCGCTCAAGGCGCTCAAGCCCGCTCTTCGTCGCTAAGAACATGTGATCGAAATTCAGAACGAAATTCAGAACGAATTCTTGGCGGCACTCTCACAAGTGCCGCCGTTTTTTTTCGCACTCGCGCACTCATTTCTGCTGAAATTTTCCGCATTATTAGATGGCCTTTTGAGAGGCATAAATGCGCACCGCTTCGTTTCCGCGCGGAACGCGTCAATCCGAACAAATCTTCGATTCGGTTGCGTTTTCTAATTGACCCCTCCGGACCTACGTCTGAGCCTAATCGACGAGCCGTAAGATCCACTTTTCCAGGAGGGGGGAAAATGATGAATCCCAAGTTCGTATCCAGAGGATTCTTGTCCAAAGTCCGATTCATGATGGCTGTCGGCGCGGTCGTCGCTACGACAACAATGACGTTGCAGGCGGATGCCGCTCGCGGCGATCTTCACGGGCACGATGGCAATCGCTGCACCATGATTCCACCCAACACGATGCGCTTCGCACGCGGCATCTACGCGCAAGGGATCTCCGAGCAGATCTTCAACAAGGTCATCGACCAAGTTGAAAAAGTGTACGCTCCAATCGTTGAGGCCAACGGCGGCAAGCTCGTTGTCGAACGCAAGTGGGATGACGACACGGTGAACGCCTACGCTCGTCGTATCGGCAAAACGTGGCACGTCGCCATGTTCGGCGGACTGGCTCGCCACCCGGAAGCCACTCCAGATGGTTTCGCGATGGTTCTCTGCCACGAATTGGGCCACCATCTTGGCGGCGCGCCCAAGTACGGCGGCATGGACTGGGCATCGGTAGAAGGCCAATCCGATTACTTCGCGTCGGCAAAGTGCATGCGCAAGGTCCTCGAGAAAGTCGATAACTGGGAAGCTCTTCGCCGTCAGTATGCGGCGTCCGACATCGATCCGCTCGTCGCGGAACGCTGCAAAGCCGGCCAAGGAACGACCAAACAACAGTTCGCGACTTGCGTGCGCAGCTCGATGGGCGGCAAGGCTCTGGCACGTCTCTTGGGCAGCCTCGGCGGCTCGAAAATGCCTGAGTTCAACACGCCTGACACTTCGAAAGTTCGCAGCACGATGCAAGGCCACCCGCCCGCTCAGTGCCGCCTCGACACGTACTTCGCCGGCGCGGTTTGCCCGGTTGGACATGAGGTCGACTTCGACAACAAGAACCCCAAGACGGGCGCTTGCAATATGTCGGATCTGGCGGAACGCCGCCTCAGCCGCCGCGAACAAGTGACGACCGCACTCGGAGTTCGCTCCGCGTGCTGGTACGCGGAAGGCAGCAAGCTGGAACCCGGCGCGCCTTTGGCTCGACGCTAATCTCGAGCGGTCGCGAGTCCGATCTCAAAATCAGCCAAAACTCGCGGCGGGAAACTCCCGCCGCTTTTTTTTAAAGGAATGCACTGCCATGAAAAGATTTGCTTCTGCTTGGATCGTCGCGATGCTTTTTGCCTCGCAAGCCCATGCCGTGCTGACGTGTTTTGATCGCACCGAAGCGGATACTGGTTATCTCATGGAGATCGCCGGCTCTCGCGACAGCGTGATCATCAAAACGGTGAACTTCGCTGGCGCGACAGTTGTCGAAACTCTTCCGTGCACGCGTCTCCAATCCGATCCTTTGACGCTGGCTCCGGGAGCGGATGTGATGGTTTGCCGGCGGACCGACATCGTCGACTACGGCTTCACCGCCACGATCAAAAGTTTGAACTGCACAGGGCAGATCGAGGCGCGTCTCGACCACCATTCGATCGCAGGCACTCGACCGGTCGCACAAATGACCTGCGCGGACCGACCGTAAAGATAAAAACCAATTCAGCTTGAGTGCGCCGGATGCGGCTCACTTTCGATTCGTTGGCGGACCGGCAGCCTTAAAACAAAACGGGTCCGCCCTTCTATTTCTCGAGCCTGACGATCCAAGAATAACTGGCCTCGATGATCTTCCGCCAAACTTTTGGAAATACTCAATCCCAAACCTGTTCCGCGCCCAACCCCTTTGGTGGTGAAAAACGGCAAGAACACACGGTCCAGCAACTCATCCGGAACTCCACCGCCAGAATCCGCGACCGAAATATCGACCCAATTTTCTGAGTCTTTCGTGAACTCCCTCACGCGGACCTCGATCCATTTGTCTGCGGGCCGCTCCATCACGGCGTCGTAGGCGTTATTGATGAGATTAATCAGGATCTGAATGATTTGTACCGGTCGACACTCCACGTTGGCATCCGGAGTTTCTTGGATGACACGCAACTCAACACCGTGATGCTTCATCTTCTGCTCGCTCAATTCCAGCGTCTCCTCGATCATCTGCGCCACAGGAATCAACTCGTATGGATCAAACTCCGTATCCCGGGCGACATGTCGCAACGAGCGCACGATTTTGGAAATCCGGCTGACTGTCACCTCAATGCTGCTCGCAATGCGTGCCGCCACTTTGGAGTCCACGTTGCCGGCGACAGCCAGTTCTTGGAGCTGATTGGCCCGGCCATTGATGATCGCCAAAGGGTTATTGATTTCGTGCGCGATACCGCCCGCCATTTCCCCCAAGGCCGACATGCGCGCACTCGAAACCAATTTGGCCTGCTGACTCGCTAAGAGCTCGGAGATGCGTTTTCGCTCGCTGACATCAAAGACCACGCCTTCCAAAAACCGCACGTTGCCATTGTCGTCGAACAACGGCACGCCGTTTTCGTGAACGAAGCGGATCGACCCGTCTTTGTGTAGCATGCGATAATCAAGAGTGAACGGCGCTTTGGATGCGATCGCCGCGAGTACGACCTGCTGCACATGCGCCCGGTCGTCGGGATAAATCACACTGCCGTAGCTGCGAACGCGATTCTGCACAAAATCCGCGGCCGTATAGCCCGTGATATCCGTGATGTGATCGCTGATGAATTCCATTGTCCAGTTTTCATCATTTGCGCACCGATAGACCACGCCCGGCAAATTATCGACCAAACCACGATATCGCCCTTCGCTCTCGGCCAGAGATTCGGTCTTGCGGCCTACCTCGCGTCGAAACGCGAGAGCGATACCGGAGATGAAAAGTAGCCCTGCAGCGGCGATCGTAAACCCTACGATCAGACGTTCGCGCTCCTCGCGCAACGCGATCGCCACGGGATCGAGTCGAGAAAACCACTTCTGATAGATTTTCTCGTACTCACCACTGGCCTTGACCGCACGCAGGCCATGATTGAGGCGCTGGAGCAGCTCGGCATTCCCCTTGCGTACGGCAAAGCCGGTTTCACGCTTGTACCAGAAGATATTCGGAAAATCGGCCAAGCGCACATGCGGATATCCTGCGGTTTCCATGACTTTTAAACCAACGACGAGCGGACCGATAAATGCATCGCCCTCGCCTGCGCTTAAACGACCCATAGCTTCGTAGGCTGATTGCGCAATGAGCATGCTTTTGATCTCGGGACGCGCACGAATGAAGGGCTCCGCGACGTCACCGGCCAGCACGATGAGAGTCTTCCCAGCCAAATCACGCTCCGAGCGGATTTGAGTCTCGCTGTCACGAATAAAAATTCCGTCATAAGCGACAATATGCGGCTCGGAATAATCTATGCTCTTGGCCCTCTCGTCGGAGTAGGCCACCAGCGCCACGATATCGACTTTACCGGCCTCAAGATTTGGAACCAGATCCTGCCCGGGAGAGGAGCGAAATTCGATATCCATTCCGATTTCGCGCGCCACCGCGGTCATCAGGTCGACGGAATAACCTTCCGGTCGGCCATCGACATCTTTGAAATCATAGGGCGGAT
>JAMPXM010000160.1 GCA_023701225.1 Pseudobdellovibrionaceae bacterium | reverse complement strand
TTGCCCGACGGATCTTGATAGTTGCCGCCCTCTTTCCACATGAAGGGTGTGAGAAAGCCGTTCTTGGAGGTGCCGTTCGGCCGCTGGAGCACGCCGATGATCAGATCGTATTTCTCCGAAGGGCTGAGGTTGTCGATTTCCTCAGGATTGCCGCGGTTGTAGACCGCGAGTAGAGAGTTTTGATCGCGGTGGACAAAATCAAAGTAGTCCCGCCAACGGCGAGAATTTGTGTGAGCCGGGTCGTTATAGCGCCAGCCCAGAATACCCCGTTCGATCGGCCAATAGCTGTCCGACCAGGGCATTTCAGGAAGCGTCGCGGAGCGCAGACCTTCTGCTTCCATTTCTTCAAGATTGGTGAGCAGACGGCCACGGGTCGCTTTGAGTTCCTTTGCATCAATGAAATCCTCGACACGCTCTCGGGCCGCGGCGCGCCCATCCTGGATGTCTTTGAAGCAAACTCCTTCGCGCGTACAGTGCTTGGTGCCGAGATCGCGACCACGCTTATCTTCTCCGCGGCGGTAGGCGGTTTTGATTTCCAGGAATTGTTTGTTGCGGATGAACTCGTTCGGAAAGCGACTGACGCGAACGAGGAGGCCTTGCGCGTCTCGTTTGGTCGGGGGCTGCTCCATAAATGCGCGCGGGTTGGAATGAAACTGCCGCCAGCGGAGGTCAGAAGTTTGGGCATGAACCGTGAGCGAAGCCAACAAGAGTATAACAAAGATCGTGAGAGTCCGGCGCGGCATGATTGAAGGCTCCTCGGGCAGGGACGAAAAGAAAGAGACCGGCGCACTCTGTTCAAAGGCCGCGCCAACCTGAGGTACGCGAGGTTTTGTTTAGAGATCTGAACGCAGTCTCGTGATGGAACCAAGCTTCCATGCGTGAGTAAAAATTTTTCCAAAGCTCCGTCGTCGCCCGCCCGTCTTCACCGGCGCCCTTGTCGGCCGAAGGTGCGACGAGCGAACGCCAAAAAGGGTCAGTTGCCGATGTGATGCAAGGGCTCTTTCCTAGCTAAAACTGAGTTGGCGGTGACGCGGCCGAAGAGGACGTCTGGCATACGCATTGAACAAATAGGCAACAAGTCACTCGCAGAGTGTCGCGGTACGTATGCTGGAGATCGTGTGAAAAAAATACTTGTTCAAATTGCAGTCGCTTGTGCCATAGGCATTCTGGCCTGGGAACCCGCCTTTGCCCAGGGCGCGGAGGCGGAAGTCCTGACGTTTCGAGCTTGGAAAACCATGCGGGTGGAAGATGCCAAAGCCACACTAGAACGTATCCAGGCCGAGTCGGGTCCGGAGCGAGGGATTCCTGCAATGGAACGTCCGACGGCGGCTCGCTCCCAAACTCATGCGGCGGGTCGAGTGCAAAAAGGCGGCAAGGGCGAAAGTCGCTTGCAGCAAGCGCAGATCAATTTTGAATTCGCGACAGAGTTGACGATCAACGACTACTTCGTTCTTTACTTGAGTCAGATTCGTAGTGAAGCCACCGTCTTGGAAGCTGCCAAAAAAATGAGCGCCGAAGAAGTCGCGCAGTTGATGCTGGCGTTCAAAAAACAGCTCGAAATCGGGCGCAGCAGCGTGGGGATGTTGCCACAGTCGGTCGAATCTTTGCGACCCTTGAGCAGCGAAAAGTCACAATCCCTAGGACTTTGATGGCCATTTTAGCGCGAGGGCAAACCTCTCTGGCCTGCCGTCGTGTGCTCCTAAGTTATTAAATTATCGGACCTTTTTTTGTTCCTGGAGCCTCCTTCTTGAGGTCTTGGGAGCAAATATTTTTGGTGATTCCTTGACAGGTTTTTGGGGACGTTCATATTGGCTGTGTTTTTCAACACTTGCCTAGGTATTTCTACGTTTCACTCAAGGGAGGAATTTCGATATGGCAAACCTGAACGTTCGCCCGTTGCATGATCGCATTCTGGTCCGCCGCATGGCCGAAGAAGAAAAAACGGCTGGCGGCATCATCATTCCGGACAGCGCGAAAGAGAAGCCGCAGCGGGGAGAAGTGGTTGCAACTGGCAGCGGCCGTATCACGGAAGACGGCAAAACTTTGCCGCTCGAAGTGAAGTCGGGCGATAAGATTCTGTTCAGCAAGTACTCGGGCACAGAGCTGAAGCTCGACGGCAAAGAGTTCTTGATGATGCGCGAAGAAGACGTTCTGGGAATCATCCAGTAACCGTCTCGCAAGAAATCAAAAGAACAAAACAAACGAATTTTCATTTCATTTTTAGGAGTTATATATGAGCAAAGAGCTTCGTTTTTCTGAAGACGCCCGCGCGTTGATCCTCAAGGGCGTGAACACGCTCGCCAACGCAGTGAAAGTCACGCTCGGCCCGAAAGGTCGCAACGTCGTGATTGAAAAGTCCTTCGGTTCGCCCCTGATCACCAAAGACGGCGTGACTGTCGCGAAGGAAATCGAGTTGGAAAACAAATTCGAAAACATGGGCGCGCAGATGGTTAAAGAAGTCGCGTCGAAAACGAATGACGATGCCGGTGACGGTACGACGACTGCGACGGTTTTGGCGCAGGCCATTTTCCGTGAAGGCGCGAAAATCGTGACGGCGGGCCACAACCCGATGTCCGTGAAGCGTGGCATCGACAAAGCCGTTGAGATCGTGAAAGAAGAGCTGAAATCTTTGGCGAAGCCGGTGAAGAACGATTCCGAAATCGCGCAAGTTGGCACGATCTCGGCGAACAACGATCCTGAAATCGGCAAGATGCTTGCGGATGCGATGAGCAAAGTCGGCCGCGAAGGCGTGATCACGGTTGAAGAAAGCAAAACCGCGGCAACGGAACTCGATGTCGTGGAAGGCATGCAGTTCGACCGCGGTTACCTCTCGCCCTATTTCATCACCAGCCCTGAGCGCATGGAAGCCGTTCTCGAGAACGCGTTCGTCCTGATCCATGACAAGAAAATCTCCACGATGCGCGATATGATCGCCGTCTTGGAAGGCGTGGCGAAAGCCGGCCGTCCGCTCCTGATCATCGCGGAAGATGTCGACGGAGAAGCGTTGGCGACTCTGGTTGTCAACAAACTGCGCGGCACTCTGCAAGTGTGCGCGGTGAAGGCTCCCGGCTTCGGCGACCGTCGCAAGGCGATGTTGGAAGATATCGCAACCCTCACGGGTGCGACTGTCATCAGCGAAGATCTCGGCATGAAGCTTGAGCAGGCAACTCTCCAGACGCTCGGTCAAGCGAAGCGCATCGTTGTCGACAAGGACAACACGACGGTCATCGATGGTGCTGGCAAAAAAGCCGACATCACCGCACGCGTCGGTCAAATCAAGGCGCAAATTGAAGAGACGACCAGCGACTACGATAAAGAGAAGCTCAAAGAGCGTCTCGCGAAGCTCGCCGGCGGCGTCGCTGTCGTGCACGTCGGTGCTCCTTCGGAAGTCGAAATGAAAGAGAAGAAAGCTCGTGTGGAAGACGCGCTCAACGCGACTCGCGCGGCTGTCGAAGAGGGTATCGTCGCTGGCGGCGGCACGGCTCTCTTGCGTGCTTCGCAGGCGATCGAAAAAGCGAAGTTCACGGATGAAGAGCGCTGGGGCGCGAACATCATCAAGCGTGCGTGCGAAGAGCCGATCCGCCAGATCGCGGCAAACGCAGGTTTGGATGGCGCGATCGTTCTCGATCGTGTTCTCGCCAACAAGACGAACACGTGGGGCTACAACGCGTTCGCAGATCAGTATGAAGACCTCTTCAAGTCCGGCGTGATCGATCCCGTGAAAGTCGTTCGTACGGCTCTCGAAAACGCGGCGTCTGTGGCATCCTTGATGCTGACGACTGAAACCATGATCGCGGAAGCTCCGAAGAAAGAGTCCGCGGCTCCGATGCCTGGCGGCGACCATGGCATGGGTGGCATGGGCGGCATGATGTAATCGAGCTTGTCTCGATGGGTCGAGTCTCCGGCCTGACGGCGGGAGACTCAAAAAAACCCAGGCAGCAATGCCTGGGTTTTTTATTGGTGCGCCCGGCAGGGCGCACACCCATCTGCCTGTCCGTTGAAATCAGAACATGTAAATGATGCCGCCAGTGAGCCTTTGATGCCGCTGGCTCAGGCTTGTGGCCGACTCTCCCGAACGGGTGCCGGTGCCAGTGAACGACGTGCTATAGAGTGAGAAGTCGAGAGAAGCGGTGGCGTGTAGGTTTTCGCTCAGCTTCTTTTCCACCCAGAGCGTGAAGTCGTTGATCGAGTTTTTGTCGGTGGCGGCCGAGCTCACCGGTTTTTCTTCCAGTCCAGGGAACATCACCATGTTGAGTCCCGCACCGACGTACCAGTCCTTTTTTTCCGTAACAGGCAATGAGCCATAGAGTCCGAGAAGGAGACCGGAATAAGTCGTTGTCGTGAAAGCCGTCGGCGTGGAGTCGTCGACGAAGACTTGGTAGCGAGTGAAGCCCGTGCGCACTTGAAGTTTGGGCCCGAAAAAATCATCTCGCAGCAGGAAGTTGTAAACCATCATCAGAGAGTACTTCGTCAGCTGGTGATTGAGTTCCGATGGCGTGGAGCCCGACTTGGGATTGCTTGTGCTTCCAACGCCTTGTTCGAGCTCGGCGCGTACCGTCCAATTTTGGTTTAGCCACAATTCGCCGAAGATGCCGATGCTCGGATACAGCGAGGACTTCGCTTCGAGATTTTCCGAAGTCAGAGCCATGGAAACGTTGTAGGTGCCGAAGCCAGCTTTGAGACCGACCGCACCAAAAGCGGGCGGGCGTACGGGCACCCACTCGTTTGGATTTTTGCCGAAGCTGATTTGGCTGTCGTCGCGATCTAAAAGCGAACTTCCGCCTTCGCCCGTGCCGGTGAGCTCGTCGGGTTCCGGATATGAAACTTGATCCAGGCCTGAAATTTTGTGGAACTTGCGGATCACGCCCTTGTCGAGTTCGGAGATCACGGCCCCGAAGCTCATGGTGTCTTCGATTTTGAGAATCTTCACTCGGCCGAGAATTTCTTTTTCCGTGCTGACTAAGAAATTGAATTTCGGATGGCGGTTGGTCTTGATGATTTGCACGACTGTGACCATCTGATTTTGCGCCAATCCATCCGAAGCACCGAGGTTGAGAGTCACGCGATTGCCTTGGCGGCTCAAGATCAAGCCGTCATAAGGGATGCGGCGTACAAGCTTGGCGAACAAAAGCTTCACCTGGGCTTTGAGCTCATTCACTTCAAAGCGCGGATGGTCTTTGAGGATCTCTTGCACGAGGAGCTTGCCGTCATGCTTCATGAAGAGATTGAGTTTGATGGTGACGCCATTAGGGCCTTTGCTGACCTTGGTCACCAAGAAGGCATCCGCTTCGACGCCGGCGCCGATGCGTCGAACTTCATCCGGACTTTCCTCTAGGTCTGCTGGACTACCGAGGTCGAGAGTGGAACTGGGTTCGGCTAAATCCCATTGATGATAGGTCTTGATCAACTCCGTCAGCTGTCCTTCGATTGGGCGCGCGTAAATCCCGTCGAGATTATCCGTGACAGGGAAAATGGCGACTTTGCGAATCGTGAGATCGGCGTCGGTTTGGCTGAAGTACGCGGACGCCTGCTGCTCTTGCGCCACGACTTCAGTCGGGGAGGCGGCGCACACCGCGCAGCTCGCGACAAAGAAAAGAAGTCGCGTCCAATCGAGCGGCGCGCGAGCGCGAGCATGTCGTTGTGGAGCCATAGGACAAGTGTGCATGTCTTCGCATCGCTCGTCAAATTCGGCACTTCCGGACCTCAAGCGGTCCGCCGGATAGGCCGATGAATTGAGGTATGAGATCTTTTCTTTTGCCGGCTCTGCTTGCGGGTCTGTTGCCGATGGCGACTTACGCGCAGATTGATCCGAGCGCTGCACTGATCATTCAAGGCTCTAGAACCTCCACTCGCGAAGGCGGGCTGGACTCTGGTCGATATAAAGTGATGCCGAAGACGACCGAGCCTGGTTCAGCGACCACGGTTCGTCGCGTGGAGAGGCCTCGTGCTCAAGTGCCTATGGACGAAGCGCGCCCGGTCGCTCAAGAAGCCGGGACGGCGGTGGTTTCGGAAGAGCCGTCGCAACCGGCGCTGGTCACGCATCCTCAGTCAGGCACGTTCTTGTCCGGTGCAGGCGTTCCGCCGCCGGAGCCGCCGCCTCTCCGCCAAGTACTCATGGGTGGAACGGGCGACGAGTTGGATCAATACCGCCAAACACTCAGTCCGATGGATCGTCGCTTGAATCTCCTCGAAGTGAGCTTGGCGCCCACGTTCATCTACAACGACTCGCAGAGTTCGTATGCGTTTCGTGACTACGTGACATCCGGACCGGGATTCGAAGGCGAAGCGCGTGTTTGGTTCTCGCCGTTTTTCGGCGTGCAAGGTTCGTATGCCGCGAGCCTGAGTGGCGACGTGAACGACTCGCTCCTGGGTTCAGGATCGGTTCCGGCGACACACCAATGGATTCGCGGTGGAATTCGCAGTCGGCGTTTTCTGAGTTCGGGGCGTTCGTCGCCAGCAATGAGTTTCGGTGTTGATTACTACGAGTATCAGATGCGCGTGCCTCTTTCCGCCCAATCGCGCGGCCGAATTCGGACGACCGGGGCGCAGCTCTCGTTGGAAGGGGACTGGCCGACGTCTGCTCGCTACAGTTGGGTTTTGGGCGTCTCGTTTTTGCCGAAAGCGCGTCACAAGGAATCCGCCACTGGATTAGATTTGCGCTCGGGCGCGAATGCAGACACCAATGGGGTTGGCTTTAGTGTAGGCGGTCGACTGCAATACGACCGTTCCGGTTCGATGTTTTATCGACTGTCACACACCGTGGAGAAAAACCTGTTTTCAGGTGGCGCGGCCGTCGCGGATCCAGTCGCGGGCAATGTGCCCAACGGTGTGCCTGTTTTGAATTCGTTTACGATATTTCAGCTGGGATATACCTGGGGCAACTGACGAAGAGCGGCTAGCCGCTCTTAGGATTTGGGAACGGGACTCGCTTTGCGTTTGCGGAAAAAGCGAAAGACGAAGTATCCGAGAACGACGATACCGATCACCGCCAGGAAAATATCTTGAAGTTTTTCGACGCGCGCGAACTGTTCTTCCCAATTTTCTCCGAGCCAAAATCCGACGTAAACCCATACCGGCACGCTGATGAGTGCCGCGAACCCGTCTTGCATGAGAAAGACCGAAGGCTTCACGCCCATCGCGCCCGCGAGAGCGAAAATCGGCGAACGCAGACCGGGAAGAAAGCGCGCGATGAAGCAAATGAAGTGGCCATTGCGGCGAACGCGGTCTTCCGCCCTACGGATTCGCTCAGGCGTGAAAATGCGACGAAAGCCTGGCAAGCCAAAGATTTTCGCTCCGAATTTGCGGCCCATAAAAAATAAAAACGAGTCACCGATCATCACGCCCGTGAAACCCGCGATGAGAGCGCCGCCTAACGTGATGTGTCCGGACGAGGCCAAAAGGCCAGCTGCGAGCAACGTGATGTCTTCTGGAATCGGTACACCGAGGCCACAGATCAGCAAGACCCCAATAATCGCCCCGTAGGCAGCGAATCCGCTCATGTCGGACATGGCGTTAAATAAATCAGTCGCAAGACGTACGGGATCCATGAGCGAATCATTATCCATTTGGGTGGTGAAGGGCGGCAAGTCTATAATGGAAAAGGCATGACAAGATTACTTGTTGTTGATGACGCACCATTCATTCGCGAGATCGTCCGTCACGTTGTGGACAAGATGGGGAGCATTGTGCTCGTGGGCGAGGCGGGCGATGGAATTGAGGCGGTCGAACTCGCACTTAA
>JAMPXM010000159.1 GCA_023701225.1 Pseudobdellovibrionaceae bacterium | reverse complement strand
GGCCAATGCGACAAGCAGCACAAGCAGACCGGCTGTCGCCCAAGGTGGCAACTGGTAGTCGCGGCGCTTTTCGGCGTGTGCTTTGAACTCGGGATCTGGCTCAGGGGGACGATTCGATGATTCGTTTGTCACGGTTTCACCACTCTAAGCTGATGCGGCATCGCCGTCAAAGCGAGAGCGGACAAATCGTGGTCGAGTATGTTCTGCTGCTCATCGCGGCCATCAGTTTCGCCCTGATTTTGACCAATATGATGGTGAGCCGCACCGAGGGGAAAGAGGGCTTTGTGGTCGCGCAGTGGAAAGCCATGATCAAGGCGATCGCCGAAGATAAAACAGATGGCATTGATCCTTGAGAGCCGCCAGAGAATCCACATTGTCCGATTACCGAAAAATCGACTCTCGCTTGCCGATTTCTTGACTGAGCGCTTGCTGCATTTCTTCCCGCACTTCGCTGGCCAACTCATGAACGAGTTCATCGTCGTTGGCCGCGCCTGACTGATAGGGAAAGTGAATGGGCTTGAGGAAAATGATTTTCCATTTGGCCGGGAGCGGAATCAAATTGAGGGGCAGAGGCAAGGTCAAATTCGCCAGAGCGGGCGGCAGTTTGAACTGACGCAGATTGATGTGGGTTTCTTCCGCGCCAATGATGAGCGTTGGGATGATCGGACATTGCGCGTCGAGAGCCATGCGAACGAAGCCGCGCCTGAACTCTTGTAGGTGATAGCGTTTGAGACTCGGTTTGAAGTTACCGGTTTCTCCTTCAGGAAAAATCACGACCAGATTTTGTTTACGTAGATGCTTAAGGCCGTTTTCCATGTTGGCTTCGATGAATCCCGCTTTTGAAGCGGCGCGTGCCGTGGTTTTTGACAAGAACCAGAAGTGATGAGTCAGTACACGCGGCGGTCGCCCGGTCGCTCGGTAAATCTCATGTGTTAACACCATCGCATCGAAACCCGAGTAACCGGAATGGTTGGGGGCAATGAGCGCCGGTCCTCGCTTGGGGATGTTTTCGATGCCTTCAACTTCAAGTCGGAAATAGCCGCGCATCAACTCCATTACAAAATGCGGCATTGCGCGAAAAATCAGGTGTTCGTAGTTGAGAGCTTTGAGCTGCTCGATTTTTTCGTTGGGGAAATCGAAAAACTTCTTCATCATGACTGAGCGTAACGAAGCGTCCGCGCTCGTACAAGGAGGCAGTCGAAATGGCGAAAATGACGTCTTATATCTTAGCTATTGATCAGGGCACGACCGGGACAACGGTCGCGGTCGTGGATGCTAAGGGCAAGATCAAGGCGAAAGCCAACGCGGAATACCGTCAGATATACCCTCAGCCGGGTTGGGTCGAACACAATCCGGAAGATATTTGGAAGAGCGTGCTTTCGATGATCACGGCCGCCATGAAAAAAGCGCGCGTCAAAGGCACGGATGTCGCCGCGATCGGGATCACGAATCAGCGCGAAACTGTGGTTCTGTGGGATCGCAAATCCGGCAAAGCGGTGCATCATGCAATTGTCTGGCAAGATCGTCGTACGACTGCCTACTGCGAGGAACTGAAGCAAAGCGGTCATGAGTCCACCTTGCGCGCCAAGACGGGGCTTGTGATCGATCCCTATTTTTCGGCTTCTAAAATTCATTGGCTTTTGAAACACGTCAGCGGCGCGCGCGCCAAGGCGGAGTCCGGAGCGCTCGCGGTTGGGACAATCGATACATTTTTGTTGTGGCGTTTGACCGCAGGACAGAGCCATAAGACCGATGTTTCCAATGCCTCCCGTACTCAACTGATGAACCTCGCCAAGGGGCAATGGGATGATGAACTTCTTCAACTCTTCGGAGTGCCCCAAAGCCTATTGCCTGAGATTACGGCGAGCAGCGGTGAGTTCGGGCGAACCAAAGGTCTGAAGATCCTCCCGGACGGAATACCGATCGCCGGTATCGCCGGAGACCAGCAGGCAGCGCTCTTCGGACAGACTTGTTTTGAAGTCGGGGAAAGCAAGTGCACGTTCGGAACAGGCAGCTTTCTTCTGATGAACACCGGTTCACAGTTGATCCGTTCCACATCCGGGCTGCTGACGACGGCGGCTTGGAAACTCAAGGGCGACAGTCAAATGACATATGCACTCGAAGGCGGTGCCTTCATTTGCGGTGCGGCCGTGCAGTTTCTGCGAGATCAATTGGGCTTCATCAAATCCTCAGCCGAGATCGAAAAACTCGCCAAGAGTGTGAAGGACTCCGGCGGAGTGGAGTTCGTCCCGGCGCTCACCGGCCTGGGCGCGCCTCATTGGAACCCGGAAGCGCGTGGCGTGATTTGCGGATTGACGCGAGGGACGACACGCGCCCACATCGCCCGCGCTACCTTGGAAGCGATGGCGCTGCAAAACACCGAAATCTTACTGGCCATGCAAAAAGACCTCAACGGCGCGCTTCGCTCGGTGCGCGTGGATGGCGGAGCTGCGGCTAACAATATGTTGATGCAACTTCAGGCTGACTATCTCGGAGTGGATGTCGTGCGTCCGCGCATGATCGAAACTACGGTGGCGGGCGCCGCGTATTTGGCTGGTCTCGGTGTTGGCTTTTGGAGTGATCGATCGGAGATCAAGAAAGTCTGGCAGATCGACAAGTTGTTTCAGCCGAACTTCGCGTCGACGGCGCGAGCTGAGCGACTGGAGCGTTGGGCGCTCGCCATGCGACGCGCTCTGATTCGGTAGCAATCCGGTGATCTCGAATTGAGAATGTTTGTTTGCGGGCCTTGAAAACTTCTCTCGCAATGGATGGGCGCGTTCGCATCGTTCACACGATTCGTTTCGACTATTCGTTCGACATTCTTGCGCGACTTCGCCTCGTCATCATGATGCGGTTGAGGTTCTCATGAAGCATTTTAGAAAATGATCTTTCGGCAACAGTTGAAAACAGCTATTCTGGCATTGCGACGGGGGACTCGCTCTCGGCGCATCCATCGCGGCATGTAGGCTCGGATACACCCAACCAATTTGGACGTTTCGATTAAGAGGTTGTGTATGGCGACACTCGTTAGGCCGCGTTCTGCGCGAACATTTACGCGTCTGACTGCGCGCGTGATTCCAGCGGCATTTCTTTTGATCGTTCTGTCGGGCTGTAAGATGACAGAGATGCAATTCCAGGCCATGCAGCAGGCGACGGGAGGAACTCAGGAGCCCGTACCACCGAGTTCGACGGGGACGGTCGTGACCACACCTCCGTCACAGGGTTCCGGCGGTGACGAAGGCGTGCCGCCGATCGCGCAGCAAATGTGCTATGAAGACGTGCATTACCAGCCGAACGCGACTCTCATCAAAAAAATCGACATCCTCTTCGTGACAGACACGTCCGGATCGATCGTCGAAGAACGCGGTAAAATCGCGGAAGGCATTGACGCATTCGTCGCAGAGCTTCCTGAAGATGTGGACTTCCGTATCGGCGTGATGCCGGCACATGGTTCCCGCGGATCGCACGCGGGCAAGCTGTCGAAATATAAAAACGAGCCTTACGTTTTGGACTCCGAAACGATGAATATGGCCAAAATCCGCTCGCATCTGGTCGAGAAGCTGAAGTATCCGCCGACGGATTATCATGCCGACGGTGGCGAAGAGGGGATGTACTCCTTCCAGAGATCTTTGGACAACGGCATGCTGACGATGAACCGCGCGCATGGGTTCTATCGTGAAGATGCCGCTCTTGCGGTGATTTTCGTCGCGGACGAGAACGACATTTGCGCGCGCTATCCAGCGGGAGTGACTCCTGCCGCCGATCCCGACCGTCTGGAGGCGCCGGCTTTCAAACGTGACTGCGCGAATGTGACGCCGGAATCAACGCTCGAACGGATGAAAAGTTTGATGGGCGATCGCCCCTTCCTTTTGGCAGGAGTGCTTTATCATGAACAGTCCAAGTTCCCGCACACCGGCGAAAATGAGATCGGTTACGGCTATCTTGAACTCGTCCGCTCTATGAACGGAATCGTCATTGATATGGCTGGAGGCCAATACAACCAGGGGTTGGCGCAAGTCGGTCTATTGGCGACGAAGAAACTGACTCTGCTATCGAAGTTCGCTCTTCCGGATGCGGTGAAAGGAAAAGTGGATGCGTCCTCGATTCGCGTTTCGGTCGACAGCAAAGAAACAACCCATTCCTTTTCGGCTGACGAGAACGTCGTCGAGCTGACGGGAGATCTTGGGATGGATCGCTCGAAAGTGGCGATTCGGTATTGCCTCGCTGAGCAAACGCCCGCGCCGGAGCCGACACCCGCACCGTCTCCAGCGCCAACGCCGCAGCCGACCCCGGTTCCGGAGCCTGTCCCGCAACCGACACCCGCACCGACTCCGGCACCTCAGCCAGCACCTCAGCCAGCGCCAACGCCAGTGCCTGCTCCCGAACCGTCTCCTGCGCCCGCACCGACTCCGGCTCCTACGCCTGTGACGATATCGCGTTGGATGGTGATTGAGCGTTCGGCGACGACGATCGAAGTCTATTGGGAAACGAACGTGGCGACCTCCAGTGATGTCGCGGTCGTGAATATGGCGACGATGGAAACACGTCACGTGAAGGACGCGACGCTAAAAACCGTTCACCACATGGTGATCGATGGTTTGACTTCATCGACTCTCTATCAGTTGCAAGTCATCGCGACGAGCGCAGAGGGTGTGACGGCTCAAAGCGCATTGATTCAACAAACAACGGATTGAGTACGAAGAATACGGAACTCTGAATCTCAGACGGGCTGCCCCTGAATTGCGGGCAGCCTGTTTTTTTCGCTTCAAAGGCGTTTCCGCGCCTCATCTTCGGTCGGACCAGATTTCCATGCATTTATTGATCGAGATTTTTCGGCCTTCGACGGCCGGGAACACTTGGCGCATCCTATAAAATCGTCCCATGCCAGAGGTGTAGAAATAGTCTTTCACGTTGGACGTACGTGCTGCGAAGCTGGAGGGGAAGAGGACCGCTTCAGTCGCGACTAAAACCGCTTTCTGCCAAACATCGATCTCTTCGTCCGGTGGGCTGCTGCCACGCCAATAGCGTTCTTTTTTCGATCGCGGCGGGCAAAGAGCTTGGCGAAAGGCGCCGTTCGGTCCGTTCTTATGGCGGGGCATCCACACGTTGAATTGCGAGGCGCTCGTCACGACTTTTTGCAAATCCGTTTTTCCGCTCGAGTGCGGTCCTTGGACGAATTCTTTATGTCTTGTTTTGTTCTCCGCCCGGGCCTTGGCGATTTTTGCGACGGCCATGGGATAGTGAAGCCCGTGCTTAAAACAACGGGCCATTTCACCGTACATCGTGCGCGCCAGCGCATCGATGTCGATCAAGTCTTGTTGGGTCATCGGCGATTGGTCTTCGCGCAAGATGTTGGGCACTTTGGCGTTGCGGAGCCGGCGGAGGATCAATGTGTCATAGGAATTTTGGCCTTTTCCGATGGGTGCGATCTGCTTGTCGGAGTCCCATGCGCACATTCCGATATGAGAATGAATCTCCGCCGCAGTCTCTCGCGCGCCGAGATTCTTAATGCCTGGGATGAGCTTTTTCAGCTTGGTGATATCAGGTGCTCCATCGACGGGCTTATCCGGGCAGAACGGTTCCGGTTTCGTCGCGCCGGCGCGGAACATCGGAGCGACTTTCTGAAAGCGCACGCTGGCGGCATCGATCCAGCCCTCGCCTTCTTGTTTGTGGAGTACGCCGTCCGCACCGACGCGCTCGTAATAAAATTTGACGGGAAAGAATTCTTCTTCTTCTTTTTTGCCAGTGTAGATGTTCGGCGTGAGCGTATGGACAGAAGGTCCAGTGACGAAGATTTTCGCGTCATTCCCAGGCCAGCCTATCGCCCGACAACCTTTGGTTTCGGCGCAGGACTTATAGTTTTCCCCGGACTTATTAAAAACGGAGACGATCTGATCATCTTCCAGGTCCAGATAAGCGGCACGTGGATACGTCACCGTGGGCGCCTTCTTTTTGACTCTCCAGGCACCGCTATTGGCAGCTAGACTCGATCCGGCGGGCAATGCCAGTGCGACAAAGGTGAGGATGGACCATGTGGCGATCCGCGAAGTTCGAAACATGCGTCTGGTGAATCGGCACCAGACGAGTTTGAATCAAGACCAGAGATGACGAGATGGTGAATGTCGGAGTCGGACCCGTTCATAAATGATCCGCGCTCGTTCTCAATCCGGATTTTCGACTGATTTAATCCGACCGTTGTTCAGATTGATATCGAGCTGGGCGTGTTTGCCGACGAAATTCAGGACTCCGGTACTTTCTTTGGCGAAACCGATGTTGCCTTCGGCGTTCTCCGCCCACAGACCGTTTTTACCCTCGATGGTCCAAACGCCCGAGTAGAAGACGACACAGTCATCTTTGAGGTCGCGCGCCGCGGCCTCCACTAAGAGTCGCGAGCAATCCACCATCAGGATTTTGCCGCGAACTTGCGTTGACGACGGCAAGCTGTCCGCTTCGGCAGAGGGCAGAAAGATCACCAGGGCCATGAGAACGGAGAACCAAGCGGATTTCGTCGCGGACTTCATCGAGCACTCCTTCAACCAACGTGAGATAAGGGATGCGGCTTTAGATTTCTTCGAGGCGCTTACAGAGCAAGCCTGGTGCCAGGTCAGGATCGCGACGCTTGGGTTTCGTCCGTCAGCGCTGCGACATATGCGCCGATTTGCGTCTCAGCAGTCGTGTTTATCCGGCGGAGCGAGTTCGTCGCGGCAGCGTGCATTGGCCGGGTCTTGTGGACACTTCAACCGCAAATGCCAGTGCTTGATGTGGCCGCTGACTTTGTACAAACGTCTCAGGGTTTCCTTTTCCGACTCGAATTCGCCGGTATTTTTCGCATGAGCGCAGAAGCCAGTCTTGATGGCTTTGTTTACGAGAATCCGACTGGTATGGCCCGTCGCAACGACTTTCTTGAAAATCAACCACTGCTCATGGAGCAAGATTTTTCTCGTGTCCAAAGCACCTTGTTGAGTGACGACTTTCACGAAGCTCGAACTATTCGGTCGCTTGACTAGGTAGCCAAAATCGCCGTCGAGTCCGTTATGATGACTTCGATGCGGTCCGAACTTTCCACCGTTTTGTACGGCGATGTCACCAACCTGGAGGCGATACTCTGGTAAAAGCGCGCGAATCGCTTTCGCCAATCGATCGACGAACAGGATCATCAAATCGGTTCCAAAATAAGCTTTGTCCTGCGGCTTGAGAACTTGATAGTGCGGCGCTTGGAGATCCAGGGATGCCGCATTCATCAAAGATCCACCTAAGCAGGGTTTTCTCGGATTTTTCGGATCTTGGATTTTCGCAGCATAACAACCGATCGCTTGTGGTCTGAAGATTGTTTCCGGGAGAGTCAACGGCTCGGAGGGCGATGGCGTTTGCGTAGCCGTCGGACTCGATGGAGCGCTTAGGGATGGTGCCGAGGGCTCCTGCACGCGATCGGGAATGACATTCGTCGCGGCTGCAGGCGGGGGCTGCGGCGTCGGAGGTTGAGTTGGTGCCGGAGGTTGAGCTGGCGCCGGAGATTGAATCACCGTTGGAGACTGAGTCGGTGGCGGAGCTTGAGTGGCAGAGACTGCGGACTGAGCCCATTCCTTTGGGGTCTGTAGACGAAACAAAGCGTCGACTTGATCGACGAAGCCGACGTAACGGCCATCGCGACCGGATACGTCGATTTCATCTTCTCCGTGACTGTCTTCCGAAAACTCTTCCTCGTCGTCTTTGTTTTGAACGAGGGGAGTTTCGACGGTTTCAGGAAT
>JAMPXM010000158.1 GCA_023701225.1 Pseudobdellovibrionaceae bacterium | reverse complement strand
TCGACGCCGACGTGAAAACCGAATTCTTGGGCGTTTCCAGCTACGGCAATTCCAGCAAGTCATCCGGTGAAGTGAAACTCACGCTCGATCTCACCAGCGCGATTGAAGGCAAGAACGTTTTGCTGATCGAGGACATCGTCGACACCGGACTGACGATGGAGTACCTCTCGACAACATTGAAGGCGCGCAAGCCGAAGTCGTTGAAAACATGCGCGCTGCTGCTCAAGCCCAGCGCACTCAAGGTCGATATAAAGCTCGACTTCGTCGGCTTTGAAATCCCGAACGAATTCGTGGTCGGTTACGGCTTGGATTACCAAGGCTATTACCGGAACCTGCCGTACATCGCACAGGTCAACAATATCAACTGACGCGCCCCTACCGTCGCAACCGCGACGCAAACATACCGTCGCAACCTGACGTGTGTTATGTGGGTTGGTATGTAAACGAGTTCTGTACGGTGCCATGTTTCGTATGAACCTCCACGCGCCCTCCTCGTTGACGCGCACGACGTTTACCAGATTCGATGGCTTCCGCCTTTTTCGCAAAGGCCTCGACAGGGATCGAATTGCCCCCCTGCTCAAAAACGCCCCAACCTTCTTCACACGCGCGTACCTCGAAGTTCGAAGACTTGGTCAAGCCTTGAATCTCGACCCAGTCTCCGATGCGATCCAAAGTTTTGTCTCGGAACCGAAAGATCAATTTTTTCGCGGAGACCATGTCCCGTCCTCGCCGTTTCAGCCAAACCTCTTGGCGCTTCGCTGCGCGATCACGGATGCGTTCAAGAGCGGGTTGCAATCGACCCAGACGCTTCATCGATATTTGAAGCAGGCGGTTCATAATCGGAGCCTCCTCAGTTTGTACGCGGTTTGTGCGCGCCGTCGGTGCACAAAGCTGAGAAATAACCGACCACCCAGGACTTAGAATCACAGAAGCATCAAAGATTTGCGCAATTTCATGCACACATCTAAGACGTGTCCCCAAGACGGACAGAACTGACGGGGCCACTCGACGCTGACGCGATCAGAGGCATGGTCTTACACCATGCCTGGGACAATGAAGACCATTTCAATAGAGGACGCAGGGAAAAGCGCTATGGCTAAAATATCACTTCCCAAAACGGGAGCGAGTTACGACAACGCCGGAAGATCCAAACCTTCCATGCGCAGGAGTTTTTGCTTGGCCTCAAGGCCGCCTGGCGCGGTGAAGCCACCCAGCTTTTGCGTGCTGGTCAGAACACGATGACAAGGAACAACGATCGGGATGCGATTGCGTGCCATCGCTTGCCCGATCGCGCGAGCCGCATGCGGCGACCCAACTTCGCGCGCCAGTTCGCCGTACGAGATCGTGCTTCCTCGCCGCATCCTCCGCATCGCCTCGTAGACTTTGCGATGAAACGGCGGAGCGAAACTGAGATCCAATCGGATCGAATGAAGCGAGATCGGCTCGCCTCTCAGATACCGATCAATCTTGTCGACGGCCTCCCGAACGAACGTGGGCGCCACGTCCGCAGGCATACTCTCCGCCCGAGGCCAGGCCGCCCGTAAGCGATCGAGAACTCGCGCTCGCGACGCCTCCGGGAAAGTGAGGCCGACAACGCCCGTCGCACTCCACAGCAATCCGTAAACAACGCGCCCAAGTGAAACGGAATCAGCTGAGCTGAGTAAAT
Organism: Pseudobdellovibrionaceae bacterium; assembly: GCA_023701225.1. Lineage (GTDB taxonomy): Bacteria > Bdellovibrionota > Bdellovibrionia > Bdellovibrionales > JAMPXM01 > JAMPXM01. Next base: position 6,085 of record JAMPXM010000158.1, on the reverse strand, counting down.
AGAAAATTTCGGATTGGGGTATCAATGTGCGTGATCGCATCGGCTGCAGTATCGCCAGTTCAAGATATGGCCCGCAAGTAGAAACGCGCTACCCGCGATCGTGATCAAAGTGTGCGGCATGGTTTCGCTGAACATTTCATGCACAGCGAGCGCGGCATAAAGCAAAGCCACGCCCGTAAAACCAAGCACGAGCGTGCGGGCCCGGCGATGATGGGTATATCCGCGCAAAAACGCCAAAAGCGCGACTGGCAAAACGACAACGGCCATCAGCCAATGGAACTGCTCAGCACTATTGAGAAAGAGGGAGCCGGCAGCCGGAAGTGCAAGGAACAAAAACGGTGTCGCCAAGCAGTGCACCATGCAAAGCGAACTCAGTCCAATGCCGACCTTGTCCCAATTCCAGCGCTGAGTGATTTGCAGAATCCCGCTTGTGGGAAACATGGCTTTGGACCTTGGTTTCATATGCCTTCGCTTATGCGTCAATCGAGGCGCAGTTTATCTCAATTCGGTTGGTAAAAGACAAGGGAAGTGTCCGTCTCGAGTAAGGCCTACCCGCCCGCCTTTTCTTTCTTCGAGGCATAGTCCCCACGGATCCAGTTGCGGATGTGCTTGAGCTGAGCGTCGGAAACCCCGAAAAAGCTGAAGAAACAATGATATTGGCCTGTATCCGGATCCTTGGAGCTATGCAAGCACCGGCCCAATAAGCCATCCCCGCGATCCAAAAAAATCGAGCTGAAGAAACGTAAAAAGGTCTGTTCGCGCAAGGGGGTTTCGTGCCGGATCTGCAATCCGAACTCCGAAAGCTCCTCCATCAGGACTTCCTTCGTGATTCGCACCGGCTGACCCGCTTTGCGATAGGCAAGATCCACGGACTCGGTCTTCGCGGCCAATCCTTTCGTTAAAAGAGCGGCCTTGGCGAGCACCATCTTACGATCGAGCGGCTTATAGAGAAAATCCTGCACACTCTTCAACCGGAACTCCGCAGGCCGGATCCGCGAGCGTTCATCATTCAGTATCGTCACCGTCAGTGCATCGCGCGTTTCCATCAATTGCGCGCGCCGCAAGACCTCCGCCATACCTTCCAACGCACGCCCCGGATCTTCGCCGAGCAAACTCCCATCGACGTAGATCGCATCGATGACTCCGACCTCCGCGTCGGCCGCTGGGCCATGCGAGACCTTGTATTCCTCTTCGGACATCTCGCGAAACGTGAGACGCAGGATCATAACGCCGTCGACGTCCCCAGAACGCTCAATGCGTCCGCGAATACGCAAACGCACGACGCCGACATTTGCCCCCGCATCGGCCGAAACGATGACATTTCCCGTTTGTCCGACACGGATGTAGGAGATGAACTCCTTGATTTCTTCCTTGTCCGCATCACCGAAAAGCGAAATCCAGGCCGAACCGCGCTCAAGAAGATCTTCGACCGTGACTCCCAAAACCTTCGCCGTCACTTTAGGCATAGGATCCAGAGACATCAAATTCATGGTCGCCGCATCGATCAAAAAGGAAATTTCGGAACCGCCCGCGAGCGTCAGCCGAGCCGGACCACGCGCCTCGCCCTCAGCCGCGTCTTCGCCAGACGCCGCCTTTTTCTCATCCGATGCAGCACCCGCGGAGGTATCAAGACTGCCACCCGGAATCCGACGCGCGCAGAATTTCAAAAATGAGCTGTAGCTGGGAAAACCCTTCACATCGACGTTGGCGAAGTTCGTGCGCAGACTGTCGCTGATCAAGTCGCGTGCATCCGCGTTCATATCGATCACGACGACCGACTTTTTTACGCCCTCGAATTCCGGAGGCGCCAGAGGCACCTTGGCATGAGCGGATTTATCCTGGCGAATGAACTTCCGCACCTGACTCAGTTGTGAGGCCGTAATGCCATGATACGTCAGATAGCAAACGTACATTCCTCGCTCGGTCGGATGATGTTCGGCACGATAGACACGACCGATGAGACCTGCATCCGCGCCGTCGCCGAACAATCGGCTGTACACGCGCGCATAGACACCGACGGCGAGCGGCGCCGGATTCCGAATCGCGAAGCCGAACTCGGAAACGTGCTCGATCCAGCTGTCCTTGCCCATCTCGATGACCAGCTCTGTCCGTTGCTTGAACAGGAAGGATGCCTGCACGGAATCGCCCGTGGTGATATGCAGTTCCGCTTTTTGGAGGAACAGGGCTTTTTCCAAAGGTTTCAAGAGCAGATCATCAACAGCCTTGTGACGAAACTTGTCGATGTCGAAGTCGGCCTCTTCGTAACCCAGGAGCACAATTCGAGTCGGCTCATCGTCTTTGGAGAACCCGAACTTGGCGAGCATGTCGCGTGTCTCCACCACCCATTCCAGAGGCGCACGCGGGATCAGTTCAAGATCAACAAAGAGGAGGCTGATGGGAAAATGACGTTCAGAATTTTCACCCAGGTCGTCAAGATCGACACCGGGCACGCCGTTTTCGGCGTCCTCCGCGGGCGAAGCGTCGTTCGCGGCCAGCGCGGCAACGGAATCCTCGTGGGGATCGCGGTTCGAGCAATATTTGCGTCGAAATACGTCCGGATCTTTGAGCGACTCAATGAGCGTTTCTTCGGAGAGCTCTTTGAACCACTGCTGCATATCGCGAACGGATTTCGTGTCCCCTGAGAGGACCACGATTTTCTTCATTCCATGGTCTCGACGTACGGGTTACCGGTACCGATTGAGGGTCATTTCTAAGTGTACTCGCCTCTTCAAAGCCCTGCAAATCAGGCTCTCGACTTAGGTCGGCGTTGCTTTGACAGTCGTATCCGGATCGCCTAACACATGCCCATGCGCATTCATATTCTGCAGCACACCGCCCAGACGCCACCGGGAGCCATTCTCCCATGGCTCGACAGACACAGTTTACGCTACTCGACCACCCGCATGGACCTAGCCGAAGTCCTTCCTGATCCGTCCACCATCGATTGGCTGATCATTTGCGGCGGCGGCATGGGCGTCCACGACGAAGAGAAGTACCCGTGGTTACGCGACGAGAAGAGATTCCTTGCCCGCGTTCTGGACTCCGGTGCTGCCGTGCTCGGCCTCTGCCTCGGCGGCCAGTTGATTGCCGAGGTTTGCGGCGGACATGTGGTTCGGCACACGCATTGGGAAATTGGGTGGCATCCCATTCAGATGGAAGACGGTACTCATCTCGAGGCTTTTCAGTTCCACCAAGACACGTTTTCGATCCCGCCAGGGGCCCAGCAATTGGCCACGGGACACGGCTGCGAAAATCAGGGGTTCGCGATCGGTGAACGAGTGATCGGCGTGCAGTTTCATCCTGAAGCGACGGAGGCCTGGGTCCGCCAGTGCACCGAGGAGCACGTTTATCTCGAGTTGAGAGAACGCCTCTCAAAAGAAACCGCCAACAACGCAGAGTCGTTTGTACAGTCCCCGGCTGAGATCCTCGCGCGCCTGAATCGGCTCGAAGCTCAAGGCCATTGGCTGGATCAAACGCTGACACGCCTCCATGCAACCGCGCAGCGTGAAAAAACGCCTGGCCGCATGACCCACGCCCAATTTCAAATGTAGCGAAATAAAAAACCCTGGGGAGGATCTCCCCAGGGCGGGCTTAACGAGTAGTGTTTGTGGGCTACTACTCATTGGAGTTCGAATTTCTGTCCCGCTTCAACCCGACTGCGGTATCCATTCCAAAATTTTTACGTTTCCAATCCATCGTTTTTTACTCGCCAAGAGGACCCGCGCGCCCTGATGCCAAGTGCGCGATCCACAATCTCGACTCGTACGTCGGCCCGTTCGCTGCCTTGCCGCATTCACCGCGCGCGGCCAGTTCCGATGGCGCTCCCGAAGCAGAACCCGTCCACATTCCTGACTCCGCGTGTGCTCCCATGAGCACCGATCTCGCGTTGTCGTTAGAAGTCCCGCCACGACACCTGTCGCGCGAGGTTCCAACTTGCTTCGACCTGACTCGAAGCCAAGACGAAGCTTGTTTTTTATTCGGTCACGCGCCCTCAGGATCTCGGGCGCGCGACTCTCGTTCTTTGCAACTCAGATTCGTGACCTCAACCGTGATCCACTCAGCCGATGAGCTTGAGCGCGGAGTACGGCTGCTGATTCGCTTGAGCCAAGACCGAGACGGCCGCTTGCTGAAGGATATTGGCCGAAGCGATCTCGGAGCTCTCGCGCGCGACGTCTGCGTCACGAATGCGAGAACCAGCGGCGGACAAGTTTTCGTACTGGATATCCAAGTTCGAAACCGTCGTCTGCATCCGGCTCTGAACGGCGCCGAAGTCGGCGCGCATCTTACCGAGCACGATGAGGGCTTCGTCGACTTGACCGAGCGTTTCCCTCGCGCCGTCTTTGTCGGAGATCGACATGCCATCGATACCGAGAGAGCTGTTGGTCGCATCGGCCGACGTGCTGTAACGGATCACGTTGTCTTCGTCACCGAAAGGACCGACGTGGAACTCCAGTTCCTCGCCGGTACCGTCGAGCAGCTGTTTATTACCGAAACGTGTCGTTTTGGCGATACGCTCGGATTCCATCAATAATTGTTGAACTTCCTGATCGAGGAACTCGCGTTCCGTATCTCCGACGTTATCGCTGGCCGCTTGCACGCCCAACTCACGCATCCGGATCAGGATGTTGTTGATTTCGTTCAGACCACCTTCAGAGACCTGCACCAGCGAGATCGCATTGAATGCGTTCTGCCGGGCCATCGCCAAACCGCGCGTCTGACCTTTGATGTTCTCGGAAATCGCGAGTCCGGCGGCGTCGTCGGCCGCGTTCACGATACGAGAACCAGAAGAGATCGACGCCATGGCATGTTCCGCACGCTTTTGCTGCGTTGACAACTGCCGTTGCGCGTTGATCGAGCCCACATTTGTCGCAATCCTTAAGCCCATACTTGCCTCCCCACAGGCGACCCATTCCCTCAGGCCATTTCACGCATGACCGCGTTTTACCCAACGCGGGAAACATGCTTCGTCCGTGCATGGTTAATAAATTTTGTTTTGTTGGGAGGACCCCACGTCCGGCGGTTGTGGTGACTGACACTTCCACCGGACGAGAGGGTTTGATCGATGAGGGGAGTTACAGTGACTGCTGAAACGTCCCTTGGCGATTTCCCAACGTGTTCAGGTAACTTCTCGGCCTTGGTCCAGGGAACTTAAGCCCTAGGTCCAGTCGAGAGCATAGATGCAGCGCGTCTTGTGTGCGCAATGACGGTGACTATGGGCAGAAAAATTTTTTTAAAATACCTCGCCGAAGGTCTAGTTCGCGGCTTGTTTATGCATAGCGTCGTGTATCTTGAATGGGGTTTGCTCGATCTTCGAGTGAGTCAGACAACACCCTCCTCTGCCTGCAGCCTTCTTGGTTGAGGGAATCCATGCCCACACCGACAGCCCGTGATCGCGCTCGAGAAGCGCTCGAGTGCTGCGCAGGAGGAGAAGTTCTCCATGAGATCTTAAACGTGACAGGCTTGATGATGAGCTCGACAAAGCGAGATCAAATTGCCAACGACATTTCGCCCGCCTTGCGACCGCGGCTGAAGGTGATGCAGTTCCACCCAGAGCGAAGTCTCACAGAGTGAACCATTGGGCAGCCGCGCCTGGCATCGACCACGATCGCGGAGATGGACCTGATGAGCGACGGCAGCGGGGATGGCGGCGCCGGAGGTGGAGAGTGTTTCGGCGTTCACTGGCGACACAGGTTTCAAATTCTGCTCTTCGGACCTTGCCTGAGCCGAGTTCGCAAGCAAGGTCTTGGGTTTTGCGTCCCATTCCTGTGGCATTGGTTCATCTGCTTTCCCTTCCGATGCACGATTTGTCCGCCCAATCGCCCGCTCGGCCTTACGGACCGGATCTTTTCGCTCCAAGTAAAACTCAGCCAGTCGTTCAATGACAGTCTCAAGACTCAGCCACTCGCCATTGCCTGAGGCCATCAACTCGCGCGCACGTTCGAGTTTCTTGTAGCTCACTTCCGAAATCGGCGTTTGCAACTGAAGCGTATGCGCATCTAAGAACCGAGCTTGCTCGGACTGAGCGGCCCTGGGGTTTTCTCGCGCGACCTCGCGCTCAAGATCTCGCTTAGGCAATTCCAAAGCG
>JAMPXM010000157.1 GCA_023701225.1 Pseudobdellovibrionaceae bacterium | reverse complement strand
TTGGCGCTGTGCCAAATTCAAAGCACGACCTAAATCGTAAGCTGGAGCAAGAACCAGTAGGCGTCGGTGGCTCCGACGTTGGTGCTGGCGGCTTCACCTGGCGCGCGGGCGCGGGCGTCTTCGTAGCGGGCCGTCAGGATACCGTTGGGTCCCCAGTACCAACGGACGCCAACACCGTGTCGATCGAAGGCATCGGCCGGGAAATCTTTGCTCACAATCAATGAGTCGTATTTATAAATCAAGGCGAGGCGCTGTGAGAGGTCCAAAGTCAGCTGTGCCCATATCCCCTCAGAGACGTGCTCCGCGACGGCAGTGATGTAATTCTGTTCCATGAATCGATAGGTCGACAGATTCTCGTTCCAATGCTGCGCGCGCGTGTATTCCACGAGTGCGGAGCCGCGCAGCCATCCTTTCGACAGCCGATCGAGTGAGACCAGTCCGTAGACCGTACTCGCCCAAGGATCTTTCTTGTTCACGCCCGCCCGGTCGTGCTGACTCGCACTCGTACCAAACATGACCGGCCATTGCGCGGGTGCGATTCGTAAGTTCAGGATGTGGCCCCAGAGGTCACCCTGCTCGTCTCCCAAAATTCCGTTGCCCGCATTTTGACCGTTCACGATCGCGTAATCGTAGTGCAACCACTCCGTGGGATTGCTGGCGATCAAACCGCCGATCTCAAAGTCCGTACTCCATGCTTTGCCCACTTGCATCTTGGTATAGGTGCGATGCTCGTCATTCGTCAGTCCAAACGGCGGCAAAAAGCGACCGACGTAAAGGTACTGCGGCAGCCAGGAGGTTTTCGTATCATCGTGCTGTCGCCAGCGAATATAGGTATTCCGGCCAGCCGCCCCGAAGCCTCCGAGGTTCACCGTGTGCGTCAACCTCACTTCGTATCCATCGTCTTCGGTGATAGCAGGTACGCTGAGAGCGACAATCCCGTCCATGAGACCCATGCCTCCCTTCTTACTGGGTGCTTGGGTCTGATAATACAAGGAGCGGACATCGAGGTGCGCGAAGTCATACTGCATCCACTCCGGTGTTTTATATCCGCGCGCGCCGTAAAATTTTCCGGCCAAAGTGCGATCACCACCGCCAGCGGGAGCAAAATGGCAAAGCGTGCAACGATTGAACCCGTGTCGAACCGCGTATTCTGGACGCGCTTGCGCCTGAGAGAGACCGATCCCCGTCAGCGTTAAAGTCAGAGTGAGAAGGAACAAAAATAAACGAACCCGGGTTTTTGCGCGAGACAAGAAGTTCATATTCGTATTCTTGCCCGCGCTCGATTTGAGTCAAGAGGATTCAAAACCCTTTTTAAGAGCGACCAGCATAATTAAGGAAATTGATCTCCTTGCTTCATCAGACTCAGATATTCCGCCAACTCATCGATTGTGGTGGCACTCAAATCATTGGCCATGAGATTCATAAAATCACTCACGATATAATCCGTCCGGCTCCGCTGCTGAAAGGCAACAAGCTGATCGATGAGGTACGCTTTGTTCTGCCCATTGAGAAACGGATAATTCGCTCCTCCATTTTGTGGCGAATGGCACCCTTTGCACATGTTTAAGTTGGAACGGACACGATCATAATTGCCGGTGAACGTACCCGTGGGCGTGGCCGGAGTGAGATTGGAATAAATCGCAGCGACCACCCGCATCTCTTCATCCGTCAGACTTTTGGCGATCGCAGGCATTTGCGCCATCACCTGATCCGTCCGCCGGTCGGCTCGAAACGACTGCAATTGCGCCAAAATATATCCAGCCCGCTGACCCGCCAAAACCGGCACGCGCGGATCATTTGTCGCCGTCGTGCCATGACAGCCGACACACTTCGCGGCCGCGTCCCACGCAAACGTCGGAGGTGGCGTCGCAGTACCACCCCCACCGCCCACAGGAGTCTCCACGGGAGATCCTGGAAACTCAGGGCCACCGAGATCCGCCCATTGCCCGATCAAGGACCGCTCCGCATCAGTGATCGCCGAGGCCTGCGGGCTTCCGACTTGCGGCATAGTCTTTAAGGTCACCACACGAAGCTTGAGTTTCCCGTTTTGCACGTACGCGAGTGCTGCATTGTAGTCCGTCCACTTCGGAGCGATGTTGGTATGGCAAGCCATACAACGCGACTCGAAGATCGGCTTCACGTCTTGGTAGCTGATCCCAGATCCACCGCTCGATCCAGCGCCCGTTTTGATGGTTTCAGGTGCGACTTCCATATGGGGACCCGGACGACCACCACAAGCCTGCCCGATCGTGACGGCCCAAAGCGCGAGCAGACTCGACAACAGCATTTGTCTTGAGACACGCCATGTTTTCATTTCTGACTTCTCCGGACTTTTCATAATCACGGCTCCAGTTCAGCGACACAGCGGAATCCAGCCATCGTGGACCAAGGAGAAGCCCAAACCGACTCTCCGACTCCAGGCCCTACATAACCACCGCCCAACATCGCTCCCGAAAGACCAAACCTGAGTTCAATGCGCTCCTGCTGGAAACGCTCACGGTACTGAGGCATCTTCACGACACCCGCGCGGGTTTCATTGATCGGAAATCCGTGCGCAGGAAGAAGGTGAAGCGCGGAATCGAAGGTGACTCCGTTCATTTCACCGCCTAACGCCACACCATTGAGCATCCACCGAGACGAATCCAATGGCGATTGTGGCGTACGACACGTATAGGGTGGCGTCCAGAGGTCCCAGTCACATTGATCCGAAACCCACTCGCGCACATTTCCGACAGCATCCTGAAGTCCTGAATCACTCACGCATGCGCGGGTCGCCCAAATTGAACCCGTTGGCATCAGTCTGCCGAGCGATGATCCAAAGGGCTCCACCGGACGATTGGATTCGCTCGCATGTCCGTAGTCGCCATTGCAGCGTCCTTGTCCGCCGCGCTCCATGGCATTGATGTCAGAAGGCGTCCACGACGACGGCCACATAGAAAATGCGCGCCACTCCGCCATACGCGGCAGGCGCATGGCATATGTCCTTTGCGCGTCCGACGACACTCTTAGCGTCACCGCACGGGCACGACAGAGTCCGAAAGCTTGCACCTGTGAAGTTGCATTGAGCGGCGGGATCTGAGCCGCGTAGGCGACTTTGCCGAGAAGTTGCTCCACAGACAAATTGCCGAGTTCTGATCCGTTCCACTTGTAGAGCGGAATCCCTCCGTCGCTTTCGACCGTGACACCACTGGCGGAAACGTTCACACCTGCTTCGAACCGATCGACAAGAAAGTCGGCCCCGATATCGTAGTACCCGCCCAGATTACCGACACCGTCATAAGGACAACGATTGTGCTGCAGCGGCTCCACCGACGCATGCTTGAGCATGAAGCGGCACATCTGCGAATTCACTGTCGCGCGAGAAATGAAAACGCGGTTGGCCGGCGGCGCAACGACACGCACCTCAGGCAGTGGCTTGCGAGCGAGCGAATAACCACCCTGCTTGGGTAAAATCAGATAATAAACAAATCGTCCGGGTACGCCGCTCGTATCACGAAACGAAGTCGCCGAGGCCGGCAGCTCCAGCCACGGAGATGCGAGAGGCGACGAGAGATCAAACACACCCGGCGAATCGCTTTTGAAAACACCCCAAGCCTCACGCGCCAACCCTGGATCCGCCTGCCACTCCACAACGATGGATTGATCGCTCTCGGCCAGATTCGTGGTCGTGCTGCCATCGGCTTTGTAATAAACACTTTCATCCAAGCCCGTACGCGGACCGACTCCCAATACGCGCGTCAACTGAGTCCCGATAAGCTTGGGCGGTTCCACTTCGATCTGCGTCTGCGCGACCGGACGATCGCTATACGTCATGCGCAGAATACCTTTGCCAGGGTATTCGCTTGAAAACGTCGCTTGGGTACCATTGGCAAGAACGGCGAGAACGCCCAATTCACCTTCCATCGCCCAACTGCCCTGCACCAGTTGAAGAAAGGCACCGCTGGCGTCACGCGCCACCGCATAGAAAGTATGCGAAGAGCCGAACGTGAAGGTCTTCGAGGTCAATTTCGTGCCAAGACCATCGGCTCGATCTTCGATCGACACCATGAATACTGGCATCGTCGGTTCTCCGGTCGAAGCCGAGGTCACGGTCAAAATCACACGCGTTTGGAGTTCGCCCATCTCGCGCGGCCCTGAAACCCAGAGGTGATAAAGATCCGAGGCAAGCGACGGAAGCGTAACCTCGTCGCGATCACTGGCCGACCAAACCTCGAGCCCCGCAACCGTGACGATGCGCCAATGACAAAGGGCCGACGGTACCAACTCCGAGGCTTGCAGCAAGCGACACTTGAGAGTGCGAACATTGTTCTCAGGATAGCTCACCGAACTCAGACTGGCCGCTGAGTCTTCTTCTCCGCCCTCCAAGACTTTGATCGTATAAGATGCCGCACCCGGAGCCGAAGAAGGGTCCTGCGGGCCCGCGCCTTGAGGCGTCGATGGCGATGACTCAACGAAGTCCTGATGATCACCGCCACAGCTCGTGTAGAACACCAGGATGCTCGCCAGCGCGACTGGAATGATCAGCCTGACTTGGCGACTCCAGCGATGATTCCAGCGACGGTTCTTGGCGGACATATGATTCCTTGTGATGCAACTCGCACTTTGATGAACTCAACTCATCAATTGTGACTAGTATACATAGAAAAAACCAAAGCCAGCAGCGAGGCAAGAGCCAGTCCACCCCCGCGATCGATCTCGAGATTTGACTTTTGCTCAGTGAACTTGCCAAAAAATCTCAAAGCTGAGAGCCATCGAAGGCGTTTGAGAAAACTCGTCACGTGTTCTTGTGTCGCCTCCCTAGGATCGGGACAAATAGTCACCGCCGAATTTTCGAATAATTTTGTTACTTTTTTATGGGGCACTGCCACCAAGTGTCGCGATTTGAGACGGGCCCAATCGGAGGCGGAATGGGACTTAGATCCTTGTCTCGACTTGTGACAGACCGGTTAATCCGGAGTCGTGCTACTTTCGACCGCGGGGAAGTACGGCCGCTTGGCATGAATCTCATGACCCGCCGGCAGGCCAACACCGAGTTCGTCGGCGCGAAAAACCGATTCCGGCAAGTTCAACGACTGACGTAGCTCGTTCATCGTGTGCGGTGCGAACGGAGCCAGCATGATCATCAAGTTTTTGAGCACGTAGAAGCAAGTATAGAGCGCGTCTTTTCTCTCTTGCTCGGGCGCGCGGTCATCGTGCGGCTTGTACTGCGTGAAGAGGGAATTGATCTGGCGCGCGTAATTTTCGATTTGACCCAGCAGAGTTGAGTAATCGCCCTTTTGCATCGAACGCAAATACGTCTGCACGAGCTTCACCGTGTCGGCTTCCGCCTTGCCGATGAGCTTTCCTTCGGGCACACGACCGCCGAATTTGGAGTGACAAGCGGAGATCGGTTTTTCAAATGCGGCATTGAGAGGGCCAGCCAAGAAACGGTTTCGCTCGGCGAACTGTTCGAAATCAAAGTTCGATGCCTTCACAGGTAAACTCAAAAGCGCGAGGAAGTAGCGCACCTGATCCGGAGTGTAGCCCATCTCTAAAAGTTGGTCGCCGGTATAGAAGTTCCCTTTCGACTTGCTCATCTTCTCGCCGTTGACCATCAAGTGATAGACGCTCAGGATATCGGTCATCTGCAGCTCGCCCTTCACGGGCAAGCGCTGCGTATCGCCTTGCGTGCCGAGCCACATCGCGCCCTGCATGATGACGTAAAAGAAGACGTTATCTTGTCCGAGGAACTGCACGACCGAGGCCTCGGGATCACACCAGAAATCCTTGTATTCCTCAGGTCTCCGACCCGCCCCGCGCAGCGCCACTTGCGTGAACACGATCGGTGCAATCAGCGAGTCGGGCCAGACATAGAGCGTTTTGCCCTTCATCTCGGGATCGATCTCCGGCGGAACCGGAATGCCCCACGCGACATCTCTCGTGATTGGACGTCGCGACCACTTATCGGTGGCGATCGATGGAATGCCAGCGGCTTCGAGCAGACCCTGCGCCTTGGCGAGGTCGGCTTTGTTTTCGAACAGACATTCCACTTTTTTACCGGCAACGTAGCGAGACTTATGTTTCGGAAGTGTTTCTTTGATTTCCTTGTACTTCGCCTCGTGCACATTCTCAAAACGGCAACCGATCAAGACCGTGTTGATCACTTCGGTGACCACGGCCGGACGCCATGCTTTTTGCTTTTTTTCGATCGCAGCTTTCAGAGGATCGGCGACTTTCCACATATCCAGCCACCAATGCGCCGTCTCCCGCAATTCAGGCGGCGCTTCGCTCAACTGGCTGCGCGGGTTTTGCAGCGTACTCGGGTCAAACTGCGTTCCACAGGCATCGCACTCATCCGAATAGGCTTCGGTGTTACCGCAATTCGGGCACGTACCGCGCACGAAGCGGTCTTGCAGGAAGCGGCCCATTTTCGGATCGAACCACTGCTTGGTGACACGCTTTTCAAGAAGTCCGTTTTTATACAGTCCGCGCAGAAAATCCTGCGAAAAGGCTTCGTGCAGCGGATACGTCTCCGGCCGCGAAGTTCCGGTGAAGATATCGGTCTGGATTCCGTACTTCGCTAAAGTCATTTTCTGTTTTTCGTGGATCGTATCAATGAACTCACGAATCGGCATGCCCGCCTGAAGAGCCGCGACCTCACTTGTCGAGCCGTGGTCATCGTTACCATTGACGAAGAGAACGTTCTCGGCGCCAATCCACATGCGCATCCAACGTGCGTAAATATCGGCGGGTACGTGAGCCCCGGCCAAGTGGCCCAAGTGCAAGGGTCCGTTGGCATACGGCATCCCGGCGGTGACGACGACCTTCTTGGGCCGTTTCGCCATAGCGAGTACCGATTTGACGTCTGTTGGCGGCACGAACTTGTTATCCGGCTTCTGTCCCTGCGACATACATCCCCTCACTGAAAATCACAGGTCAATTTATCCAAATGCGGCCATTGAGGTCACTCTTTGAATGACCAGATTGCACAGGAAGCGACGAAAAACCTGCGCCGAAGGGAGAGCTTGACCTCCGGCGTTATGAGGCTGAATCGCTCAATCTTGCCGGAGCAATGCCCAAGGGCAGGAATTGAATTCTTCATCGCCAGTGGATTTATATGAAACAAAAACGGAACGACCCCATCTCGGATTGAGGCATCGGCGGTCAAATTGTCTGAGCCTTCTCGATCATTTCGACTGGATATAAATGAGCTCGCAAAACACAGAGTCTTGCCGATAAGATTGAAGAATGTTTAAAGAAACTGATGGTCGCCGAAATCCTCGCCTCGCAACGGATCATCTGCTGCGAGACTCACGGGCCGGCTTCAGTTTAGTTGAAGTGGTTGTCACGGTGGCATTGCTCGCCATTTTCGTGACCGGCTCACTTTCGTTCTCAGGCTGGGTGACCGATTCGGTTAAGACCGAATCCAGCAAAGCGGACCGCAACGTTGAGAGCATCGAGATGCTCAAGCTTCTCACTCAACCCGTCTACTTCGGCGCTTTGAGTAAGTTCGATACCAACTCACAGCTTGCCAAATGCATGACACTCGATCAGGTCTTTTGTGACTCAAGAAACGAGTATCCGGTAACGGCCTATGATCTGAAAACCAACTCCGTCTTAGCGAAAACTAGCACTTCGCTCACTGGAGGGATCGCGAGCAAAATCTCTTTCAAGGTCCACTGTGCGAATTCGCAAGTGAGTTGCGACAAAGCGGATTTTTATACCGTGAAGATCATCACGTCCATCGTCGCGCCTGGAGGTAGTGTCCGGGATCCGATTGTGAAACAGGGAATTGTGGCTCCGGAGTTCAGCAATGTCGCGACCTTCGTAC
>JAMPXM010000156.1 GCA_023701225.1 Pseudobdellovibrionaceae bacterium | reverse complement strand
TGAATAGAATGGTCAACATCACCACTTTCATCATGCCCACCGAGTTTGACTCATTTGCGATCGATTTGCAAAAGGAAAGACGAAACTCAGCCGTCATACGCCGACCCGAAGTCCCTGCTTCAGGTCTCCTCCGAACTTAAATGGTGAACCTGAAACCGCTCCAAAAATTCGGACCAAATGCGATGCCAGGTGGGCCAATCGTGAGCTCCCGACGTCAAGAGCACGCGATCCTTCGATAGTGCCGCAGCAAGGTATCCGTGGGCATAGGCGAAACGGTCTCGATTTCCGAAACCTAAATAAAGATAAGGTCGACGCTCAGGGTTCTGAAAATATTTGTCCAACCAATCCCACAGCTCGGCGCGATAGAGCCTGGCATCGGCCTCTTCACGAGTACGGCTTGCACGCCACTTTCCCGGTCCGCCCGCGCGCTCGATTTCTCGGATCAAAGCGGATTCGCCCAAAAACGGCGCCAATAGGAGGACTCCATCCACGTCGTTTTCATATTGGCTGGCGTAGAGGGCGGACCCGAGTCCACCGAGGGATGTTCCCACGAGCCAAATGTTCTTATAACCCGCCTGCCGTGCCGGGAGCAAAATGTCATTCCGCAAGCGATGCAAGATCGTCTGCCGCGCGTAGTAACCCACATGCGCGTCCACGGCCAGCAAGTCGGCAAGAACCCGCTGCTCGCGCACGGAACGCACAAACCCTGACATCTCAAAATCCAAATGACGATCTTGAATTCCAGGCAAAAGAACAAACAGATTCTCAACCGGCTCTCCGCCGCTCACCGCGTGATGCCGGGAAAGCATCGGGACCTGAGACGGTAACCAAAGGCCAAAATCCAGAGAGACTTGCGCAAGCAACCCGATCGTCTTCCGCGTCAAGCCGCTCGGCTCACTCACGATGCACCTCACTCATCGGATGAGACGACGGCCAAGCGGATGTCGAAATTTCCCTCGATGGCCGAGGATCGAGCTCCAAGAAGCCTCGAATCGCTTGAGCGAATTTTGCAGGCTCCGAGTAGTTCAGCGTGTGAGCTGCTCCCTCAATCACACACAATTCGGCGTGAGGTAGTAGCTCCGTCGCGCGCTCCGCCCACCTCTGCGGGACGACGGTATCCAAGCTGCCACGCACGACAAGCGTCTTCGCTCGGATCAAGGGAAGCTTGGTTTCAATTCTGTCATGCATGACCATATGAATGGTTTTCAACACCCGACTGACTCCAGCCGAACGATAGTCATGAGCCGAAATCATGCCGACGGGTTTGGTCTCCCGCCACGAATTGCGTTTGAGACGTATGGCCTGCGTGATCACGTTCCGCGCCTCTGGATCCACGGTCGGTCCTTGCAGAACTAGCCGGTTCACGGCCTCCGGGTACCGAACCGCAAACTCAGCGGCGATTTGACAACCGAATGAATTGGCGACGAGCGAAGCTTTCTCGAGCTGATTGGCGCGCATCCAGACATGCAGAACCTCGGCCAGCTCGATGATGTTCAACGTCCGACTCGGCTTCTCGCTACGGCCATAACCCGGGAAATCGATCATATGGACCGGGCAATACGCCGCCAACTCCAAGGAGAGCGGAATCATGTAACTACTCGAGATGATCATCCCGGGCACGAGGATGACATCCGCTCTCGGATTCCTGGCGTCGTGCGTATGGCGCGAGAATACACGTCCCCAAGGAGTCGGAGTCATGCGTTCTACGAATTCATAGCGCGGTTTCGAGCTATCCATCAATCCAGATTCTATCAGGAATGTTTATCAAATCGCGAACGGACGCGCATACCCAGGGGGAAAACGAAACCAACGCCATGGCTCAAAAGCCCCAATGTTACAAAAAGTCACGCTGCCGAGTGGTCCGATGGAAACTCTCTCACGGGGCCGCTGGCTCCCCGGCCTTCAAGCAATTCATACTGCACCCCGACTTGTACTGCTTCATCTTCCATTTGCCGTCCGTATCTTTCCAAACTCGGCAGTAATGAGAGTTTTCCAGATTGGCGATATTTCGAATCCAGCAAAACGCGTAGTTGCCATCGGCGACAACGGCCGTTTGGTTGGAGTAGCCGGGATTGTTGAAGACTGTGAGATTCCCATCTTCAAACCCAGTTCCGGACACGTCCGAAGAAGAATTGCAGTTGACGATCTCGCCACCGGGCACGCGAGTGCGGACAGCCTGCAATAGAGTGAACTTGAACGGACCTCGAGGCCCCAAGACCTCACGACGACTTTCCGTCGTGACTTCGATTTCCACGAGGCCGCTCGCGCCCGGCGAGCTGACCGTGCGATTTTTCACCGTCATATTCAGAATGCGCAATTGATCGAATCGATTCTTATCGGTTGAGTTGAAAATCACCTGACCCGCGGAATCCTTGAGCGCGAACGCTTGCGCGACAGGAAGCACGCGGACATTCTCCAAGCTCTTCCCGCACACAGAGGGATCCTCCAAATAAGCGGCGACTTCGGTTTCAAATTGGTTACGTGAGATCTTGTCTTCGACAAACGCCGTTTGCCGCATCTGATTCACGAGCGCGGAGGTCAAGCCGTGCACGACGATCATGCCGATCGCCGAGGCAATGATGACCTCCAGGAGAGTGAACCCTCCGGAGCCGGAAACACGTGGAAAAAACCGCGAACGGACAACATCCACACGACGCATGATCTGATCTTAACGAGTCCTCCGAAAGAACAACGCTAAGCAATGGTCAAATGAAACCGTCTCAATAACACGCATTCCCTCGCGTAGGGTTTCGATTCTATTCCCGATGCGCGCCGGTTGGCTCTCTCGGCACAGGCGGATTCCCAGGTTGAGGCGGATGACTGAACCCCCGCCTGAACAATTGAGTGAGCTCTACCCGTATTGCATCAACGTCGATTTCAGATTCCGAGAGAATATGAAACGTCTCATGAGACAGCGCTGGCATTGTGGATGCGATGCTCTTACTGACATCGGACTGAATGTGAGCCAGGGAGAACCCTTCGTGCAATTCGATGAGATTCACGGGATACAAAGCGCGCGGAATCGCAAACAAAGTAAAGCTCGGCTTCCCGGTCGGCGAAAAGAAGTTTTGTTTTCGTACGCAGGGCAGTGTGCGCGACACAATAGCGACACGCAAATCCGTTTCGGCCTCAAGAAGCCGGCTTGAGATGAATCCCGCCTCCGTCAGATGTTCTAAGTCGGTCGCGAAAATGTCGAGCGCATGTCGGTAGTCGAACTGGCTCTTACACACCGGAGAGAAAAAATAGGACTGGTCATAAATGAGTCTTTTCATCAGTGCGAGATTTTGATTGATCGCATCGGCGTTTTTTCGAAACGGGATATTTTCGTGCTCTCGGAACTGAAACTTGCGCTCAGAATTCTTCCAGTACTCCCGGCGATCATAAAAGAGCGCATAAAAGTCATGGAGAGGATCCTGAAATCCGAATGAGTCGATCGTGGGACTGAGATCGGAGTCCAGTGGAAATAAAAAGTCGTAGTCGATCAAACGAAGACCGGAGGGGGTCATCATCACATTCTGGGCGTGGGTGTCGCGATTGACCCACCCGGCGGCGATGAGATCTCGATTGATACGGACGACATTCGCCACGGCGGCAACCAATTCATTCGACACAGAACTTCGAAGCCCCGGAATGGGAGCGCGATGGAAATATTCGTCCAATGTCACTCCGTAGACGTATGGCGTTTGAATATAGTGTGCACCATCATGGACATCTTCAACGATGGAGAATGGGAGCAAAAGGCTCTTGAGGCTTTCACTCTCCTGCATTTTTCGGTAACGCTCCAAATGCGCGGGCTCGATTTTTTTTAATACCACCTTGTCTCCGCTCCCAATCGAAATAGCCAATAAGACCTCCGGACGCCCGAGAACCGAAGTGACGTAGAAGCGGCGTACCTCTTGCCCACTGGAAACGACCACCAGGTCCAGCATGGAATGAACTCGTGTCTCTTGAATGCTGGCCTTTCCGGAATCGCCCTTTTCCACGAAGTAAACCCGTCCGTTGATTTCCACGAGCGTTTTGCGGCTTGAGGATACCGAATCCAGAAGTAGAATCCGCCCCACTCCTTCAATCTCGGTCCGATCTAACGAAAGCGAATGGTAGTAGAAGTACGAAAGAAGGTAAAAGAGAGCGAAAAACAAGCTCACGCTCCAGCGCCGTTGAAAAGCCAAAAGCACGATCACGCAAATGGCGGACGCCGCGCTGTAAATCTCAAACTGAATTAAACCTTGCCCGAGGCTGGCACTGATGAGGTTGTTGAATATGACTGACACCGTCGGTGTCAGTAGCAAAAGTTGCGCGTAATCGAAGTACTGCTTGTCATCGATCACTCTGTTTCGAAGGGTGTTGCTCACGACCAGCAGCGTGAGACTGGCCAGTAGAAGTACGAGGTTGGTGAATCCGGAAACCGACTGCGCCGAAAACGCGAAAAGAGGCGCACGGAATTCGAAAGACGAATCTCGAACGAGGATTGCAAAAATCGCAAACCCCACGGCGCCAAGAAATCCGAAGAACGTGTACTCCTCCGGCCGGAGCGCTCGACCACTCTCCACTTGTCGGCGTTGAATCAATTTGTGCGTGAACAACAATCCGGCGGAGATAAATAGCGAAGAGATCGCCACCGGATCCAGCTGGTCGCGACCCGCGACAAGCGTCGGAACATAGGAAGAAATGACGAGAGCGAGTAGCGACACGACCAGAGTCGTTCGCCGACTCCCGCCGCCGGTGTCTCCGAACAGCAAAAAAGAAAGCGGATAGAGGACGTAAATCAGGCTCTGAAGGTACAACGGCGTCGTGGCCGCGCCGAGAAAGTAAAAATAAGGTGCGGCCACCTGCCCCAGCGCAATCACGAGCCCATTGGCGAGACCGAGCCGTCGCCAGCGAATCTGCTCGAAAAACTGGCGACGAAAAAGGACCGACCAACCAAGGAAAATCGTAAGTCCGCCGGTATGAATCAGGAAGTATGCGAAAAGCGGATCGGTGTTCGTGATCACTCGCCAGATCAATACCTGCTGAACGGAGGCCAGAAGTGCGAGAGAGAAGATCATTCTTTATCGTAAGGCGAATTCGTGCGCCTTCCAAACTCTCAGCTGCGTCTAATGGCCGCTCACGTGGATCATTTTTTTCTTAACTTTTGGCTTTCTCAATCCAAGGCAATGAGGCAGATCAAAATGCGCGTCGCGAAGGAGTATTTGATTTATGCAGACGGTCGACTTTTAGGAGCCACGACCCGACTCGCTTCACATGTTCAGGCTGGTTTCCGCATGCGAGCAAGCGATCTCCGGTGGAGGTGACCGTCAATTCCGCAAATGCAACGCACTTGCCCCGAACACTCGCCGGCTCGCGAAACTTCAAGTCCCAAATCAAACGCAAAGATTCTGTCTCAAGCATCGAAGCCAGGCCAGAAGGAATTCGTTGAACCAGCGTCCGCGCACCGATCGGTGGAGTCACCTTGGGGCCTTTCCGTGTCGGTTCCTTGGCAGGGATGATGAGTTCCAACTCTGCCGACAGAGACGTGCCCTGCCCTAGAACTTTGAGGGACGCCCAATTGGGAGCGCCATGGTCATTCTGACGAAGGATACGGATTACGACCATTTCCTGCTTCCGTGCTGAAAGTCGAGCCGGCTCCTTCGCCGGAGTCTTGGTTCCGATTGGATTCGCACTCGCCATGCTCGCCGAACAAGCGATGAGTAATACTGCCCAGATCTTCATCACTGGTCTCCCTTCCAAGAACAGCTTCGGAATGCTTGCGATTCACGCTCACATCCCATCGCGCGGCGAAGCGCTGGGCTTGCGCCGAACAGACCACTCATGCGAAGGATGGGACTCGGGTGCGAACCATTGTCGTCAAAAAACAGCCGAAGCACTCGACCGTCTTCCATCAAACAGAGCGGCTGAAGCGCCGACGCGACAGCGTTCAGGCGTTCTTGTTCCGGAAGTTCAGAGATGAGTTCCGCCATGATCTCGGCCGCGACCATGTCCGCGACCGCTTCATCGGCTTGCTGAGGCTGAAGACGAATGGACTCCGGGCTCGATAAACACGTCAGTAAAGGACGGTGAGCCGCGCGCATGTCGTGACCGTTGATAACGCTCATCCTGGGACCAATCAGATGACTGACCTCATGAGCCAAAATGCTCAGCGAACCGTGCGGATTCTGCTCGGTCATCCGAAGAAATGCCGGCATTAAATTCACGGAAGCGACGGACTGAAAGACACCGACCGAGCCACTCGGCCGGTAAAACGCGTCCAGCGACGTGAACGTCGATAGGTCCGCATCACTCAAAGACAAAAACAAATCATCCGTTGGTGAGGTGGTGTCTTCATCTAAATACTCGATCCCGCTGTTTGGATCGCGAACATAAGCCTCGCTCGCCGGCTTCTTGAACCATCCCAGCTCCAATTGCTGATACTGTTGCTGAATTTTGTTTTGCAGTTTCTGATCCGGCGTGATCCGGCGGACCACGCGCATCGCACCCAGCTTGACCCGCTCAAGCATTTTTAAGAGGGTGCTTTTCGTCGTCTCGGAGTAGTAAGTCTCAATGAGAGCCTCGATCGTCGGCCGCGCCAGATTCGCTTTTTTCAACACTGTCTCACGCGTCGGAGCCATGCTGTCTCTGAATCCCGATGCGACGTTCTCGCAGGAATTGTAGAGACCGTCCGTCAGAGACGCGATCTCGGTGCGTAGGGCGGAAGCCGGGTCATCTAGGCCCAATGACACCATCAGGTTCGAAGTGGGAGCGGATGCAGATTGAGTCGTCGTGATGTTTTCGGTGACGTTTTCGGTGACTTGGACGTCAAGGACATCACTGTGCTCCGTCACCAACGCGAGTGCCTGTTGGCGAGCCTCTGGGGCTTCTTGCTTGCGATACAGATCCAGAACTCGACGCCGGAGTTGAGGCAACGAAGCACACACGTTCTTCAAACGCACATATTGAGAAGCAGCTTGGACTTTCTCATCGAGAGCTTGAAGCGTTCCACATTTCGCGGCGATCTGTTTAAAAAATCCAGGCAGCACCAAAGAGACGGCAAAATTCCTTTGACGTTTCACCTCGGCGAAAAACGCCCGAATCTGATCCCGATGCTCGCGCAACTTGACCAGATCGGATTGCATGTACGTCGAAATCGAACGAAGCTCAGCGGCGCGCGCCTCACACTTCGAGGTCACGGCGTAGAGTTCGGAGTCCGGAACGTAGGAAGAAAGATCATTATCGAAAACAAATCGCCGCGCCTTTTGCGACAACTCCGACTTCAATTCAATTCCTTGACGCGCGAGCGACTTGCGAATCGCATCTGCCTCGTCTTGAAACCCCATCGCCCGCAATGTCACTTGCCGAGCACGCGATACCGTGCCGCGAAGCTGCGCTTCCAGATTCTTGAGTTGGCTTTGCTGACTCTCCTGACCACGACCATCCACACAAGTCGCGACGTGCAAGTCTTCGCACGCTTGGTTCAAAAAATGATTCGGTAAAGTCATCGACGGTTTGAGATCGCAAAGAAGACACGAGCGATCGGCAGCGTTGGGCTTCGCTGTTGAAAGCGGAGATGAAAATTCAGAAGCGCGAACAGAAAAATTCGACCCGACCAAAAACGCGAGTAATGCACTGAAAACAAAGCTGAATCGCGCCACGAACACTCCCGTCCGAAAGAACTCAAAAAGCCCTCTCAAACATATGCATAACCAACGCCACTCAGTTGCTTCAGAAAAGCCAGAATGGCGACTCCAGAAATATCCCTAAGTAGATGAAATACCTGCCAATATTGACAGATCCAAGAGCACCTTCCGAATCGACGCCACACCTCATGGCCCATGGTCCGTACACGGGCTTGCCAGGTGTGCCGCAGAGGGGCGATCCAAACCTATCTCCGGCTTTACAGAACTTTGAGACATCGGCGGCTGATTT
>JAMPXM010000155.1 GCA_023701225.1 Pseudobdellovibrionaceae bacterium | reverse complement strand
TCTTCTGGCAGTTCCTCGCCCAGATCGCCGCCCATGGCGATATTCGGATCAATTCCGATCATGCCGCCGCCGGCACCGCCGATTCCGTCGCCGCCTTGGCCGGCGGATTGAAATAGGGCGCGGGTGTTCAGCACTTGCAAGGACTCTATGGCGCGGAAGAAGTCATTCGTGTAGCGGCTATAATACGCCTTGTGCGCCGAGAACGTGACCAAGATCGCGATACGGTCTTTGGTCGTTGCGACATAGCGAGTGTAATAGTCGCGCACCTCGCTATTGAGGTGCATACCGTCGATCCACGGGTGGTTGTTGATCTTGCGTTGAGTGACGTTGAGGATCTGCGACTGCGTGGGCGTGCCCAGAGCGGACGGAAGCGTGCGTGGAGTCTTGAGGTGAGCTTCGTAGGCTTGCAGGCTATCGGACGGACCGACTTCCTTTGCCGTGAGAATGATGACCGCTTCTTTGGTCTTATCGCCGGGTTCTCCGTTGCGGCAGACCCATTCGGTATCAATGAGCTGACAGCTCCACCGATTGGGCAGCTCGAAGCTGACGTAGGAATTGCGGAAGCGAGTGGCTTCAGCATTGAGTGGCGTCAGACACGTCAACACGGAGACGGGGATGCTCAGCGCTAGAAACAAATCCAATCGTGCCAACCGTCGCGACATGCCGTCTCCCTGCAAGGATCGAACTGCTCATTTAGTTTAATGCAAATGACGGCTTCGACAGCAGCTAAAATGCATCAAAATGTGACGTATGTCCCAATTTGAAACGGGTCTGCAGACACTCCATTGAATCCGGGAGGGCCTAGCCTAAAAGCCGGGATTTCACGGGCTGGAGGGCGCGCATTGGCGGGCACACAAGCGGGACCCGCGGATCGCTTCGAAGGTATTCAGACGTTGCGAGGAACGGATGAGTCCGGTGAGGCGAGGGATATACGTTCCCGAATGTGTTAACGCCTCATGGACCTGCTTTGGCGTCCATTCAGGATTCAAATCCATCAGCAGGGCGGCGGCTCCGGCCACCAAGGGCGCGGCCATCGAGGTGCCGGCCTTTTCCACGTACAAAAGTCGGTTGGCGTTCGTCGACGCCAGAGACCGAATGAGCTGTTTGCCATCTCCGCCAGGCGCCGCGATGTCGACCGCATTGGCTCCGAAATTCGAGTAAGACGAGAGTTGAGCGCCATGTGAGGCGGCGACCGCGACGACTTCCGGCTCTTCAAATGAAGCCGGATACATCGGAGTGACGTCAATGTTTGTCCCTGTTCCGCTCGGACCGTTTCCGGCGGCCGTCACGACCAAAGCGCCTTTACGAATCGCGTATTCAATCGCGCGATGGAGCATCTTAAAGTTCGGATCCATGGAGCCGAGCGATGTGTTGATGATTCTGGCGCCTTGATCGGCCGCGTACATGATGCCTGCCGAAATACTGGCGATATCTCCGCTGCCCATCGCGTTGAGCACTTTGACGGGCAAGATTTTGATGTCCGGAGCGACGCCAAACGTTGTCGCTCCGGCCAGGCCCGCGACATGGCTACCATGGCCGCCATCATCAAATGGGCGTCCGTCATTGTTTGAAAAGTCCCAGCCAAAGACATCGTCCACGAGCCCGTTGCCGTCGTCGTCATGGCCGTTGGCCGATTCACGAGGATTTCTGTAGATGTTCGGCTCGATATCCGGATGGTTGTAATTGACGCCGGTATCGACAATCGCCAGAAGAACGGATGCTCCACGTGAGAATTGCCAAGCTTCCACCGCACGGATCTCGGCTAAGTGGAAAAATTCGCGAAGCTGTTCGGGTGTCATCCGTCGTTTGCCGCGGGCAGGGATCCGCGCGGGATCGGCTGTGACAGCGAAACTAGACGACGTGGATTCACAGCGACCTGCGGAATCACGCACAATCAGAGTCAGATCGTATCGACCGACAGCATCAGGACGAAAACTGAGAGTCGGCTGAGTGACCAATCGGGCCGGAATTTTGGATGCGATCGGCGCGCGGACAAACCAGGTCGCGCTCAGAACGCCGATCAATCCCCGATGCACGCGGCTGGACTTTGAATCAAAGTACACCTGTTGCCCAAAACGGATGATCGTGTCGTGACTCTTCATTCCGGGCGCGAGGAAAGAAATTTCCGCAGTGGGACCTTGGCTGTCGCGGCGACAGTTGGAGAGCAAGGCTTCCAGGCGCATGGTGATGTTGTTGCGGATCAGGGCTCGATCGTCCGGAACGAGATTTTCGAAAAAAGCGTTGGATTCGATCAGGTGTGCGCCTTCGGGAAGCAAGTCGGGACTGATACCGAAGACTTCGTAGAGGCCTTCTTTGGCATGTAAAACGCGAGCACGGACATTTTCGTTCTCGAAAAGTGGGGCAAGCGACCCGTCTTTGACCTGTACGATCAAACCGACGTCCGCCGCGGATTGCGGAGCTGGGGCATTCCAGCGAGACGAGTTCGAGCGGCTGCATCCGACCATGAGCGCAGCGGTAAGGACCGTGACGAGGACTTTGGCAAACGTCATGACGAAAACTCGGTTCATGGGTCTCACGTGGGCCTTGCGTTGGCTTTTTATGGTGGCTTCGATGTCTGATGCCGTCCGGCAACGACTTAAGTCGTTTTGACGGAGCGTTGTCAAATCCGCGGACTCGTCTACAATACTTTCATGGAAAACGCACAAGATGGTGCGTCGCAGCATTTGACTGCGGGCGGAACGATTTTTGTCGCGGAGGTGAGGTTTGAACTTACAGCAATTGATGACGTTCACCACGGTTGTTGCCGAAGGGAGCATGACGGCCGCGGCGGAAAAGCTCTACCTCACTCAGCCGGCCGTCAGCCAACAGATTCGCAATCTCGAAGAGGAGCTTGGGGTCAATCTCCTCGTCCGTGGAGTGCGGCAGGCCAAGCCGACCGTGCAGGGGCAGATGCTTTTTGATTACGCTAAAAAAATCATCGCCCTCACACAGGCGGCCCAAGTCGCGGTGCAGACGCTGGGCGAGGGGATTCAAGGTACTTTGCGCGTCGGTGCGCTCAATTCGCTGGGTTTATATCTGCTATCACCGCTCGTCGGTACTTTTCTCAAGCAAAACCCAAAGGTCTCTCTGCGGCTGCAATATGACAAGGGGCCCGAGATTTTAAAAGCCTTGCAGAAAGGCGAAATTGACGTCGCCATTTTGCCGGAGGTCCGCACGGAGTACGGACAAGATCCGTCAGGACTCGACGAGCGTCCGTTGCTCAAAGATGAAGTGTGGCTGGTCGCTTCGTCACGTGCCACGAACGCGCAGGCGACCGCCTCGCTTCGTGACCTCGAAGGACAACCGTTGGCTTTGTTGCGCGGGGAATATCCCGGCTTCGACAAGCGCTTACAAGATCTGGTTTCTCAATTCGGCGTCAAGCTCAACTCCACCTTTGAAACCAACAATGTCGGCACGATGAAAAAAGTGATCGAAAGCGGCCTCGGCTGGGGCTTTGTGCCCGCGCACAGCGTGCGCAAGCAAGTGCGCGCCGGCCGCCTCGTCCAGATTGAAATCGCCGAACTCAAATATGGCCTCAATGTGTTGTACTACTTCCGTAAAGGCGAAGCGAACATGCAGGTCGTCGACGTATTCTACAACGCACTGAAGCCTTCGGGTTCGGCGCGCGAGGCCTGAGGAGCTTTTCTAGTCGAGCTTTTGGATAACGGCTGCATAAAAACCGTCAAAGCCATGGGCGCCGGGCGCGAACGTGTGGTCTTCGATCAGGCGGTAGCGCCCTTCGTGTCTTTTTAAAAACGCCGCGACCTGATTTTGATTTTCCGAGGGCAGGATCGAGCAGGTGGCGTACACAAGCCGCCCACCCGGCTTGAGCATGCGTGAATAAGAATCCAAGAGATGCGTTTGCAGTTTGCTGAGTTCGTCCAATTCGCTCGATGTCAGTTTCCATTTTGTGTCTGGATTGCGACGTAAAACTCCCATTCCGGAACAGGGAACATCGAGAAGCAAGCGGTCTGCCGCATTCTCCAGGCGTTTGATGGTTTTGTTGCTCTCGATCACGCGTGTTTCAATGATATCGGCTCCATCGCGCGCGGCACGCTTGCGGAGCTCTTCGAGTTTGCGCGGATGAATATCGAGAGAGAGGATCTTGCCTTTGTTTTTCATCAGTGCTGCCAGATGCAGGCTTTTGCCTCCGGCTCCGGCGCAGGCGTCGATCACGCGGTCGCCCGGCTGAGGATCGAGCAGCGGAGCGACGAATTGGCTGGCGCCGTCCTGCACTTCGAAGAGTCCTTTTTTAAAGGCCTCGGTCACGAAGACGTTCTTTCGCTCCACTAAACGCAGGGCATCGGGTGCCGGATCCGCGGGCACGGTCTCGATGCCTTCAGTCAGGAGCGCGCGGGCTAAGTCGGTGCGGTTGGTACGCAAGCGATTGGCGCGGAGGATGACGGGCGCTTGTCGATTGAGTTCCCCGAGCCACTTTTCCCATGTTTCAGCGCCGATTTCAGAGGCGCCGCGAGCGAAGAGCCAATCGGGGACCGACTCTCGGATCGCGGGCTGCGAGCGCAACCGGTCCGCGCGCTGGCGTAGGTCGGCGGCATTGAGATCCCGGAGTTCACGCCAATCCGGCTTTGTGCCGTCCTCGGATAGCATCAGCCAGGCACCGAGAGCGCGCCATAAGTCTTCGGGCTCCAGACGCGGTTCGCGGTCCAGAGCGGCCCAGATCCAACGCCAATGGCGGACCATATCGTAAATGGTCTCGGCCAAAAACCGCCGGTCGCGCGCGCCGAAGCTGCGAGTGGATTTCAGCGTGCGCTCGATGACTTTATCGGCATGATGTCCCTGTCCGAAAATGGCGACCAAAGCATCGACCGCCGCCTGCGCGACGGGACGATGAATGGCTTTGGATTTCTGTTGCGGGGGAGAATGTGCCAATTGGGATTACGCCACGGTTAAATGTTCAGGACGCGGGCTCTCGAGGGACGGTTTTAGAACGTGAAGACGGCTCCAGCGGCGATGAATTGACCGTTGAATTGGCCGTCGCTGAACAGGTGCAGGTGGTTTTTAATGCCGGCTTCGACAAAAAAGCCGGTCGACTCCACGACCTCAAAAAAGCGAGCGCCGAGCAGGAGCTGGTACTCCAGGGCCAATGCGGATTCACCATCCGTCGTCTTCGCCATGATGCCCGCTCCGACGCCTCCGCCGAAGTAGAGGGGGAACTGGCTGTTGGCATCGGGGAACAAGACAACAGGCAGCACAGAGATCTTGGTGGCCTCGCCGGCCGGGAGGTCATAGGTGCTGAAATCCAAGCGGAGCGCCAAATCCATCGAATTCACCCACTCGCCGACTCGGTAGGTGACGCCAGCCGTGAGATTGCCGACGTCGGAGACCCGGCTTTGGCGGCCCCACTTGTACGCGTCGTCGGAGACGAACGTTCCCAGGTGGATCGCCAAATAGTGCGCGGCACTCGTGCCGGCCTGAGCGGGGGCGCGTTCCGCGTTCGCCGGCGCGCGATCGGCGCCCATGTATTTTTGTGCGGCCTCTCGGCCTGTCGGAGGTGCCTGCGTGTCTTGGGAATAGCGACGGCCGACCACGCCGTTCGGACGCGTGCGCGGCTTGGGCTGATCCGTCGCTTCCGCTTCATCGGGGGCCGCATCCGTCATGTCGGTGACTTCGACGCGTCCCTGAGCGCCGGCGTCGGGAATGAAGCCGACCGACACCGCGATGGCCACCAGGAACAAGGCGCTGAAGATCCGCGCACGAGCCGTCGGTAGGTGCGATGCCTGAGCTTTGTTAGCCGGTCCGCGGAAGTCGGTGCGGACGTCGGCGAGGAGAGTGGTGAATTGTTTCATTTGAACCTCCCAAAGCTTCAAGATGCGTCTGAAGATGCGTTTGCCGGCTCGTTTGTTGGAGCCGCCCTCATCAAGAGGTACCTGCGTCCGGTCGATCACCGGGCCGATCACCCTATAGATAGAGTAACAGGAGATTGAAGCCAAGCGTTGAAAGTCGGTTGCACGAGTTCTATGGCCTGGCTCAATCCTCGACTTCGATCCACTGCTATGAACCACGACGGAAGGCGAGGGAGAAGCCCGGACCCGCCTTGACGCGCCTGCTATTTCTCCATAGAGTTTCGCGCAAGTGAGCGGAGGCCAGACGAATGAAGTGCCCGTTTTGCGGACATCAAGAGGATCGTGTTCTCGACACCCGCGTGCAGCGCGAGGGCGAGACGATTCGTCGTCGGCGGGAGTGTCTGGAGTGTGGCGGGCGTTTCACCACTGTCGAGGCTTTGCTGCAGGTCTTTCCGCTGATCATCAAAAAGGACGCGCGACGGGAGCCGTTTAGCAAAGAAAAACTGCTCAAAGGAATCCAAGCCGCTTGTCAGAAGCGTCCCGTGAGCTTGGCGCAAATGGAGCAGATCGTAGAGCGCGTGTCCCGCTGGGTCCTGTCTCGCTCGGAACGAGAAGTGCCGACACCATGGATCGGCGAAAAGGTGATCAAAGAGCTGCGCTTGCTCGACAACGTCGCG
Source organism: Pseudobdellovibrionaceae bacterium (assembly GCA_023701225.1). Classification (GTDB taxonomy): domain Bacteria; phylum Bdellovibrionota; class Bdellovibrionia; order Bdellovibrionales; family JAMPXM01; genus JAMPXM01. The sequence continues at coordinate 1,425 of JAMPXM010000155.1, read as the reverse complement.
TACGTCCGGTTCGCGAGCGTTTACCGCGATTTTCAAGATGTTCGTGAGTTCGTGACCGCTGTGGAGAGTGATCCACACGCTTCCGAGGTCGAGACCGAGCTTTTGAAATTGACGCCGCCCCCGGCAGACGTATGAATGAGGAAGCATGGGACTCAGACGCCGCTCGCGCGAACTCGCGCTGCAATTTCTTTTTCAGAATGAATTCGACCGCAAAACTTCGGCGACGGACGCGGTCCGCTCTTTCGCCGAACACTTCGACGTGGAAAAAGACGTGGTCGAGTATGCCGGTCAAATCGTAGACGGCATCACACGCCAGTCAGCGGAGATCGATCGCGAGATTCAGGCGTGCAGCGCGCATTGGAAAATCCCTCGCATGGCTTTGGTCGATTTGAACGTCATGCGTATCGCCACGTTCGAAATGAAATTCCATTCGCCGGCGGTCCCGCCGCATGTGGCGATCAATGAGGCCGTTGATATCGCCAAAAAATACGGCACGACGGATTCGGGCGCGTTCGTGAACGGCATCTTGGATCAGGTCGCGCGGTCTTTGACGTGAGGACGCCATGAAGGAAACAAATCAGAGCTCAGCGAAAGCGGCCACGAAAGGTACGACAGGTGAGTGGGGCTTGGCGACCGAAGAGGCGCTGCTGGCGGGCGCTGATCTTTGGGTCATGGCGGATCTGGCGAGTTCCGCGTGGACGCAGAAAATCGATTGGTACCTGAATTTTCAAATCCTCCGCTCCTCGACACATCGAACGATGCAGTCGAGTCCGGAACTGAAGCAGGTTCTCGCGCATTGGGAAGTCGAGCTTCCGGTGGAACCCAATCGAAAAACGGATACGGCGGAAACAGCGCCGTTGATGATCGCGAGTTCGGAACGATTGCCGAATCATGCGGTCGTGATGATTCCGCTCGCCACCTCCGCTGAATCAGCTGAATCAACAGATAGCGCGCCTTCCGATCCGTCCGCTTCGAAGCGCTGGGTGGCGCGCGTGCATGACACCTGGCGGGGGTTGGATGAGCCAAAACTACGCGTTTTTCTTCCCAAGGGAATGACAGCGGAGCAATTCGCCCGGTCTTGGTCCGGTCGGAAGGACGCAATCGAACACGCGCTTGTGCCAGAACTTCCTTTTTGACGTCCTGTGCTGATAATCCCGTTCTGATAAGCCGAGGTCAGCGCTCTCGTGGGTCTGGACCTGGCAAATCGCGAGGCGTCCGATAGACTCATCACATGGATCTGCTCAGAAAAACGCGCTCGTTGTACGAGTGTTTCGGAGATTGGTTGGATGGGGAGCGCAGTCTGCTCGGTGAAAGTCCCGAGTCCGCTGCGATTTTTGAATCCCGTGATGATGTCGAAAATCTCGGCCGGCGCATTCCGATGGGCCGTGCCTCGGGTGTCGCGCGACTCGATTCTATTTTCACCGC
>JAMPXM010000154.1 GCA_023701225.1 Pseudobdellovibrionaceae bacterium | reverse complement strand
GGTTCGGCGTAGGCTGGTGAGGACAAGAATCGGAAGAACGATGAGAACTAAAAGCCACACTAAAACCCACGGTGGCGGGGGACGCGGCACCTGCCCCGAACGAAACCAGCCACATCCGCTGAACTCAAAGCGCGTCTGATCCGTCAAAGTGTAATTTAAAGTCATCGATCGCACGAGCACTGGGTTTTCGGCATCCTGATGCGATACGGTTAAACGCAATCGAACATAGCGCCCACCACTCGCGTTTGCAATCGATGCAGCGGAAACCCAGCTCGCGTCTGCGATCGAAAATGGCGCATCCGCGCTCGCCACTTCAAGCGTCACCGCGCTGCCCGCAGGAATGGTTGCATCGGCCACGAACGAAACCAAGTCAGGACTCGAATGCTGCAGATCCAGCTGGCTGGAAACAACAGTGTACGTCCCCGTGGGAAAATTCACGCGACCGACAAAAGGCAAAAGCGTCGTCGGCGATTCCACCACCCCGCCACCGGCGACTCCATCACTGTCGATGATCCAAGTTCGGCCAGCTCCACCGCTGCCTCCATTTCCACCATCGGAAACGCCGCCGGCCCCACCATCAGCGGTCACCGTGCCATCGAAAACAATATCTCCACGCGAGAAGACCAAGATCGAACCGCCACCGCCGCCACCACCACCGCCGCCTTTGCCTGTCGCGGCCGAACCACCACCGGCACCGCCAGCAACAGAGATCCCTCCGCCTGCGAAGACGGTGACTCCCGCATGTGCATAAAGATAGACCGAACCCCCGCCCCCACCACCACTTCCTCCGCTGGAGTGTTGCAAGGGATCACCCGCGTTCTCATAGAGAGCGCCGCCGCCACCACCCGCACCACTTCCCTCGCGACGAAATGCATCGTCTTGATCGTTGGCGCCACCGTTACCGACGGTCGCACCATCCGTGATGTTGAAGCCGTGGTTCTGAGGGGGCGGAAGAATCTGCGACATTCCTCCTCCACCACCGCCGCCTTCCCCTTCCAGCGGACCAGCCTGTCCAATTCCGGCATTCCCGGCAAAGCTGGCCGTTCCCGCTGCAGCCGCAAGAGGAGTGACGCCGTCGACAGCATAGGAGCCACCGCGACCGCCGTCACCGCCTCCACAACGACCCGAGCCACCGGCTCGCGGAGAGTTGAGAGCCACACTCTGTGCAACGCCATTGGCGCCAGAGCAATCGACTTGTCCATAAATTTGAATCGCATTCTGGCTTCGGATCACGAGCGGTCGTGATCCTGTCGGCCGAATGATAAACCCGTCATCCAATGTAACGTCGGTGAACTGCAACTCTGGATAGGTATCCGTGTTGATGGTGATGACGGGCCCGCCTGTCCAAACACCTTCGTGAAAATTCCCATAGGTCGCGCTGTTGAACGAACCATGCCGCCCATCGCCGATCGAAAAGGTCTCCGACTGCAATGGTGCGACAAGGTCGTCATCCCATTCCGTCGCCTGCAACGGGGGGTGAGCATAACCCAAAGACACATTGTGGACCATTCCCGAACTTTCAATCCGCGTGGAAGAGGAAAGGTCGACTTGCAACGTGTCCGCGTGCGCGCGACTCGCACTCACCGTCAGCGCGCCCAGCCACAGACAAAAGATTCGTTTAACCGGTTTTCTCGTCATCTTCGCGCTTCCAGCCGAGAACGTCCCAGATTTTTTCATGCAGCAGTCGACCTTTGAACGGCTTTACGATGTAGGAGTCCACTCCCGCCAAGCGCGCTTTCGTGATCTTGATGCGCTCTTCAGGAACCTGGCTCGTGATCATGATGAATTTCACGTCTTTGCGCGCGGGGTTGTTGCGCGTCAACTTCAGCAACTGCAGGCCGTCAACCTCCGGCATCTGCCAGTCAGCCAATATGAGATCGATCGGTACCGATAAATCGTTGATCAGCTTCATCGCTTGGCGCCCGCCCTTGACGTCATAAATGCGAACGAAGCCGAACGACTGGAGGTACTCCACCAGCACGCTGCGGACCATCGCATCGTCATCGACGACGAGAACGGAGACCGTTGCAATTTCAACCTGACCATCGACGATATCAGCCACCTTGGTTCTGACCTCCGTCCGATGCGGTCTCCGAATGAATCGGCAATTGGATAATCACTTCCAAACCCTTGATTTCGTGATTGCTCAGCGTGAGTACGCCGTCGTGCTCGTTTTCGATGATTTCTTTTGCTATGGCTAAACCGAGACCCGTACCCTTTTCACCTTTTGTAGTGAAAAACGGCTCGGTCACGCGTGGCAGAATCTCTGGATCAATGCCCGTCCCATAGTCGCGAATTCGAATCTCGCACTGCCCATCCACTTCCTGGACAGAGAGATCGATCTGTCCCGAACCGGTCATCGCATGCGTGGCATTGATCAAGAGATTGACGAACACCTGCAGGAGCGCGGTGGAGTTCGCATGGAGTATCACTGGTTTTTTCCGGATCCAACACACTTTGATGCCCTCTTTGGCGAGCTGATGCTTCATCATCAACAGAGCTTCATCGAGAGGCTGGTGCGCATGAAAGATTTTCTTCGCGATCTTTTGATCGCCCGGATTGTAGAGAAAGTTAAAGCGCTGCAAAATCTCCTCGGCCCGATCCGCGCCCAGCAGAATTTGTTTGAAGGCTTCTTTCATCTGATCCGTCCCCGCCCTCTGCCCGAGCTCCGCCTTGCCCGTGATCAGAGTCAGGATGTTTCGAAACTCGTGACCAATGCCGCGAGCGACAGCCGCGGCACTCGCGAACCGCTCGTTTTCAAGAAGTGCCTTTTGCATGTGCGACAAACGGTCTTCGGAAATTTGCTTTTCCCGTCGTAAGTTCCAAACGCTCACGCCCGCCCGTGCTTTTTGCAGAATCTCTCCTTGCGTGAACGGCTTATTCAGGTAATCCCAACGTGCGGCGTGATCCGCACCCAGGAAGGTTTGGATCGAGTCCACGCTCCGATCACTGTAGGCGGTGACGAAGACGGCATACAGGTCCGGATCGATCTCATGGATTTGCTTCACAAGCTCAATACCATCCATGCCACCGCCCAGAAGTACGTCGAAGAAGCCCATGGTGAAGGGTCGCTTCTGTTTGACGGCATGCTTGATCTCGGCCAATGCCTGTTCCGCGGAGTGAACAACCGTCAGTTCGAAGCGCGTCGGAAGTTTTGCCGCCTCCGCAGGCGGCGACTGCGAACCCGCCGTCGAATGCATGGCCGTAGATGCTCCCGGATCCGCTCCTGCAGGCGGCGCGCCGCCGCCTGGACTCCGGCTGGAGCGTCGAAGCGACGTCACGTTTCCGCTGGACCCGAGAATGTCCTTATATGCGTCGGCGATCGCCGTCTCATCCTCGACGATCAAGATGCGATGGTTCCATTGCGGAAGCTGACTGAGGCTCCCATCGTAGTCCTGGAGCTCCGGCAATCGCTCGATGATTCGTTTTGCTGTCGCTGTCATACGGCCACCTTCGAGATCTCCGCTCCTGTTGCAAGCGGGAGTTGAATTTCAAATTCACAGCCTTCATCTGGCGCGGAATGAACCAAATGAATATCGCCACCAAACGCACGGATGAACCGCCGGCTGATGCTTAAGCCCAGCCCTGTTCCTTCGTCATGCGTCTTTGTTGAAAATTGGATTTCGAACAATTTCGCGCGGTCATTGGCGTCGATGCCAACGCCGTTATCCCGAATTCGGATATGCACGCCGTGTGGGCCTTGCGCGATCGCCAACGTGATCCGTCCGCTTTCGCTGAGGCCTTGGAACTGCCGCGCGCGGATGGCCTGAATCGAGTTCCTCAACATATTGGTCGCTACCTGAATGAACTCATCGGCATCGACGCGGACATGATCGTCCGTCGCCGCGAACTCCTCGCGGACCTCGATATTTTCTTGAATGCACAAATCCGCCATAATCTTCGCCGCCTCACGCAAGAGTTGGCTGGCCGACAAGATCTGCAAGTCGCCCTTCACCCGGGTTAAGCCCCGCATGTTTTGAATGATCTTATTGATACGCTGGCTCTCGCGGATCAGGAAGTCGGTGTCCTGAATGAGGGTTTGCACTTCCTGCCGCATCTCCGTTTCGAAATGACTTACGTTCTCGATGTCTTCCTGCCAGAGCGTCACGTTGCCATCGACCGCCGAAGGCGCCCGCCAGTTCTGGACCAACCGCTCGAATCCGCCTTGCCCGATGTCAGACTTCCATCCCTCGAAAATGTCGTGCACGAGCGCGATGTTCTGCACCGGGCCTTGCTGCAAGCGCGAGCGAACTTTCTCCAAACGCGTGACGATGCTCGTGAGCGGATTGAGTACCTCATGAGCCGCGTGTCCGGCGACTTCACCGACCGCCGCCAGTCGCGTGCTCTGCAGGAGCGCCTCTTGCGCTTTTTTCACAGCGAGGTTTTGCTCCTCGAGCTTACGCGTGCGATCGCGGACCTTTTGCTCCAACTCACGGTTGATTTCTTCGAGTTGGGCGCGCGAAACTTGGAGGTCGCGGATCATGTCGTTGAAGCTCGCTGCCAACAAAGCCGTCTCATCATTGGTTTTGACATCGATCCGAGTTCCGAGTTCGCCGTCGGAGACTCGTCCCATGGCCTCGGTCAAAGCTTGTATCGGCTGCGTGAGCGAACGCGAGAAAACGATGGCGATCAAAAACGCGACCGTGATCGCGATCATCGCGAAAATCAGAGAGCGCCGAATGAGTCGCTCGACCGCGCTAAACACATGCGATCCGTCCACTTGCGACAGCACGATCAACTTGCCATCGGCCGCCAGCGAATACGCACCCAGTAGCTCGCGGCCTTCGTGCTGCACCGTCGTCACCCCGGCTTTCATCGCCTGGGCGGCCGCAGTTTTAAACAGCGGATGCTCCGCCACCGAACGCGCGGCGAGCATCACGTCAGGATTCGGATGCACCAAGGTCTCGCCACGACTGTTGACAATGAACGCTTCGTTCACTCGACCGCCAGCCAGTAGCTTGACCATGCGGTCGGCACGAACGAACGCGATGATCCCGAACGGCACCGAAGACGAAGCCGAGGAGGCGGTCGGAGACGATCCATCCTCGATGACCACGTTACGCCCGAAGCCGACCAGCGGCGGGCCTTCGGGGACCGTCGCGTTCCATACCGCCTCACCCGTCGTGCGAATATCGGCAAACGGCATCGGCCGCGATTTCGGGAGTGCGTCCTCGAAGAACGTCTTTTCCAGACCATAGGTGCTCGCGAATGATTCATCGATGTAAAACACGTGATCGATGCGCTCAAACCCGTAGCTGGCCGCGATGAAAACGATGTTTCCGTCTTGGCGAAGCAGATCGTCTAACGCCACGCGCGGACCGGAGCCCGGGTTCTCGCGGCTGAGGATCGCGGCGAGCTTCATTTTGTCGCCCACGCCGCGAAACTGCGTTGTCACCTCGGCCGAAAGGCCCGACACGGCGCTGCGATTGAGATCATAAACTAATTCTATTTTATCGTTCTTGAAAATATTGGACGCGAGAGCGAGATAGGAAACCACGCTGAGAATCAGCAACATCGTTGAGACGAACAAAAACTTGTAGCGAATCGGATACTTGATTTTCATAATCGCCGCATACCGGATTCAGTCGTTCATCGTGGTTTCTCGAAACCAAACGTTCCCTATCAACACCAATCCACACCAATCCACATCAATCGATAGACACTTACTGATCGGTATTTGCGGCGCAAAAAATCAGTATATCCGCCTGAAATCGCGAAGCTTCTTTATTTCTTGGTCTCAATTTGAGGCGAGTTCCCAGGACTTTTGACCCGTCTTGGAATCATTCGCGGCCAAAACCACGACCGCGCGTCACGCGGCTCTCGACGTAGATCCAGGCGAGCCGTAGGCCAATCAAATTCGGGAGAACGTCGTAAGGGCGAGCGCTCCGGCCGGCTGTGAACGCCTGGTGCAACTCGATCCAGACGGACACCATGAGCACGAAGACGAAAGCACGGCGGAATCCGAGCTTGCCCCACAATCGACGCAGAAACAGACTGAAGACGAAAAAGTAAACCAAATGCGGAACTTTCGAGAGCGAATACAAAAGCGACGAAAGTCCGAAATCCAAATCGATTTCAAACGGCGTCAGCCGCAATCTTCCGCGCGGATCGGCGGGACGGAAATTGTCGACAAACACGAAACATAGCATCACCAGAATCGGAATCCAAAGTCGGTAGCGATTCGTTCGGATCCAGACCGGCTCCCGTTGGAGGAGCCACAAGACAATATGCTCCACGCAGTCTTCGAGCCTACACACCCATTTCACGTCAGAGCCGCCCCGATGAGAATCCGCAGCGCGTGTTGCATATCGGCCAATGACATTGATGGTCCTACTGATGGCCCTGACGGGGGTGCTTGCTCCGGAAGATGAGGCAGATGGATGAAACCGCAGCGACGACGGCTGAAACGAGAGTCTTCCAACAAACGGTACAGCAGGAAGTTGCAGACGTAAGTTCCAGCCGTATTGGAAATCTCGCAGTTGAGTCGTTCGGCGCGCGCGACATCCAGCATTTTTCGCAGCGGCAATGTCGCGAACAAACCATCGGGTCCGGTGGCACTGATCTTCGCGTCGACCGGCCGCGCGCCGGCATTGTCCGCGATTTCAGCGTCGATGCAATTGATCGCAACCCGTTCCAAGCCGATCTTCGCACGACCGGCGGCGAGCCCCAGCGAAATCACCATATCCGGCGTCTCGGACAGGATCGCCGCACGCGCGACACGGTCGGCCTCGCCGAATGTTACCGGCAAACAGATAGACCTGAGCTCCCAACTTGACGGCATCGTCAACCAACCGGTCTCACGCACGAGCTCGGCGGATGGATTCAGCGTCGCGCCCCCGAACGGTTCAAATCCGGTCAACAGTAAGCGCTGCTTGCCCATGATTTAGAGATTCCGACGGTACTGTCCGCCGACCTCATAAAGAGCCTGACTCATCTGGCAAAGGGAGCAATGTCGCGCAGCGCTCATCAAGGCGTCGAAGATATTACCCTGATTCAGAGCGACCTTCTTGAGGTTTTCGAGTTCCCGACGCGCGTCCTCGGCATGCGATTCTTGATACGCTTGCAAGCGGGTCAACTGCAGGTTTTTTTCCTCATACGACGCGCGCGCAAGCTCAATTTTCGGCGGAACATAGGACGGATCCAATGTCTTCGGATCGATGTATGTATTCACGCCGACAATCGGAAGCTCACCGCTGTGCTTGAGATGCTCATAGTGCATCGACTCATCCTGAATCTTGCCACGCTGATATTGGGTCTCCATCGCGCCCAAGACACCGCCGCGTTCGTTGATCCGCAGGAATTCCTCGAGCACCGCCTCTTCGACCAGATCGGTGAGTTCTTCCATAAAGTAAGAGCCCTGCATCGGATTCTCGTTCTTCGCCATACCGAATTCCTGGTTGATGATCATCTGAATCGCCATCGCTCGTCGCACGCTCTCTTCGGTGGGCGTCGTGATCGCCTCGTCGTACGCGTTCGTGTGCAGACTGTTGCAATTATCGTAGATCGCAAGCAGTGCCTGTAGCGTCGTGCGGATATCGTTGAAGTCGATCTCCTGCGCATGCAACGAACGGCCAGAAGTCTGAATGTGATACTTGAGTTTTTGAGAACGATCGTTGCCTTGATAGAGATCACGAATGGCGATCGCCCAGATCCGTCTCGCCACGCGTCCGATCACCGAATACTCGGGATCCAAACCATTGGAGAAGAAAAACGACAAATTCGGAGCGAATTCGTCGATCTTCAGACCGCGCGCGCGGTAGTACTCGACGAACGTGAACGCGTTGGAGAGCGTGAACGCGAGTTGCGAAATCGGGTTCGCGCCAGCCTCAGCGATGTGATAGCCGGAGATACTGACGGAATAGAAATTCCTGACGTCATGGCGAACGAAATACTCCTGGATATCGCCCATCATCTTCAAGGCGAAATCGATGGAGAAGATACACGTATTCTGCC
>JAMPXM010000153.1 GCA_023701225.1 Pseudobdellovibrionaceae bacterium | reverse complement strand
CTTGCCAGCGCGCGCGTCTCTGCTTGATTTGCGAGCCACCTATGCTCTGCTGCAAAGCAATCCAGAAGCTTTAAACACCTATGCCGGCGCCTCGGTACCGAAACTCGCCGGGATGCAAGCTTTCGGCGCGGATATCCTAGCCCATTTACCCGCGTTCCCATTTGGTCTGGGCGTCCGATACGAAAACTTCCTCAGCGAGAAAACCCAAGGCGACACCACGGCCGAAGGTCGCTACGTGCGCACGTCCGTGATCGTGACCAAACGTTGGATCGATACGGGCGCTTATTTTGGTTTGATCGCGACCGGCGGAATCAGCAACGACTTCACCTACGAAATCACGGAAGGCGGCACGCGGACCAAATTCAAAGCGGACTCCGGGTTTTCCGCCAGCGCCGGGCTCGAAGCCGGAATGAACCTCGTCGTCATGAAGATCGGAGCCGAAGCCGGATATCTCTACGCTCCTCTTGGCAACCTCAAGTCCACGACCGGTGTCGAAGAACTCGATGATGCCGGCAACAAAATCAAAACCAACATCAGCGGTACCTACGTTCGTGCCGTTATCGGTTTCGGATTCTGAACATGTATCCGCGGTTGACCCAATTGCTATGTCTTGCCGGCGCAATGACCTTTGCGACACCTGAAGTATTGGCAAAGCAGAAGGAGCCCTTGCCGATCGCGACGCCCACCGCGGCAGGCTCGGCGAGCGCGCAAAAAAAGCGACCGTCTTCGGATGCCGAACTTGCCGATGATGAAGGATCAGAACCCGACGACCCGGTTTCGATCGGCAGCGACAATTCATCTCCCGAGCCATTTCTGTGCGAGTTTTCTTGGACGCAGCGAGAAAGTGCCGTTTCGTTTCGCTGGCAAAATACGGGGTCGGATTTTCCTCGCGTATCTCCGCCAGTGACGAAGCGCGAGCTGCTTAGTCCTCCATTCACCCGTTCCAAATCTGACAAAGGACCGAGTTGGGGCTCCTGCGCGGAGATCGAGGAAAGCGCGAATCCTGGTGAAATTTCGGTCGTCTTGTTTGCACATACGGCCAATGGGAAAACTGTACCCGACGGAAATTCAGGCCGTTGTCGCTGGGTGTTCGGAGGTCCGTATTACAAAGGACAAGCGCGCCTCAAAATTCGCCTCGATCGATGGGCCGGTATCGAGTTTGAGACCGCCGGCGGAGAGCGCAAGCGAGTGACCGTTCACTGGCCCGAAAAAGCGAATCCTGAACCAGACGGAGCGCTTTGCCGCGAGATGGCCGAGCAAATGAACCAGCGTCCGACCGAGATGAATCGCTCCATTACGAAGTTGAAACTGTCCGTGACGAATACTGGCGAGTGATTAAGAGCGGCTGGTGCCCGACGTCCCATCCGCGGCCGGAGCCGAGTTCGGACGACTGGCCATTTCGCCCTGAGCACTGCTACCATAGTTTTCGACGATGGCGCGATACGCCTGTCCCGCCAAATCATGCCGGCTGGAGTCTTTGGTCACAGGAATGGGTTCCAAAAATTCCAAGCGTGCCTTGACCGAGTCCACACCGAACAAGCCCAAGAGGTGCGGCGCGAAATCCATGTCACCATACCAGCAAACCTGATCGGCGTTCTCAGACGAAAACTCCTGGTCGTTGATGTGCGTGTATTTGATCGTCATCGGCAATATGTCCACGCCCGCTTCGACCGCGGCCATGAGCAACGACTTTTTAAACGGCAATACGCCTTGCCCGTTAGAGCTCGTTCCTTCCGGGTACAAGCAGACATCGAAGCCCTGCTGAAGTGCTGTCGAGATTTGCGTCAGATCGCGTTCAACGTGCGCGCGATGACGACGTTCCACGAACACGCTCCCGCCGAGCTCAGCCAAAGTGCCGAGGAACAGGTTTTCGCCCATGTCCTTGCTCGTCACGAACATCGCCGAGTGAACCGACGAAAGGCAGAGGATGTCGATGTACGACATGTGATTGGAAACGATCAGATAATTTTTCCCGCCATCGAATTTTCCCTCATAGCCGACGGCTTCGACTTCGAAGTTCATGGTTTTCAGCGCCAGGCGGGCATAGCGAGTGATGTTTTCGATATAGAAACGGCGACGGCGAACCTCATCGCGGATCAGCGCTTTCCCAACCGACGCCTGCGCGACGTACATACCGATCAAGGAGCTCACGGTGGCTCCTGTCAAAACACGCGTGGCCTTGCGGATCATATCTTGAACTTCCTCTGAAACAAAGCGCTCATCTCTTCGACTTTCAAGAGCGTCAGAAAATCAATACAGCTGAACTCGAGATCCAATGCGGGCTCGCCGCACAGCTTCGATCCCGCCTTCAGATAAGAATGGATCAGTGTCGGAATCAACTCGCGCACGGCTTCGTCATTGAACCGGCCAGGAGACGCTTCGATGTATGCGAGACACTCCTGAAACCCACTGATCCGGAATTTCTTCGTCGGAACGATGTCGAACTCTTCGTTCATATGACCGTGATCGCGCAACCACTTGTAGATCAGCGCGGACTCGAACTTATCGGTCGTCTTGATGCTGCCGCAACCGAACAAGTACTTGCTCTCCGTGACCTGCGCATACTCGACGATCCCGCGCCACAGAAGCGCCATCACCGCGCCCGTGCGATACTCTTTATCGATGCACGCTCGCCCCATTTCCAATTTATTTCCGGGCATCGCCAACAAGCGCTCCATTTGGAATTCGTTGGCGGAATAAAACGTGTCATTGAACTTCGAACAGTTCAGGCGGTACGTGCCGATCGTGCGATTCTCACGCGTGTCGATGATCACCAGGTGATCACAAATAAAATCAAGCTTATCGATGTCCACGCCGACCGTGCGCTTTTTATTCATGAACTCTTTGTGAAAGACGTCAAAGCGCAGACGCAAACACGTCTCAAGCTCCGCGCCACTGACCGCGGTCTTAACTCGGAAGTGGCCGCGCTCGAATTCGAAGCGTACGCGCGGCTCGTATTTTTTGATTTTGTGATGATGGATCTTGATCTGTGCGTTGAGCTTTTCGAGCGCCACTTTCACCGAGCGCACGGTGCCAACCGTTTTCTGAACGGTTTTTTGCACTGTATTTTTCATAGTTCTTTTCACTGTCTTCTGAACTGTCATCTGATCGACGCGAGTTCTCTTTTGAACTGGAGTGTCCTGCACCCGAGCGGTCTGCATGGAATGCCCTTCCTCTTTGGTCGGTTTCTTCCGGCGCTGCACGATCTCAGATTCCTCGACAAACGATTGGATGAAGGTCAGATTTTGGTCAAAACTGCACACACTTAACCAAAACTCTGGACAAAAATCGAGTCAAAGCTCCAAGTGCGTCATGAAATCGAAGTGAAACGTGGTTATTTGCGAGCTAATGCCTTGTAGGGACTGAAATTTTGGAAATTCGTGGATGCTTTGGGCCTCACCCGAGGCTTGATCTCCCTCAATCCCGCAGCCATGGCGGCTCAGGATGACCAGAGGCGTCGACCAAATGCCAACTCGAATTCGAAGCCCTTTCGGTCATACGCCCTCCTATTCACCGATGCCACGCTTGGTGATGCGCCCGACAGACTGTGAGCAGATTGTCGACGGTATCGGTCCCACCCAGTGAGGAAGGGGTGATGTGGTGGAGTTCGAGCCACATGCGTGAGCCACAAACCGATCCATTCGGCAACTTTGCCTGACAGACTCCGCGATCACGCGCACGGACCTGGTGCTGAACAGCGGCAGGCAAGGGCCGACGTTTGGATGAAGACCTGGGATGAAGATGAGCTGTCTTGTTTTTCATTGCCCGGGCAAGTTTTTTGTCCGCCGGAGTGAGCGTTTCCGACGGCTCCTCTGAATGTTCGCGCACCTCGGCCGCCGCATTTCCATTCTTGGCGCTCCGGCATGGCCCCGCGGTTTCTGGTACAACACGTGCGTCATGACTGGGATCCAAGCCGGATGCCTTTTTCGCCCGTCGTCGCTGCACCCGATCCGCACAGAGAACCGGGTCCTTTCTCTCCAAGTAAAATTCAGCCAGAGCTTCGATGGTCTTCTCCAAAGATATCCATTCACCGGCGCCATAAGCCATCAGCTCTCGCACGCGCTCCAACTTTTTGTATCCGGCTTCGGAGAGCGGAGTGTTGAGTTCCAAGGTATGCGCATCGAGGAACCGAGCTTGCTCGGGCCGAGCGGCTCGCGGATTTGCGCGTGCGACTTCGCGTTCCAAGTCTCGCTTCGGTAATTCGAGCGCAAGACCGATCCATTTCTGTTGATTCTCTTCACTGATAACGGATGTGATCCGCACGGCTTTGGAGACCGTGAGTTCGCCTGTCGAGATCGCCTCTTGCAATTGCGGCAGCTCACGTGCCTTTCTGGCAACCGTGATATAGGCGTAACTTTGGGATTCGGAGAGTTTTAGCGCATGGAGAGCATACTGGAACAAACTGTTGTAGCCAAGAAACCGATGCACCAAGAGTCGGTCGACCTCTTGCAGACAACGGATGAGTTCTGCTTCACAAGATTTAAGTTTCTCAACGGCGTCACACGCGCGAGAATGAATCGCACGGAAGGATTTCTCGTTCTGAGTTTTTAGAACTTCGTTGAGATGCGTGTACATGCGTTCTCCTGGTTCTGCGCTCGAACGACGTCTTCGCCCGAGTGAGCGCACATTAACACGTGTATTGGAAAACGAAATTTTCGCACAGATTGAGGCTCCAAAGCGTTCACGAGTAGCGAGCCCAGGTGGCTGGTGTGAAAGAAGAAAACACTTGAGAGAGCCCGAATGCGTGCGAAAAAGGAGGGCTCTAGCGGTACTTTGAAAGTACGCAATCAAATCAGCAATTCCGCTGAAGACCAGTGTCAAACTATTTTTAATTAAAATAAGAAAAAGTACAGCAAGACTGAAGATGACCAGGCACATGACCTATTGTTTTTTTCACGCCGCCGCCCCCTAAGTAGTTTGGGGCCTATGTTTCTGGATGATAAACTGAAGACATATAGAGGAGCCAGAGCGTAAGAGCCGGGCACGAATCCGGCACGGGCTTTGTGACTATGGCTGTGTCCTTAGGGACTTTAGGCACGGTTTTTAAGTTTGCTTCTCAAATGCCACTTTTAGAATTACCGAGCGATGGTTTACGAACTCAATGTGGACTATGCGAGGGTGATTCTTCAGGAATTCGAGTAGCTTTCCCGAGATATGCAGGAGGCGTCCCTCGCCAGTCTTTGACTCCAAAATCTTAACTGTCCCCATATTGAGGTCGACTTCGTTCCATTTCAGTTTCAAAGCCTCGCCAAGCCGACAGCCCGTGTGGGCCAGGAAGTAGCAAACAGGATGAACCTGAGTCGGACTTAACGTCTTTATCTTTGAAAGAAGGTCCGCTAGCTCCTCTTTGGACAGATGCGTTCGTTCGCGCTTGGTCGGGCCTCTTCTAATTCGTACTTTATCGAGCGGATTCTCGCGGATGATTTTCCGGTCGATGAGATAGAGGAAAAAGTGATTGAAGGCCGACTTGATGTTCGGCAGGGTCCTCTGCGCGTAACCACGCTCTTCTTTGATTTGCTTGAGCCACAGGTCCAAACTCGTCGCGGTGACATCCATCACCGACATTTTGCCGAAGGTCTCTCGGAACGAGAGATAGAACGGAAGGCCGCGACTGACGATTTTCGCCTTCGGACCCAGCTTCAGATACTCGTCAAGGAATTGGCCCACCGGAAGATGCGAAAATCCCGTCAACACATCCGTCAGGAATTGAACTTGGATTTTTCTTTGAAAGTCCTCGGCCTCTTTCGACGTTCTGAACATTGCTCGAACCCGCTTGGTCGTAAACGGATTCGTGTAGGAGGCCTGGAACTGGCCTCCCTTCAACTGGTAGATTGATACAGCGACTTGGTCTCTCATAAATCCCTCCGAAGTCCGACGGTCGATACAGTCGCACCATTGCGTCTGTCGCCATCTTGAGCCTCATGTTCTTCAGATATCTTTTTTCGCGGAGGCTCCGCAATATGCAGAAGTTTGACAGCGCCCATACAAATTCGAACGAACGGCGCAAGGGTAAATTGAAGACGTTCACTAAGGAAGAGTTTTGAAAACGGGAGCGTGCCTAGATTTGAGATTTTCGACGGTCGCTCAGGAGTTCTTTGAATTCGACTTCAGCAACATCTCCGCACCTGAAGGTACGAAGCAGGCACGGGTTTCGTGATTGAAGATGAGGCTCTAGGGATTTAGGCATGAACCTGGCTCTCAATTTTAGATAAAAAATCTCTTAAAGTGCGGTCCTCATTCCCATGGGTCCGCTTTCTTTAATTCAACCGCAGGTTCCGCCGCTAAAGGTACGAATTCGGCTATCGTTTCGTTCAGCGCACGGTCTTGGTCATAAAAGCGGACTATCAATGGCCTGTCCGAAAGAGAAGCCTTGCCAACCAGTATGCCATGTCGCTGTTTTAGATTCGGCAGGGCCCTGACATACTGGTCGCCCATGTAGTTCTTCAGAAAGTCAAAACCCGTTTCGTCATAAGCCTGAAACGAGAATATCGTGTTGCATTGGTTCAGTACGCTTTTCGTCACATTCGCTGTTCGTTGAGTGATTACCATAAATCCGAGTCCGTATTTACGGGCCTGAAGAACCCTCTGCGAGATTTGGTTAACTACGTTCTGTTTGTCCCTATCGGCAAAATTCCACTCAGGAATAAGCGTGTGGGCTTCTTCGAAGACAATCAGAACTTTGGGAGAAGGGTTTTTAATCTCATCGTCACGTCTATTCTTCTTGCACCAGTTATACGCAGTTTCTGTAATTGTCTTGGTGGCATCAATTGGATGAGTTCTATCATCGTGAAACTCAATAATGCCTATTTTGTGAGTAGCTGAATCCAAAAAAGGTCCAACATGGCTCGGAAGCTTGATTTGAACAGCATTTTTCAAATGCCGTTTGTAGTCACCCGTACCGTCGAGGCAAAGAACCCGGACTCCCATATCAGCGAGGCTCTCAATCAAGTGATAAGCCAGAAACGACTTTCCGCTGCCAGTAACGCCCAAAATCGCCGAGTGATAAAGGGTTAAGTCGGACAAACTGATATTGACCGGAAAATTCGAATTTGGAATGTGGCCGATGTCACTAATTCCATTCCTTTGAGCTTTAGCTACTTTTCGGTCTTGAGTAACATGAAATACAGGAGCGTTTTCAGATACAACCCAGCTATAGGTTTCAAAGCATTGTTTCTCGCCATTCCAAGTCCCAATCTGCTCGGCAGTTCCCACTGTATAGCGCCTTTCATTATTTCCGTGCGACGAGTCTTCAGTGTGAAGACCATCGACCACTTGAAAGAGAACGTCGCCGCCATTTCCAGTGTCGACTTGAACTAAATGCCCTTCTTCGATAAGAGGACGCTTAATCAAATCGAATTTGAGCGTTCCAATATCAGTGTTTCGAGAAGCATAACCAATAAGTGCTATTAGCTTCTGGAAAATTGAATTTCTCGAAAGCCGCTGTTCAAGGGCTGGGTCTCCGTCCTCAACCTTCACAACATAGGAATGGGAATTAACTGAAAAGTCGTTAAAGTGCTTATCAATGATAATAGCTTCGCAGATGGTTTCGCTCGGAGAAATGTAGTTCGTGGTTACCACTCCAATGGGGTCATGTTCCTCGACAACTCCCGCTTTCGTAAAGGCAACGATGCTTCCCTTAGCGCAAGCTGCTTCTCCATGCAGCCTAAATCTTGCCACTCCGGGCTGCCGAAAGTGACTTACGGAACCAATTGAGACCGTGCCTCTCCCTTGAAACCAGTCAAGAATTACACGAACAAGTCGGTCAAACTCAAGTTCTCGCACTACGATAACGAACGTCCAGAACGCCAGCATCCATTTTGGGGCTTGCCCGTTGTTTAGTTGAAATTCGTCGATCGAGCGGCGGGTTGAACATCGTTTAGGCGACCTCGGTCTCGAGGTCAATCTCTCCCTTCTGTCTGGCTTCGGTGAGCGTGCGAAGCAAAACCCACAACCCAGGCAGGG
>JAMPXM010000152.1 GCA_023701225.1 Pseudobdellovibrionaceae bacterium | reverse complement strand
CGAAATCCCCAAATGGCTCAGCGCCCGAAGAATGTAGCGCCGAGTCACCAAGGGGCGCGCCGCCACTCGCCAAGGCGCGGGACCTCGCTGAACCATCAGTCCCACGACTGTTTCGAAAGTTATTCCGGGATTGGACCGTCTTCGAGAGATACGGTTGCAGCGCTTGCCGATTCAGTCACGGACTCATCCGCAATTTTGGAGGCGGACTTTCGAGCGCGACGACGCTTTTGAGCCTCCACGGCGACCGCGGCCACGACTCCCGCATTCACGGTGTCGACAGACGCCCCCGCTAACGCCGCGCCTTCAACAGCCAAGGCATCCGCAGCTACAGATTCGGTTGCGGCGAACTCCGCCACCTCTCGCACAGAACGACCATCGTCGACCAGACGCGGAGCCACCTGCATCGGCTCCATTGCCGCGAGTTCCGGAATATGGCCTCCCAGTTCCCGCGCCCGCTCCAGCGCACGCACCACGCTTTGCTGACCGTTCCAAGACTTGTCGACCGCCTCGTTCCAAGATCGCGTGGCGATATCCAGTCCCTTTTGGACCTTCGACAAACGATCGACGAACGTATTCAATCGGTCACCGACCTGCTCGACCGCCTTGGAAAGATCCGCCGCCTGCGTCGACATCTTGAATTGGCGCCAGCCATTGGCGACCAACATCAAAAGCGGAATGATCGTCACCGGACTTGCGATAAAGACTTTGCGGTCCATCGCGAATTGAAAAATTTCAGGATCGGCGTCGAAAGCCGCGCGAATCGCCGCTTCGCCGGGAACGAACATGATCACGTAGGGAACGGAAGCCGAAACATTTTTCTGATACTCCCGCGACGACAAATCCGTCACCCGCTTGCGGCACTTCTTTGCGAATTCCAGGTGCGTCGCTCGGCGTTCCGCTTCTGTCGTCGCGCTCTCGCCTTCCAGGTAGCTCTCATAGAGCGACGTCTTGGCATCGATTACCAAGAACTGATCCGCGTGTGGCAAACGCACCACGAAGTCGGGCTTCAGATCATCGCCATCGGCTGTGCGCGTGCCCGCCTGCTCTTCATAATCGATATGCTGCATGAGTTCGCTGGAGGAAAGAATATTCCTCAGCACCAGCTCTCCCCATCGTCCACGCACCGAACTCGATGTCGTCAGCGCGGATTTGAGTCGGTCCGTCTCAGAGATGAGACGCACTTCTTGCTCATGCATCTGCTTCATCTGCTGCTCGAGGCGCGCGTAGGTCTCCACGCGATCTTTCTCAAAGTGAACGATTTTTTCATTGGCTTCGCGCAGACGAGTCTTGATGTCTTCGACGGCTTGCGCGAACACATTGACTCGCGAATCCAGATCGGCCGCGCCTTCGGTCTTGATTTGTCGCAAGTCTTTTTCCGCACTTTCGCGAAATCGCTCGGTGTTCTTGTCCAAAACGCTGGTCGCGACAGCCGTGAAGCTGGAACGAAGCTTGTCCTCGGTCAGTTTCAGATCCTGAACCAGGCGCTCATAAGTGTCCTTTTGCTGCTCCAGCGCTTGACGGCTTCGATCACGCTCGACCCCCAGTTCGCTTTCCAAATGCCGACAACGTGCGTGTTCCGCGACCCACTGCCCGCGAAACCATACAGCACCCAAAGCGAAACCGAACCCAGCCGAGGCCAAACCCGTAATGATGATTTCTATCGACATGGACCCTCCGCGCTCCAGGCATGCTAGGCGCACATGCTAACTGAGGGTCCATGATGGATTCAAGAACAAGCGCAAGGTTAGGGCGTGTTGCACATCATCGGAAAGGTGGTCACGGTTGAAAGCAAGCCCGGAAAGCCCGGGGAGCCAGAGACCGTACCGGGACCTCCCGAGCCTGGATTGACCTCGACGGCCCTGGCTGGGATCGATGAACAGGTCAATTGGTGGATCGCACCACCACCTCCACCGCCGCCTCCATAGCCAGCCCCGCACGAGCCTCCGTTCCCGCCATTGACGCGCACGGCACCCGTGAATGTGTCGTTTTTCACTTGGAGGACGATCATTCCTCCGCCGCCACCGCCCGCGCCTTTGGACGTCGCACAAGCCCCCTGGGATGGCTGTCCTTTCGCACTGATCACGCCGGTTCCGGCTAAGTTGCGCGCATAGACAATAAGCACTCCACCGCCAGAACCACCACCGACACCCGCCGTGTCATACGCACCGCCGCCACCGCCACCCAAGAAGACATTTCCTAGAGCGCAGCTTCCCGTGCATGTGGGCGCACCACCGCCACCAATACCCGATCCGCCATTGCTCGCTCCAGAGCCACCGGGTCTCGCGCCGCCACCTCCACCGGCTCCGCCTCCGGTGGTTCCTGATCCACCGCCCGCGTTGCCGTTGGCGGCTGAATTCACGGTTGAACCCAAGGAAACATACGAGTCCCCTTGCCCGCCACTCGACGATCCGATGTTATATCCGCCTCCGGAATATCCGGTCCAATCCGCATGCAACAAACCATTGACTGTCAGAGTGCCATCGACTCGCAACGCGAGGAGTCCGCCACCGTTGACGTAGTTGTTCATCGTCGCAAACAGCTGCGAGCCGGAATCGATCGTCAGATCTGTGAAATGCGGCACGCGGACCAGTTGTATCACGCAAGCGGGATTGCCAATCACCGGTGCTGCGGAAAGTTTCACCGGATCCAGTGGTACCGTTCCGAGTTCTTTATCAAGTGTCACGGCCAATGCTCCGGCATTCACCGCGACCACGCGAGCGAACTCGTATTGACCTGGTGCTACGACTCCTCCGCAACCGCCAGCGGAATCGTGAAACACATGCCAAACCACTTCGTCGCCAGGACTGAAGTCACTGGTTGTGAAGGCACTACCCAAGGTCAAAATTTTGCGAGTTGCGCCATCCACGTCATGAATCCGGCGCGATGCAGCTAAGGTGCGACCGACCAACGCGGTATCCATCGGCCCGACCGATGAGAAACTACCGATGCTCTTCACTGGTAAAACGGAGTTTCCGAACGGTGGCGGTTGCGCGATCCAACTCGTGCGAACAATCATGCTGGAGTTACCGGCATTGTCGATCGCACGCAGACTCGCTGTGTAGGTATTGCCCGCAGTCAGCGCAAGACCAGACGTCTTCTGATAGCTCAAGACAGGCACGATCGTCCAACCCAACACGTCCGCCGCATCCGGATTCGTACCGACAGAAATTTCATAATGCTTCAAACCACTGACCGTATCCGAGGACGCGCCCCACGTGAAGAGTGGTGAGGCGCTGAGCGAATAATAACTCGACACCGCGGAGAACGAAGCTGGCGCGGTAGGCCCTGACGTATCCACCGTGAACGCATAGGGTGAGTTCGAAGCATTGGTGATGTTGCCGGCTAGATCCTTCGCAAAGACGACCGCCTTATACGCCGTTCCGTTGGTCAACGGACAGAGTTCGTAACTAAAGCTCGTCGCCGCCGCAAGCGCAGGCCGCACGGCGCAAACTTCTGTTGTACCGGCAGCATCCATGATCTTGATTCCATAACCGTCCATTCCGCTCGACGCGGACCACCGCACGATCGGCAAGAGATTGCCTAGGAACGCATCGGCGATAGCATCTGTTGTGCCCGTCATCCCGGTGATCGTAAATGCACCCGGCGCCACCGTGTCCTTGGTCACATTCAAACTCACCGTCGTGGACGCGTGCACAGCGCTCAACGTGATCGGCCCATCCACCATTCCACTCAGGCTCACGGATGCCGTCCACGCATTGGAGGTACAGACCGGAGACGCGCTGACGGAGACAACTCCATTGGCCGCCGTGAGCTCCACGGGCTGCGATTCATTAATACATGTACCGGTCGCGGCAAATGAGCTGATCTGCGCGGAGCCGATGTGCTTATCCGGTGCCGGGCTCGTAAAGCTGATGTACGGATTCGCTGGAACCATCGGCTCCATTTCACCGGTACACGATTCAAATTTCACAGCACCCGTAAGGCTCGCATTGATGACCACGTCGTTGGCGGCACCCCCCACCAATTCTTTCTGAGCGCGACCGAGAATGTGCGGCGCCGAGAGCAACGACTTTTGTGGTCCGTTCGTCGCTCGGAAATCCTGACATGCGGAAGCACTGGCGGACGCAAAACCCACGACATAAAACTCACGCAATCCCGCCGGCACATCGAGCGCGATGGAAGAACCGGCCGGGAAGCCACCGGCGATCATCCCGACTTGCGCCACCGTCATGCCATCGAGACTCGTACACGTCTTGCCACGCATCGCCTCACCGCCGACGAGAATGGCGTAACATGAAATTTGCCCGAGGGACGTTGGGTCTGGAACGCCCCACACACTGGTCGCTTGCGATGTCGCGAGACTTTCGACCTTGGAATAGCCAGATGTCGCCACCGGAAACGTAAAGCGGACCGATGCCGTCGGTTTTTTGGACGTGCACGAAGTCAACGCAAGAGCGCAGAGTCCAGCCACCAAAAGGCCGCTCCCAATACGATAGACAAATGAGTTCAGACAAGAGCTCAATACCGACATACAACGTCCCACTTTGAGATGCGGAGCCATCACAGGACCCGCTTCTCAAGATCTTTATCGGTCGCGGTAAACTGGACCTAAACCTGATTGAGCGCTTTTCCGACTCCGCCTCATGATGGACAGGTGTTTTGAAATGATTCAAAACGGCAATTACATGAAAACACGATCAATTGAGTGGGAATCTCGAATCAACACGCTGAGCGTGAAAATTTATATTAATCCGCGCCTACCATAGCGAATCGAAATTCTATTTCTCCGGCCCGGTATTCGAGCGGAAAAATTCTGCAATCTCCGTCTTCGTCTTCCGGTGTTGAGCGGTTTCGAGGACGAGATGCTCAAAGTCATCCTCATCGGCGATAATCCGCCAGCCATTGACCTGCAGGAAAACGGCGGCGGCGAGCGCACCGATTCGCTTATTGCCGTCCGCGAACGGATGATTCTGAACCAGGTGAAAGAGATAGGCCGCGGCCATCTCAAAGACGTCTTTGTGCAGGTACTCCCCGCCAAAGCCACTTTCAGGCTGCGCGAGAGCCGACGCCAAAAGCCCTTCATCGCGGACGCCATGTGAACCGCCGAAGAGCTCGATCTGGCCTTTATGCAGCCGCAAGACCTGCTCGTACGAAAGAAAGCGTGGAGCCATCCCGCTGCTCATTTCGCGAGGTTCTTCATCATTTTCTTGTAGCGCTTATTGATATCGGCTGCGGCCTTCTCGACTTCTTCGTCCAACACCTGTGGCTCCTTGATGAATCGAATATTCAACCCGTCTTTCTCAGGCGTCACTTCGATTACGGAATTGCGATCAAGCCCATAGAGTTCCGCGATAGGTTTATCGATGATGAACCCGAGACTTCCGCCAATAGCTGTGAGCTGCTTTTTCATGCGCCACCTCTTGATCAATTATATCAATATATAATTGCCATTACAATTGTCATAATACTTCTGACCAGCAGTCCAATATTTCCGGACACTTACACTTTTGAGATGTCCGCCCTCATCGAAAATCTTTTAAAGCCTCTTGGCTTTCGCTAGCACGTCACGTGCAAAGAGATTCGTGGTTTTTTCACTGGGTGGAATGACATGCAGGTCGATCTTTTGATCACCGACTTGCATTTTGATGTTTACCAGAAGATCGAGCTTTTCTGAAAAGCCGATTTTCTCGCTCACGACGACGAGGTCAATATCTCCGCCTTTGAGCAAGTCATCCAGGCGGGAGCCAAAAAGCCAAACTTCGGCGCGCTCATCGAGCTTCTGAATCTCTGCCACGATGATCTGGCGCTCTTTGTCAGAAATTCTCATACAAGCTTTTTTGCCTCAAAGACCACGGGCGTCAGTTGCCTCAATTCTTCCAATAGCTTGTTGAAGTCGTCGGTCGAGTATTCATGAGCCGCCACATTTCTCAGCTCACGAATTCGATACCAAGTCTTCGCCGACGAAATCCAACCGAACTTCTCGGCAAGATTCAAGAGATCAATGAGCGAACCACGAAAGGCGGGATCCGCAGCCAATGCCAGTGAGCGAAGAAGTCGTGAAACAACGAGATCTGACGTTCGAGCGAAGCGACTTGAAAAACCTTCGAGTACCTCAAGCTCTTCTTCCGACCAATTCTTCCGCGAAAAATCCCACCCGAGAATTTTTTTATAGCTGTAGTCCAGATGTTGAAGGGCTCGCCCGACGTCTTGTTTGTTTTTTTCAAGCAAACTCATGCGTTCATTGTAGCACGCCACTCAAAACACGAATCAAGCGGCACATGCACAATCAACGCTCATGCCCAGAAAATTCGCAGGGTCTACATCATGGATCTACATCATGAAAAGAGAGAGCTGCCAAAACCGAATAAAAAATGGTGCGCCCGGCACGATTCGAACGTGCGACCTGCAGCTTCGGAGGCTGCCACTCTATCCAACTGAGCTACGGGCGCGAAATTTGGAAGATCTCGGAACGTAAATGAATTCTTGATCGCATTCAACGAAAAAGGCTGCCACGGATGAGGACTTTTCATTGCTCCGACGCTCTCCTGATGAGTTCACAAATCCACCTAAGTGTTGAATATATGAAGATTATTAAACATCCCTTCGGGCGACAAAATTCGATGGCGCAAGAGGAGCATTGTCCAGATACTAGGAACCGTGAAACGTACGCTCTCGACTCTCGCAGTCTTTGTCACGACGCTCCTTTTGACACTCCTGACTTGGCACAATTCCAGGCTGAATGCCGACCTCCATGACCAGCAACGCTTTGAACGCATCGGTAATATCATGGCCGATTCGATCGCCGATCGCATGCGGACTTACAATCACCTACTGGAACAATCGCGAACCTTCGTCAGCGTGACGAAGGAACTCACTCCCCAGATCTGGCGCGAATACGTCCGGGGCTTGCAACTGCCCGCGCGCTACCCGGACGTTCAGGGCATCGGCTTCGCGAAGCGCCTATTCCGCGAGAATCTCGCCGCGGAGGAAAGGGAAATTCGAAAACTGCCTGGCTTCACCGACTTCGCCGTCTGGCCGCCGGAACCGAGACCCATCTACTTCCCCATTGTCCTGCTCGAGCCCTTGGATTGGCGCAACCGGCGCGCTCTCGGGTTCGATATGTACTCCGAAAGCAAACGGCGCGCGGCGATGGACGCGGCGATCCTGTCCGGCGAACCGCGGATGTCTGGAATCGTCGTCCTCGCCCAAGAGACTGACCAAAAACGTCAACCCGGATTTTTGATCTATACTCCCGTCTTCGCCAGCGGCGCTCCGACGGATACTGCCGAAGACAAGCGATCCGCACTGATTGGATTCGTCTATGCCCCGTTTCGAACGCATGATCTCTTCGCTCCTCAGTTCGACGAGATATCCAGCTTCGCCGAGACGCAATTTATCGATTTTGAAATCTTCATGACTTCAAACGATGGCGGTCATCCCCAGACGCATCTTCTCTACGATGCGGATAAGGTACTTCGCTCGGCGAAGCGTGAGCCGCACTCGATTCGTTACCGTTCAATCTCAATTCCCACCGCCGGGCAGGAGTTCCAGTTGCACGTTTACGCGCTCGACGGTTTTCAAAAGCATGGCGGCTTTTGGTTGCCCTCGACGATCCTGGCCGTGGGCCTTGCCATTTCGTCTCTTCTCACACGCCTGGTGTGGCTCAATACACGGCAATCCGAACGCCTCGAAAAGTCCGAGCGCCAACTTCGCCTGATCACCAATGCGCTTCCGGCCCTGATCGCATACATTGATCCCGACTCGAAAATCCGCTTCGTCAACCGCATTTTCGAAACTTGGTTCAGCGACGGGCAACATCCCATCATCGGTCAATCCGCCCATGCCGTGATGGGAGCCGAGAACTTTTTGATGATCGAAAAAGCACTCAAGAAGTCTCTCGGCGGCCAACCCGAAAAAACCGAATGCCGCCTGAAGACGGTCAAGGGCCAGATGCTCGCATGCGACGTCCACTTGATCCCGGACTTCGGACCGCAAGGACGCCT
>JAMPXM010000151.1 GCA_023701225.1 Pseudobdellovibrionaceae bacterium | reverse complement strand
GATCAGCGAGGAGCTCGTACTTCAGGGTGCCGAGCGTCAAGGTTTGTGGGTGAGTGATCGGCAAGTCGCCGACTCGATCATGGAGATGGATGTCTTTCATGAGGGAGGACGTTTCCGTCAAGGTCGTTACCTTCAGCTTTTGCAGGCCAATCGCCTCTCCGTCAGCGATTTTGAGGCTCAGCAACGCCGTGATGTGCTTCGTCAGCGGGTTGGTCGCGTGCTGCAGGCCGCGGCTCGGCCGTCGCAGTTAGAGCTGGATCGTCAGGACGCCGTTCAGAATCTGCGCGCGAATACGGAATTCATCGCCATCCCGGTGGATCAGGCTGTCAAGCTGGAGTCGATTCCTGAGGCAGACGTAGCGGCATTCCTCGGTCAGGGCGAGAACGAAAGAAAAGTGAAGGATTACTACGAGAGCCGCAAGGCGACCGAGTACACGCGCGAGGACGAAGTCAACGCCCGCCATATTCTGGTCAAAGCCGACAAAGGCGACGCGAAACAAGTGGAGAACGCACGCAAAAAGATCCAAGAAATCCGCGCGCGCCTGGAAAAGGAAGATTTCGCCAAAGTCGCG
Source organism: Pseudobdellovibrionaceae bacterium (assembly GCA_023701225.1). Lineage (GTDB taxonomy): Bacteria > Bdellovibrionota > Bdellovibrionia > Bdellovibrionales > JAMPXM01 > JAMPXM01. The sequence goes on along the minus strand of JAMPXM010000151.1, from coordinate 7,417 downwards.
GGCGAGGTGAGTGAGGATCCCGGTTCGAAGTCCAGAGGCGGCGAACTCGGCTTTTTCGGCAAAGGACGTATGGTTCCTGAGTTTGAAAAGGTCGCCTTCGAACTCGCGCCCAAGAAAATCAGCGAGCCGGTGCAGTCGAGCTTCGGGTTTCACCTGATTCAGGTGATCGAGAAGCGTGCGGCGAAAGTCACCACATATGATGAGGCCAAAGCCGAAATCGCAAGAAAGTTGCTGGCCGCTGAACGCAGCGAAAAAGCGATCGATGAGGTTCGTGAGTTGGTGAAAAAAGCGGATATGAATGGTGTCACGCAGTGGGCGCAGAAGCGCGGCCTGAAATGGGACGAAACCGGCGCATTCAGTATTGATGCGTCGACTGTTCCGAAAGTGGGCGCGTCGGTAGAGTACATCGATGCGGCCTTCCAGTTGTCGAGCGAAAAACCGCTTCTGGATCGCCTGATTCGGCAGGGTCCGAATGCCTATGTGGTTCGATATAAGGTCGCGCAATTGACCAAGGCGGACGATCCGACCAATGCGTTCATGAAGCCTGAATTCATGCGAGAGCTTCTCGCCAATCAGCGAGTCCAGGAGATTTCTGGCCGTTGGATCAAACAGTTGCGTTCGGACGCTCAAGTTTCTGTTGCAGAGCGTTTTGGCTCCGGTTCCCGGAACTAACGTCTCGGTTCGAGATTAGAAATTCCGTTCCCGAATGATCTTTGGCTCAGGTCCGCACGTTTAGCGGCCTGAGCAGCTCCTGAATGAAACGCCGTCCCGAATCGAGACGGCGTTTCATTTTTCTCAGCGTAAAGATCGGCTTGCCCCCCTTTATTTACCCAGACCTTGGTCCGATAGAAAGGAACGGCTTTCGTCGAAGGTATGTTCGCCACGCGCGAATTGCACCGACGCTGGGAGGGTTTGAGTGGGCAGGACGTTGGTAGATTCAAAGCAATCGCTCATGGCTGCTTTCATATTCTTTGCCCTCTGTGCGTTTGCGCTCGTCCCGAGTCAGGCGACGGCCCAGGTCACCAACGACTTCGTTCCCGGAGAGGTGATCGTTAAGCTCAAAAGCCAACCGTCGTCCTCGGGCGCTCAGCGCTTCATGGGCAAAGCCACCAGCCTGAAGGGGCTGCAGCTGCGCCGGTCGTGGTCCGGAATCAATATGCATAAGTTTGCGGCGAAACCGACCGCCTCCGGCTCTCCGGATGTGCAGGCGCTCGTGCGTGAACTGCAAGCCGATCCCGAAGTCGAGTTCGCGGAGCCGAACTACTATGTTCGCGCGCAGTCGAGCGGTGTGGAGCGTGAAATCACGGCTCAAGAGTTCCAAACGATGGCGGTCGAAGGCGTGATGTCGCAGACCAATGCACACATCGCGGCCGAAGCGGCATGGTCGATTCTCACGCCCGGCCAAGACGCGATTGTCGTGGCGATCATAGATACGGGATTGGATTACAATCACTCCGTTTTCGTGAATTCCAGTGCCGTTTGGCAAAATCCGCTCGAAGTCGCCGGCAACGGGATCGATGATGACGGCAACGGATATGTAGACGATGTGCGCGGCTGGAATTTCGTCGCCAACTCTGCGAGCCCCATGGACGATGACGGACACGGGACGCATGTGGCGGGGATTGTCCTAGGTGTGACACAAAACATCCAAGCCAATCCCATCAGTCAGGCGAACATCAAGATCATGCCCCTGAAGTTCCTCGATGGCAGCGGCGTCGGTACGACGTCGGATGCGATCGAAGCCATTTATTATGCGTCCAACAATGGCGCGAAGGTGCTGAACAACTCTTGGGGCGGTGGCGGCTACAGTCAGGCGCTCGTCGATGCGATCAATTATGCTTACACTAAAAAAGTCGTTTTTGTCGCCGCAGCCGGAAACGCCGCAAATAATAATGACGCCAATCCGACTTATCCAGCCAACTATGCTTTCCCGAACCTGATTTCAGTCGCGGCCACGAACGACTGGGATAGTTTGGCGAGCTTCTCTAACTTCGGTCAGAGCAGCGTGCACATGGGAAGTCCGGGAGTGAGTATTTTAAGCACGCTGCCGAACAACACGTATGGTTACGCCAACGGCACGAGTATGGCGACTCCATTCGTGTCCGGCCTTGCTGCATTGATGTTGCGGGAATCGCCGACGATGAACGGGTATCAGATCAAGCAGCTCATCTTGAGTGCCATTGACGCCTCTTCCGCGTTGACCGCCCGGGTTTCGACCTCTGGGCGCTTGAATGTTCTGACGTCAGTGCAAAAGGCGCAGACCACGGATCCGGATCCGACGATGCCGGCCTACACCGGAAGCTCTGCGGGAGCGGAGCGTGCTCCGGCTGCGGCGCAAATGGCGGGCGGATGTGGTTTGGTCGGCCGTTCGATTCTTGAGTTGCGCAATGGTGGCGGCTCGGGACCGAGCGCGACTCCGATGCGCAATCTCGCATTCTTTGGGCTCTTGATGGTTCTTATGGCGCCGGTCCTGATCAGCATCTTGCTGCGCAAGGAAGGTGCGCGCAACAATCGTCGTTATGACAGGTTTCAGATCGCGTCGGATGTTCGTGTTCGTGTTGGTGACCGCGAATTGGTCGGTCAAGTCAGCTCGATCTCGCTGGGCGGAGTTCAGCTCAACGCCGATGCGTGGTTGGAGCATGGTGGAATTGTCACGATGCAGATTGTGAGTCCCGACGGTCAAGATGCAATCAAAGTGGAAGGCAAAGTCGTGTGGTGCGAAGAGCAGAAGCGCTACGGTGTCGCCTTCCAGAACGCCGAAGAGGGGGCGCTCGCGGCCATCTCGCGGTGGACTCAAGGATTGCTCAAAATCTGAATTTGAGTGGTCGGTGACCGCGCAACATTGAAAACGGGCGAACAAAAGAAAGGGGCGAGCGCCCCTTTCTTTTTGTTTCCGCATCCATATCGACACAATCCTTTCACGTGGCGGAGAACCTCGATTTGTGGCCACATGCTAGTGTGCCCACTTGAGAAGGATGGGCACATGGATCGACGCAGTGACCGATACTTCAATCCGACGCGAGATCATCGATTCGATGAGCAGGAAATACATCAAGATCGCAGGCTGAGACCGCGGCCGTACTTCGAGGGGCATTCGGGTCCCGAAGCGCGTGGTCGCTACGGTATGGACCGCGACTTCAATCGCGGCTATGGCGCCTATGATCAGCGCAGTTATGCCGGAAGGGGAGAAGGTGACTTCACGGGCCGTGGCCCAAAGGGATATCGTCGCTCGGATGAGCGCATCCGCGAAGACGTGTGCGAGATTCTCCTGCGTGATCCCAGAGTCGATGCCGGAGATGTCGAGGTCAGCGTGCAAGATCAAGTCGTTCGATTGACGGGTACGATCGCATCACGCAGGATGAAGCGCTGGATGGAGGATGTGATCGATCACGTACCGGGAGTCCTCGATATACGAAACGAAGTCCAAGTGCGCGCCGACGCGGTTCGCCCACCGTTGGCGGATGTCATGGGTTTCGAAGAAGAAGAAACCGGCTGGGAAGTTTCGACACCGCGCGATTGAACAAGCTCAGCGGGCGTTGGCCATTTGTCCTTTGAATTGACTGAATGAGTCGACCACTGCTCTTGCCATCAATCTTACCATTGATCGTCGCGCGGTCCGCCGCTGAGGTAGTCTTCCACGCGCTTGCGGGTCGCGGGAGTTGTGTCGGCGGGCAATTCGCGGAGCGGAAAAAAACGCATCTCCGCGATTTCGGGATCCGCGGACGCGTGCGCGATTTGCTTAAACTCTCTCACCACATAAATCGCGACCTGATCGGTTTTGCCCGTTTTTGTCGAATGATAAAGTCCAAAGAGTTGTGGCGATACGGCATCCAGCGCGCACTCCTCGCGTAACTCCCGTCGGATCGCGGCGAGAAAACTTTCTGTTTTGGCGACGCCACCACCCGGCAGGTGCCAACCCGTGGTGTACGTCAGCCGCACAAGCAGAACCTGCTCGTCCCGTAAGACCAGGGCACGCGAGCCCAAGACGACCGGCTTGAGCCAACGCCAATAGACGCGAAGGCAGCGATAAGCAAAGGTACGTAGCGGATGAAGCATGGAGAAAGAATAGGACCGAGAACGAAGAGTCGTCAAATCTGGTTCGTTGTGCGGCGGATCCGCATGGTTGTGATCACGTCAAGCGTCGGCGCACTTTGTTGGCATCTTGTGATGCAGACGGCGAGGACGGGCTACCGAGGTCGCCAAGCTCCCGCATGCCAAGCTTGATGATGGGACCGGCAGAGCGTGATCAAGTTATCGACGACGTTCTTTCCTCCTCGTGAGCGGGGCTGAATGTGATGTAACTCCACCCACAGCGAGGTCCCACAAATTGCGCCATCCGGCAGCCGCGCCTGACAGCGACCACGATCGCGGAGATGGACTCGATGAGCGACGGCTGCGGGGATAGCGGCGCCGGAGGTGGAGAGCGTTTCGGCGTTTACTGGTGACCCAGGTTTCAAATTCTGCTCTTCGGACCTTGCCTGAGCCGAGTTGAGGACAACATCTGAGTCTACGGCCAACGACGGATTCGCCTTTTCGGCTTGGGGCATTGCCCGGGCCGAGTTCGCAGGCAAGGTGTGAGTTTCACGCAGATGTGCCCGCTCGGCCTTACGGACCGGGTCTTTTCGCTCCAAGTAAAACTCAGCCAGTCGTTCAATGACAGTCTCAAGGCTCAGCCACTCGCCATGGCCTGAGGCCATCAACTCGCGCGCACGTTGGAGTTTCTTGTAACCCTCTTCCGAAATCGGCGTCTGTATCTGCAACGTATGTGCATCCAAGAACCGCGTCTGCTCAGGACGAGCTGCTCTGGGGTTTTCTCGAGCCACTTCGCGCTCCAGATCACTCTTCGGCAGCTCCAAAGCGAGGCCGATCCACTTTACTTGCGTCTGTTCATTGATCACGGACGTGATGCGAACAGCTTTGGAAACCGTGAGCTCTCCTGACACGATCGCCTCTTGCAGTTGTGGTAGCTCCTTGGCTTTTCTGGCTACCGTGATGTAAGCGTAGCTCTGTGCTTCGGAGAGTTTCAGCGCATGCACGGCGTACTGGAAAAGTGAATTGTAACCGATGAACCGGTGTACGAGAAATCGATCCACCTCTTGCAGGCAGCGAATCAGATCGGCTTCGCAAGCTTTCAGTCGCTCGACAGCCGTACACGTGCGCGCGTGAATCGCACGTAGAGATTTCTCGTCTTGGTTTCGGCGAACGTCGTGAAGACGTGTGAACATAGGCTTCTCCTCTTTGCGCAGGCTTAAAACCTCGCGCGAGCAAGAGAACCTACCATGACAATTCAAGCTCGAATTTTTCTCGTTTATCCTGATTTTGAAATGCACTCGAGTCAGGGTCCGCGAAGCCGGGCCTGCACACGCGCAACGCCTCTTAAAACGAGAATACGTGCGCGAGAATAGACCTCAGATAAGCATCCACAGTGCGCGACGTGCCTAGGGGAATTAAACAAAAACAGGTGTCAAGAGGAATTCAATCAAAGCCGCCCCGAATCAGCGATGATGCCAAAGAATTCAAACAAAGTGTCCTGTCACAATAATAAGGGAAGAGGAATCAGATCCAATGTTTAGTCACAGCAATGAGCTGAGAGGAATCCGATTCAATGTTCAGTCCCAACGGTGAAGTCAAAAAATGAATCTTGCTCACGCCAACCTTGCCCAAGCCGAGTGAAGATGACCGCAGTGAACCTCATGCCTTTTCGTCCTCGTTTCCTTGAAGCGATCCACGCCCCAGCCGATCCACGCCAGTCCAACTAGCCCAATGATCCCCAAAGCTTGAACGAAATCAGCCGCCGATGTCTCAAAGTTCTGTAACCTTCCGGACGCCGCCCCAAGGCCTTTCGGCGGCACTTCGCGGCCAGGGTTCGACGGTGAATCGGCTCGAACAAAAGATGCTCCCTCTATTGTGTGGGTATCCTTTCCCTGGTCATTTCGCCATCTTGTAAGCCAGATCTGGGGCTTGGGCCAGGTTCCTAATGGATTGGCACGGTGTTTTCATGCTGAGTCTACGGAGGATTTTATGAAGGCCGTCCATTCGCTCATCCATGCCGCAATATTGACTGGATTGATTCTCGCCGGGGCTCAGGCTCGCGCGGAGATCACGACTTATTTGGTGAAGGGCAAACTCAAGGCCGGCGGTCTGATTGTCGGTGGATTTTCAACCGGAGATACGACGCTCGTATTGGTCAATGACGGCGAGGAGTTCGCGCGTCTTCCGGTTCGAGTGAGCGGCACGCTGGTAGGCTTGTTGATCGGCGCGGATTCCGCACACTCTGTGGATTTGCAGATCAAGGGCTTGAGCACATCGACGAAAGTTTACGATCTCTTGACAGCCTACCACGGCCATTCCTTGGGAGCGGCGATCGTCGTTCCGGGCCCTTGTTGCCTGGGCGGATCGAAGAAGTTGATCCGGGCCCAGTCGTCGCGCGGCGACTTGGAATTGATATTGTCTGCGGAAAACGGCGTGGGCCTCGTTGTCGACATGACGAAAGCGAATGTTCAAATCGCCCTGCAAGCGACATCGGAGCTAAGCCAGGCGATCACCCCCGAGACGACTTTGTCGGATCTGATCAGCCGTCGGCGTACTTTCGTGATCGAACGTGACCAGAAGGCCGACATCCGCTGCGCGATTCCCAATGGCAACCGGTCACCTCGTATTGTGCAGATCAAAATCCATGACCCTTTAACGCTCCAATCCTCTGGCTTTGAGAAGCGCGCAGGCACGTTGAACGTCCGGGCGGGTCTCGAGGGCAACCAAGTCCAAGTGAACGCGAAATCAAAAAAGAGTTCCATCGTGATGTCACTGGATTTGAAAACTGAGCGGCCGAGAGTCGCGATCGGCGATATTCATTTTGAACCGAGAATGCCGGCCGTCGCCTATGAGGCTCAGTACGCGGAAACCTCAAACGGCAAATCTGTATTTCGGGGCTCCGTGCTTTGCAACGTGTTCAGCGTGAATGGGCTCGAAGCGGCCGTTCGGGCCGTTGGAGTCTCCCAGGACTACCTGGAAAGCGCCAAAGGCCTCTGATAGCTCTAGGACGGCAGATTTTACGCAAAATTCCGGCCACCCGCGCACTTTTGACTTGTCGGGAAGAGCGGTATTTCGCTACCTTGTGCCTTCCTCACCGACCATGCCTCTGTGGTGGAACTGGTAGACGCGCTGGACTCAAAATCCAGTGTCCGCAAGGACGTGGGAGTTCGACTCTCCCCGGAGGCACCAACTTTCGCAAAGCGAAAGTTGGCATCAAATTTCCAATCTCAAATTTCAGATTTTTCAGCTCTTCGAATTCTCATGCTTTCGAATTCTCATACTTCGCCCGCCCATGCACGAACACCGCGATAATGATCGCGGCGACGGCCGTGGCCATGGCCGCATCCGTGAGAAACCCGTGCAGTTGGCCGTCTGCCATGTAGCG
>JAMPXM010000150.1 GCA_023701225.1 Pseudobdellovibrionaceae bacterium | reverse complement strand
TCGCGAGCCACTTTACGCTCCAAGTCTCTTTTCGGCAGCTCCAAGGCGAGGCCGATCCACTTTGCTTGTGTCTGTTCGTTGATCACCGACGTGATGCGAACAGCTTTGGAGACAGTGAGTTCGCCAGACACAATTGCCTCTTGTAGTTGCGGAAGCTCCTGCGCTTTTCTGGCTACCGTGATGTAAGCGTAGCTTTGCGCTTCAGAAAGTTTCAGCGCATGCACAGCGTACTGGAAAAGTGAATTGTACCCAATGAACCGATGCACAAGAAATCGATCCACCTCTTGAAGACAGCGGATCAGTTCCGCTTCGCAAGCCTTCAAGCGCTCGACGGCTACGCAAGTGCGCGAGTGAATCGCACGCAAAGTTTTCTCATCTTGGCTTCGGCGAACCTCGTGAAGGCGAGTGAACATAGGATTCTCCTCTTTGGGCTCAATCAACGTCTTGAGAGAGACTACCATGACAATTCGAGATCGAAATTTTCGCGTTTATTCGGCGTTTGAGGCTCACTTGAACAAGAGCCTGCGAAGCCGGGGCTGTGCGGCCGCCACGCCTCTTAAAGCATGAATGCGTGCAAGCGAGCAGGCCTCTGGTCGACGTTACCAAAGCATTGCCTGCCCAGTGGAATTAAACAAAACCTGGTGTCAAGAGAAATTCTATAAAATGTCCTGTAGCAGCGATTATGTCAGGTCTGCTGTAACAGGGAAAGTACCAGGTGGCGACGTAGGATTGCTTATCTCACGGCGGAGGATAAACAATGCTTGGACTCGATCATCGAACTGCAATGGATGCTTCGAGGTTGTCTACGAAGTCATGAAGCGAAATGGTTTGCCGAGATCATTTTGGCTCGACCGCGCATCGAAGTTCATTACCACCCGAGGAGAGCATCACACCCGGCCACACCAGTCCGACGAGCCCAATGATCCCCAAAGCTTGAACAAAATCAGCCGCTGATGCCCTTGATTTCTCAACAACGACAAACCCTTCGCACGGCCGTAAATGGGCGATTGTCTGAGTTTTTTTCAAGTGCGCGAGGGGTTCGTTCGACGAGGCGAGCCTCTCGAGATTCATGAACGCCACCTAAAATCGTTCTGGCATCCACACCTGACATTTTCTCAGCAATCCCGCACCAACCGGTTCAAAGTACGCAATTTGCAATTCTCACGGATGATCCGGCCTCGATGGCATGAGGAGTTTATGTTCAATCGATTTTTCAACTTCACGCTTTCCCTCACATCTCTGGTTACGTCTCTGGTTACGTTTCTGGTTACGTTTCTGATGACATCTCTGCCCGCGCACGCGGCGGATCCGAAGTTTCATCCTGCGACCATGCCTGGTCAGTGCTACGCGGATGTATTTTCAAAACGCTATCTGCCGGAAAAGGAAACCGCGACTCAAATTTATTTTACCTGCAACTATTTCTGCTTCGATAACCAAAATCAGAAACATGTCGTCGCCGCGGTTGGCAGCGCTCTGAAAGAGGTCGCTGCCCGCGATGGAAGCGCCATGGTCTGCGACGGCGCCGTCGTTTTCGAGCGACAGCCCAGCCTTTGGGATTTCTCGAAGGTTCTTCCGTTTTGGGCATTTCAAACATCACGGCCAGAAATACAAGAGTGGCGGCGCATCCAGAACGTTCAAATCCCTCAAGACGAACTCGCAAGAATGAATACCGCGTTTTACGAAAAACTCATCCAAGTGGGCCGTGGATATGAGCAGGCCGGCCTCCAATCACCCGCCTTCCGCGATGCCGCATCTGAAATCTTGGAGATCGCATCACGCTCGAAGGCGGGCCAACGTCTTCTCGCTCAAAGGCTCAACGAACTTGCCGTTCGGCAGACCCGCCCCTCTGTCGGAGCAAATGCAGACAGTCTGGTCCTCAATGCCATTCTCACCCACGGCCGACACTTGCTGCCCTGAACCAAGCGGCAGCCGCGGAACCACGAGCGGGCAAGCGAGCCGGCGCTCCGGCGCGCTCCTCATAATACTGAAAGCTGACATTCTGTTCGCGAATGGCATCCAGAATCGCGTCCGGATGCCGCTCGCAAACAAACACACTTTTCCAAGCTGTGATTTGCCCCGCCCGATGTAGATCGCTTGTCGCGATCATCGGTAGGCCGCTGGCCGCCACCTCTGTAAACCAGTGTGGTCCGCTCGCGACTTCCCAGGCGTCGAATTCACATGACAATTCTTCGCGACGACTCCAGAGATGGTACGTTTGCCTTTCCCACTTCCGCGTGGACACGGGATGCGCTGCGATCGCCACGCCGCCCTGGGCACGAATACCTCTTGCCAGGTCCACGACGTCTCCGCTGGCATCTTGCCACTTGCTAACGCCCACGCCGAGAATGTGCGCCGAGCGATGGTTGGACCACGAGTTTTTGGAAAGCTCGTATCCAGGCAGTACAACGAGACGATATTGATCCCATGCGCGGGCCGCCTCGCGTTCGATCTCATTGAGATAGGTCGAAAAGCTCGTCTCAGTGAGAGTGTACTCCAAATACGCCGCCGCCCGGCCGAAGACCGTGCCATCTTCACAAATGTGGTCGGTGATCGCGATGCAGCCGAAGTTCCGCGCGCCGTAAAAATCGACGAGCTCGGCAATCGTCATCTGTCCGTCACTGAAGATCGAGTGAACGTGAAGGTCGGCCAACCACATGATCCTCATCGTATCGGTTTATGCGGACAAAGCATGTCAGACTCCGGTCAACGATCTGTCAGAATTCGGTTTGCGTGCCCACCGCTTCATACAAAGTTCGGGCGGTCGAGTTTTTTCCAGATGTCGAACGCGGCGTTGATCACGCCCACGTGGCTATAGGTTTGTGGACAGTTACCCCATTGACTTCCCGAGACCGGGTCTACGTCCTCACTGAGTAGGCCAACATGATTGGAATAGCTGAGCAGTTGTTCGAATGAGCGAATCGCATCATCGACTCGGCCAATAGAAACCAGCGCGCGCACGTACCAGAATCCGCACACCAAAAATGCGACTTCCGGAGAACCGAAGTCGTCGAGGTGCCTATAACGATAAAAGAGGCTTCCGCCCGCGCGCAATTGTTCTTCCATGGCCGCGATGTGTGTGGCCGCGCGCGGGTCATTCGGCGGCAGATAGCTCATCGTGATTAATTGGAAGAGTGACGCGTCCAGGCTCGTTCCGCCGATATACGAGGCGTAGGCCTTGAGTGAATCATTCCAACAAGCCTCGATGCCGGCGGCCGCCTTACGACTGAGCGCCAACGCCCTGTCCACCAAAGCGCCATCGCCGAGTCGGCGCGCGATTTTGGACGCCGCCAGAGCGCCCGCCCAGTGAAACAGGAACGTGTAGCAGTGACGATTTTGCATTCCTCGAAATTCCCAAAGACCCGCGTCTGGCGTCTCGATCCGTTCTTCAATGAACCGGCACAAGCTGAGAATCAGATCCTTCGATTCCAAACGCTTGCGGCGCACGATTCGTTCGTCCACATACAGAGGCAGGAGCGACAGAAGCACTTGTCCATAAATATCGTTTTGAATTTGCAGAAACGCGGCGTTCCCGATGCGTACTGGTCGATTGCCAAGATAGCCCTTCAATTCCAGTTCTCTTTCGACCGTCTGCGTTTCGCCCGTGATCGAATACAGCGGCTGATAGCCATAGGTGGAGGCATAGGCGAGGTTTTGTACGTAATGTGAATACCGATCCAATTCCTCGAACTGACCGATGGAGTTCAGAGCGTTGAGAGTGTAGTAACTATCGCGTGCCCAAAAGTATCGATAATCCCAGTTACGGCCGCTGCCAGGGGCTTCCGGCAAACTCGTCGAGCCGGCCGCGATAATGGCGCCCGTGTCCTCATATTGGTGAAGTTTGAGGATCAAGGCCGAGCGAATGACTTCCTTTTGATAGATGTCAGGGATCACGCACCGCTCTGTCCACGTCTGCCAATAGTCCATCGTCTTTTTTAAAAAATCTTCGCAGGTGTCTTCCAGCGGAGCTTCAAACGGCTCACCCCAGGTGAACACCAGATATTTGGTCTCCGTCAGGAGAAAAGGCATTTTATGCGCGACATACGTGAGCGGGATGTTGGTATTCAGACGCACGTTGTCTACAAGCCCTTGATAGCGAATATGATTGCTCGCCAAAGAAACCGACGGTGTGATCTCACCATAATCCCCACGCGGCTCGCATGCGACAACGACTCGCGGATTGCCCGAAATCCGGCGAATCTTGCGGATCATCATCAAAGGTTTGAAGTGCCTCTCAAAACGACGAAATCTCGGCGCGAAGTCGATGACTTCGAATGCTCCATCTTCGGTTTGAAACTGCGTGCAAAGGATGTTCGTGTTTTCGAGATAGAACTGTGCGGCCGCTTCTCCTCCATTTTGTGGAGATACCGAAAAGCGACCGCCTTTTTCTGGATCCAGCAAGCCACCGAAGATAAAACTGCTGTCGAATCTTGGGAGGCACTGCCACACAATATTTCCAGTGGTGTCGACGTAGGCCAGATAGGAACAGTTTCCAATGAGTCCGAATTTATAAGAGTGTCGATCGGCCATAGGAGAAACTATAGGAGAAGCCATAGAGAGAAACCATATCGAACTGAGCCCGTTGGAGTCCATGACAGTGAGTGTGATGAAATTTTGAAGGAACGTGTACATGTCCAGATGGATCATGGTCAGCAACCGACTGCCGTTCAAACTCCTGCCCAATGGGCAATTCGCTCCCAGCTCGGGAGGACTTGTCACAGCCATCGGCGGCATACGCTCCAAAGCAAAAGTGGAACGCATCTGGATCGGAGGCGCGCCGGAGGGTTTGACGGAAGAAGCATGGCGCAAACGTCGGCCCACGTCGGGTAAAAGCGCATGGCAACACGTCCCGATTTTTATCAACGAGGACCTTTACGACTCCTACTACAATGGCTTTTGTAATGATGTCCTGTGGCCACTGCTCCACTATCAAAACGATCTCATCAAATTCTCAGACCAAGTTTGGAACGCATATATTCAAGTGAATGATCACTTCGCGCGTGAGATCGCGTCCATGGCAAAAGCCGACGACCTCATCTGGGTGCACGATTACCACCTCTTTCTCTTGCCGCAGCTCCTGAAACGCCTGCGGCCCGACCTGCGCATCGGTTTTTTTCTGCACGTGCCATTTCCGAGTTCCGAGGTCTTCCGCCAATTGCCGTCCCGCGAGGCCATCTTGGAGTCACTTCTCACCGCTGATCTCGTCGGCTTTCACGATTACTCCTACCTGCATCACTTCTGCAGCTCGCTGTCGCGAATTCTCGGTCTGGAATCGACTCTCTTGAGCGTCCGTCACCGCGGGCACATCACCCGTCTCGGTGTTTTTCCTGTGAGCATCGATACGCAGGCAATTCAAGCCCGCGCGCGCTCAGCTGAAGTCGATGAGCTGTCGTACCGCTACCGCAAGCCCTGCTTCTTTTTCCTGGGCGTGGATCGTCTGGATTACATCAAGGGACTCGACTTAAAACTCCTCGCGTTTAAAACTCTTTTGGCGCGTTATCCGGAAGTCCACGGCAAGTGCTCGCTCCTGCAGCTTGCGATTCCGACACGCACGGGAACTCCTGAGTTTTCTCGCCTCCATCAAGAATTCAGTCGCATGGTGGGCGAGATCAACGGTTTGTTTTCAACCCCATCATGGACGCCCATTCATTACATGCACACATCCGTCAATGGAGATGAGCTCTTAAGTCTCTATCGAGCCGCCGATGCTCTCTTGGTGACGAGCAAGCGCGACGGAATGAACTTGGTGGCGCTCGAGTACATCGCAGCACAAACGTCGGAGCATCCGGGTGTGGTCGTTCTCAGCGAGTTCACGGGAGCACTCTCCATTCTCAGCCATACTCTGCCGATCAATCCTTGGAACACCGACGATACGGCGGATAAAATGAAACTCGCCATGGAGATGCCCAAGCAAGAGAAGTCCTACCGCCTCGCCTCGATGACTCGCTACCTGGAGCGCTACACCGCGACGGACTGGGCGCAGACCTTTCTCGACGATCTGGCTAAGACGCCGCTCGCAGCCGTCGGCGTACCACACATCTTTCAACCGACACGCCCAGCGGTCGATGCCTTGGCCGCGGAAATCGCCAAGAAGGCTCATCACGTCTCTCTGATTCTCGACTACGATGGAACGCTGGTGCCCATCGAAGAATCTCCTGAACTCGCCGTCCTGCCGCCGGCGACGCGTGAGATTTTGCGAGATTTTACGCGGTTCCCTTGGCTTGACGTGCTGATCATCAGCGGTCGCGAAAAACGGTTTTTGCAAGCGCAGTTCGAAGGTGTTCCCGTCGCGCTGGGCGCCGAACATGGCGCGATTTATTTCGATCCCCAGAAAAAGAAATGGACACAGCGAGTGCAACGGGCTCGCTCCGGCTGGTATCCTGTCGCAGTCAAAATTCTGACCGACTACACCTTGCGCGTTCCGCGAAGCCAAATTGAAAAAAAGCACTTCGCTTTGTCCTGGCATTACCGCCAATCCCCGAGCGAGTACGCCGATTACATGGCAAAAAAAATCGCCGAAGAACTCCAAGTCGGTCTCGCCAATCTCCCCGTCACCATCATCCGCGGCAAAAAAGTCGTCGAAGTTCGAGCGGCCGAAGCCGACAAAGGGCTGCTTGCGACCTGGTACCTGGAGCATCAAGTTCCTGGCTCGTTCCCCCTCGCTTTCGGGGACGACCGCACGGACGAAGACATGTTCCTCGCCTTGAAGAACCGTGGCTATTCATTCCGAATCGGCGTCACCGATACCGGCGCCGACCATGTTCTGGAAAGTCAGGCGAGCGTACTGCCATTCCTCAGCGCACTCCTCGCCAGCCTGAACCAACGGATGCGGTCCAACCGAAGCCGCGAAGCGCAACAACGAACGTTGACCTCGGAAATTGCAGCGCCATAGTATGGACACCGCGAGGTGAACAGATGGCACAGATGACGAGCGCGTCTCAATGGTGGGGGCGGCATCGTATAACTCAGCGTCGAACTAGTTACTGGCAAATTGGTCCACTGCACCTCTGGATCCAAAATCTCCCTCATCAATGGCGACTGTCGTGGGAACATAGCGACGACTGGCTCGATCCCAATGTTCGCCTTCTCCCGGAATTGGAAAATGAAGACCCACCGGATGGCATTCTGGAAGATCGCTTCACGTTTCGCGAAAGCGCGGATCAACTGACCTTTTCCCCCGCCCTCGCGGATCGCACGGTCGTTACACGTCTTGAAACCCCGCTCCACGTGCTTCCGGGTGAGGACGTTATGCTTTATGTGAGCACGCCGCTTTGGGTGCGCGTGGAAATGACGGAACCCCATAGATTTTTGCGAGAGGTCCCGAGTTATCGCCTCTCTGACACGTGGTGCGGACCGGTGGGCGCGCCCGGAGGCGAACTCGGTTATTCGAGCCGCACGCCTGCCGTTCTGCAACTCCAAGACGTCTTATTCCGTCCACACTGCGCGATCACGGCGGTGCACTTGAAGAACCTTGGTGCGACATCGCTTCATCTCGAACGCCTCAATTTGCCGTTCCCGCGGTTGAGCTTGTTCTACTCACCACGCAGTGGCTTCTGGACGGAGATGGTCGTTCTCGAACGCAAAGAAGATGCGGAACTGGCTTCACTTCGGTTGGAACATCAACCGCCGCCGGAATCGTCTCCCACGCAATTTGTCGCGGAGCCTCGCCTGGCCGGAGAGAACGAAAACATGGTGTTCCGTGCCTTCAGCGCGCTTTTTCGTGAAAAAGGTGAATCGTGAACTTTCAAAAACTCTTGCAACAAGCCGAGACCGTCTTAGGCCACAAGTACGTCTTCGGTCTTTTGAGCGCCGCCATCATCCTCGTCGTCGGAACCATCTTCGCCAAACGCGCGAGTCACGCGCTTTCTCGAATCAGCCATCTCGATCCACAGCAACAGATCCTGGTACAAAAGTTTTCTTATTACGGGATGATCACCATCATCGTCGCGGCGGCCCTGAGCCAAATGGGCTTCGACCTGAAAGTCCTTCTGGGTGCTGC
>JAMPXM010000149.1 GCA_023701225.1 Pseudobdellovibrionaceae bacterium | reverse complement strand
CGAGCTCCGGAAATCACTCCGGGCTCGCATGAAACTATGAGATCGGTCGATGAGCGACGCTATCGAGCCGAAACGTCCTGCGATTTTTTCGCATTTTTCACGAACCGGGAGATCTGATCGACCTCGCGACGGAAAGCGGCTTCATTGATCATTTGGCCGTTGAGAACCGTGCTCCAGTGACGAACGACACCGGCGATCGCGATCGCTTCTTGAATCTCGACCTCCGTTGCCCCGACCTTGCGAGCGCCTCGCATATTGAATTCCATACAGTACTGACACGGAATTTGCGAAGAGACCGCGAACATCACCAGCGCTTTGTCTTTCGACGACAACGCCGTAGACTCATTGAACTCCAGACCCTTGAGCTCATTCCATGCGCCGACAATCGCGTTGGGCGCGATTTGACGGATGAACGTCGGCACGAATCCGAACATCGCTCTCGACTCGGCATAAACTTCGTCCGGAGTCGTCGCCATCTTCGCCTGATTCACGGGCTGAGCGGCGCGGTCCGCCGGTGTCGTCGCCCCAGAGGCTGTTCCACCTTCTGGCATCGCTCCTTGGCCAGCCGAGTCTTCTGGTAGTCCGGCCTGTCGGCGAGGCGGCGTGAAGATGCGATCGAGCTCATTGATGAAGGCCGCGCGTTCCATAGTGACGCCGTTGAGAAGCGTACTCCAGTTGCGCGTGTGCGCTGAAAGTGCGATGGCCTCATTGAGTTCACGCTGCGAAACACCATTGACGTCCATGCCGACTTTTTTATGGAAATAAGAGCAATAGTGGCATGGAATCTGTGCTGCGACCGCTGCCCCGATCAACTCTTTGATTTTCCCATTCAAAGCGGTATCCGGGTTGAGCTGCAAGTTTTTGAACTCTTGCCATGCACCCGCGAGAGCCTCGGGCGGCATCGACTTGAACATCATCGGATACGTGCCCAACATTTTGCGCGCCTGCCGTTCGACTTCCGCTGGCGTCATCGCCGCTTTCATCGCCGGTGCCGCAGTCCCAGCTGTCGTATCGGCGGCCGTCCCTGTCGTCGCACCGGTCGTCGCACCGGTCGTCGCTCCAGACGACGTCTCTGTTTCAGGCGCTCCCATATCAGACGTCGTGCCTGAAGTGGTGTCTGACGTGGTGTCTGATGAGACGCCCGATGTTGAGCCAGAACTTGTATCGGAGCTCATATCCGACGAACTTTCGGTGTTCCCCGCGCTCTTCCCTGTATCGCGCGCCTCCGCTGTGCCGACTCCCAAACATGCGACGAGCGCAATCATCCATACTTTCAAACTCATTCGGTCCTCCTTATGGCTGCAAAGCCAAAAGGCGACCGTAGACGTCCCACAAACAGAATTCATTGGGATGAGTTATTGATTATATAGTTTTTCGCGAACGTACTCCGTACCCACGATCAACCTTGCCCGGGCCGAGTGGGAGGAATGGAGACGAACAAGACAAAATCTGCCACACCGTGCTGGTCCATGAGGGCGATCAGGCGCGAATTGTCCAATTTTTTGCGGAACAAAGTGCGGCCTTTCGCCATGGCCGCGCAGCCGAGGCTGGCTGTGCCCTGTCCATCGCGCTCGGAACCCACACATGGCGGATCTAGCTTAACTTGGTGGTCTCGCCGCACGGAGATTCCGACCATAGAGATCGAATAAACCGGCTGTCCCCATGCCTGCTCAAAGCGATGAATGGTATTTCCTTTTACCAAGTGCGACGTCAGGATATTTGCCGAATAAAGTAGAACGCGCTTGCCGGCGGACGTAAATTCGCGGATGCGCTCGGCGATCACATCTTCGCGATCATTGAAGCGAAATGTCACCACCTGCGTCCCTGGTGGCACCGCAATCGGCGGCAATTGTTCTTCTTGAAAAACGACTTCGATGGGCCGCTTCTCTGCGGCGGCCGTGAGTAAAAACCCTTCCACGACGGCCCGATGTTCGGGGATATCCGGGGACACCCCGACCGCCACGAGGTTTTGCCGGCCCAACGGATCATACAGTCGCCGATAGGTCACCGCCCCGATTTCTTGAGGATGATCAAAAAAGGAGGGCTTGATCATCCCAATGGGACGTGGACCGACCCCGAACCGAAGAACGAGGGCGATACCGACTAAAAGAATAAAAACGATTCCGACAAGATAGATCTTCTTCATACGCGCATGGTCGTACAGAAGCCGTGCGGCGAGGTCAAGCTGGACGAACCGGCCTTTCTCGGCGTAGAAATGTCAGCAGTTCGGGCGTAATATACGAACTCGAAGGACTTGATCCACAGGACAGGTACCTATGCAACCCACGTTCTTGCTCATCGGCGATGGCCGTGTGAGTACTCATTTCGGGCGTTATTTCCGCCTGCTCGGGTTACGGTTCCAATCCTGGTCGCGAAAAGAAGATCTGAGCACTTTGGCGAAACGGGCGGAAGCCTCCTCGCACATTCTCTGCTTGATCAGCGACCCGGCGATTGAACCATTCCTCAGCAGCAATGGATTGCTTTTCTCCAATCAAATTCTCGTACACGCCTCTGGCTCTCTCGTGACGCCGCTGGCGCATGGGGCTCATCCGCTCATGACTTTCGTGGATACGCAGCCCTACGACATGGAGACTTATACATTAGAGACATACACGTCGATTCCCTTCGTCCTCGAAAAAGGCGGACCCGGATTTGAGAACCTTTTGCCGGGCTTGCCCAATCCCCACTTCGAAATCGATCCGCGACTCAAGCCCCTCTACCATGCGCTGTGCGTGATGAGCGGGAACTTCACGGTGCTCTTGTGGCAAAAAGTCTTCTCTGAATTCGAGAACACACTCGGCCTTCCACGAGAGGCCCTGTTCCCTTATCTCCAAAGAGTCACGCAAAACCTCCGCGTCGATGCCGAGCAGGCCCTCACAGGTCCATTGGCGCGGGGTGACCACAAGGCCATTGCCGGGCATCTCCGCGCGCTGGGCGCCGACCCATTCGCCGAGGTATATCGCGCGTTTGTCAAAACTGTTGAGTCACGACCCGACCTGTCCGAATCCCTCTCGCCACACACTGGAGGTCCAAAATGAAATCCGTCCTCGATTTCGCGAAGTGGAAAGAGCAAGGCAAGAAAATCTCCATGGTCACATGCTACGACACGACGACTGCCAAGCTCGTCAACGGCACCACGATCGATTGCATTTTGGTCGGCGACAGCTTGGCGATGACCATGCACGGTCATGCGGACACTTTGCCAGCGACGCCCGAACTGATGGCGCTGCATGTGGCGGCCGTTCGCCGAGGGGCACCTGAAAAGTTCATCATCGGCGATATGCCTTTTCTCGCACACCGTGGAAGTCTCGACAGCACGCTCATGGCGGTTGCGAAACTCATGCAGGCAGGAGCGCAGGCGGTCAAAATCGAGGGAATCAAAGGCAGCGAGTCCGTTCTCGCGCATATTGTCGATTCCGGCGTTCCGGTGATGGGGCATTTGGGACTCACTCCTCAATCTCTGCACGCGATGGGCGGCTTTAAAGTGCAAGCAACCGACGAACGTGCCGCCGAGTGGCTACTCGCGCAGGCCCGCGCGGTAGAACAAGCGGGATGCTTCGCCGTTGTTTTGGAATGCGTCCCTAGCGACGTGGCGAAGTTTGTGACGGAGAATATTCGCATCCCGACGATCGGCATCGGCGCGGGTTCCGCGACTTCCGGCCAAGTCCTCGTCATTCAAGATTTGCTCGGTTTGAACATCGATTTCCAGCCACGATTCGTTCGCCGTTATCTCGATGGAGCCACGCTCGTTCGCGAAGCGCTGAATCAGTATGATCGCGACGTCAAAACCTCGGAGTTTCCGTCGCAAAAGGAAAGCTACTGACCAAGGAAATGATGATGGACACGATTCATGACCTCAAAACCTGGCAAAACATCCGGCGTAGTAAAATCGCGTCATCCGTTCGCGTCGGCTTTGTGCCGACCATGGGAGCACTCCACGCGGGTCACGCCTCGTTGCTGGAACGGGCACGACGGGAGTGCGACGTCGTCGTCTTGAGTATTTTCGTCAACCCCACGCAGTTCGATAATCCAGAAGATCTCGCAAAATATCCGCTCACGCTCGAAGCAGACCTCGCGCTCGCGGCACGCCTCGGCACGGACTATGTTCTGCTGCCCGACCACGCGCAGATGTATCCCGACGACTATGCTTACCAAGTCATTGAAAATCGCTTCAGCCGCGAGTTGTGCGGGGCGCATCGCCCGGGCCATTTCAATGGCGTGCTCACCGTCGTCATGAAGCTCCTGAATCTCGTTCGTCCGCATCGTGCCTATTTCGGAGAAAAAGACGCTCAACAGTTGGAACTCGTGCGTGCAATGGTCGACGTTTTTTTCATGGATGTGGAGATCATCCCTTGTCCAACTCTTCGGGATCACGACGGCCTCGCGCTCAGCTCACGCAACACCCGTCTCGCGCCAGACGACCGCCAGAAGGCGCGCCTGTTTCCCGAACTTCTGCAGTCATCGCTCCCAGCCGGCACGGTACGCTCGCAGCTCGAAAAAGCGGGATTTCAAGTGGATTATATCGTCGATCGTGACGGACGCCGCTATGGCGCCGTGCATATCGGCGGAGTGAGGTTAATTGACAATGTCATTCGGTGAATCACAAACGCGCCATCGTGTTTTATTTCAGCTCAGCGGTTCCATTGCCGCCTATAAGGCCTGTCACGTGATTTCACGCTTGGTGCAGGCCGGGTGCGAAGTGCAGACCGTCGCCACGCATGCGGCGTTGGAGTTTGTCGGAGCAGCGACTCTCGAAGGCCTCACCGGTCGCGTCGTGCATACGGACGTCTTCGGCGCTGGCCAACACATGAATCACATTCATTTGATGCGATGGGCGGATGTGATCGTTCTATGTCCAGCAACCGCCAACACAATCAATAAGCTCGCCTCTGGAATCGGCGATGATTTATTGAGCACGCTCTTCCTGGCGCACGACTTCCGTAAGCCCTATCTCATCGCACCAGCCATGAACACACAAATGTATCACCACCCGACGACACAGCATTCGCTTTCGCAATTGCGCGCATGGAGCGTGGAAATCTTGGAAACCGCGTCCGGCGCACTGGCGTGCGGCGAAGTCGGTGATGGAAAGCTTCTGGAGCCAGATATTCTCTTAAAAGAAATCATCCGGCGCTTGCCCGGCGAATTGGTTCTGCCTGCGCCACGAAAGTCATCAGCTCTCTCGGCGTCGATGGAGACGTCTGTGGATAAGTCGCTGTATATCTTGATTACAGCAGGTGGCACCAAAGAGCCCATTGATGCCGTCCGCAGCATCACCAATACAAGCTCGGGTCGAACAGGCGTTTTGCTTGCGGAAACCCTCGCGTCACGCGGACATTGCGTTCATCTCTTACTCGCGCGAGATGCACAACACCCGATCGAGCGTGAAAAATCCGAACTGAGTGGCTCGTTAGAAGTTTCAGAATTCACGACCTTTCAGGATCTCGATCAATCGCTGCAACATTTATTAGGTCAAGGCGACTTCCAAGCGGTCATCCATTTGGCGGCGGTCAGTGATTATTCGGTCCGTCACCTGACCGTCGATGACAAACAGGCCGCCGTCTCACCTGATTCCAAACTCGATTCAGACGAAGACATTGCAGTACACCTGAAAAAGAATCACAAAATCCTGCCCAGACTGAGGAGTTATGCCCAGAATCCACGCCTTTGCGTGGTCGGCTTCAAACTGACGGCCGGCGCGACAAAGAGCGAGACCCATGAGGCCGTGACGCGTATTTCGACGAACGTGGATTTGGTTGTCCACAACGATCTCTCCGAAGTCTCATCCGCACGGCACATCGCCACCTTTTTCGATCACGGCAAAGCGATCGGACGCTCGGAAACGAAATTCGAGATGGCGGAAAAGCTCGAAAGGTTTCTCGTCGGCCGAGTCATTCACAACACACCCGCCGAACTCAGCACGAATTTGGAAAAGGAAACTTTATGATTCTTTGTCTTGATGTCGGGAATACGACCATTCATGGCGGCGTGTTCGATGGAGACACTCTCGAAGTGCAGTTTCGCCGGACATCTGAATTTCGCGCATCCAGCGACGAACTCGGGCTTTTTCTCCGCGGCGTCCTTCGCGAAAACGGCGTCGAACACACGCAAATCCAGAAGATCGCGGTTTGCTCCGTCGTGCCCGACGCCATTCACAGTTTACGCAATTGCTGCATTAAATATTTTGGTCAAACGCCTTTCATTTTACAAGCCGGAGCGAAAACGGGCCTAAAAATCAAATATCGCAATCCTCTCGAGGTTGGCGCGGACCGAATCGCGGACGCAATCGCGGCTACCCATCTCTACCCCGGCCGCAATCTCATCGTCGGCGACTTCGGCACGGCCACGACCTTTTCCGCCGTGACCAAAGAACGAGAGTTTTTAGGCGGCGTGATTCTTGCGGGCCTTCGCCTCTCCATGGAAGCCTTAGAAGAAAAAACCGCCAAGCTCCCCTCGGTCGAGATCATTTCGATGAAGCAGGCGCTCGGGCGATCGACCGTTGAAAGCCTTCAATCCGGCCTTTTCTTTGGCCAAATCGGCATGGCGAAGGAACTCACCAGACGAATCACGGAGGAAGTCTTTGCGGATGATCCTCCCATCGTGATCGGTACCGGCGGCTTTTCCGGACTCTTCGAAAAGTCGTCGCTCTTCGACGCCACCGTTCCCGACTTGGTCCTTCGAGGTCTCAATCTCGCATTAAAAATGAATACTTAAAAAGCTTTCCAAAGGAGTTTGTTATGCGAATCAATATGCTGAAGTGTAAAATCCACCGTGCAACGGTCACCGACGCGGATCTGAGCTATGAAGGTTCGATCTCCATCGATCCAAAACTGTGCGAGGCGGCGCGCCTTCGCGAATTCGAAAAGGTGGACATATACAATTGCAATAACGGAGCTCGGTTTTCAACTTACGTGATCTTCGGCAAGCCCGGTGAAATTTGCCTCAACGGAGCCGCGGCCCGTCTCGTTTTGAAAGGTGACATCGTGATTATCGCGGCCTTCTGCGAAGTAAAAGAGTCCGAAGCTCACAAGCACAAACCGGCGCTGGTGTTCGTTGACGAACACAACTCGATTCAATCCATCAAGGACAAGCATTGAGCTGAGTGCGATCTATTGCCACGCTTCCGCTCTCATTCCGTCAAGACAATGACAATCTCTTTGTTGGCAATTGCGTGTAGAGTGCCTCTGGAGATGGTCCACGGATGCAGTCACGCGCGGAGTGAGGTGGGTCACATTTGCATGAACAAACCATCCCAACATTACTGTGGGTCTACTTCGGGCTCGTGTTTGTCAACATCCTGATCACCCTTGTTCAGCTTCTGATCGAACGGGGGTTGGCGGAGCGAACGCTTTTTCTATTTTGGCTCGGCATCGCATTGGCGACCTTCAGCAACACTCTTTTTCCCGACCAACCTGTTCTTACGCTTGCGACCTCTCCCATCGGAACGTTCATCTCACAACTTTTCCTCGGACGCTTTTTCGCTCATATCCATGACATACGCGTGCCTTGGAAACCGTTTTTGTTCAGCTTCATCTTCGGCTACCTGACCAGCCAACTTCTTGGTCTTACCGATGTCGGCCTGACTTTCCAATCCATGCCAGTCGTGCTTGGCGCCACATTGCCCGTACCAGGACACTTTTACCTCGTTCACAAACGCAGCCGATATAAGTATTCAACGATGCAGATGTTATTCATAAGCGTCGCGCTCCTGATGTCTTTGCATTACCTGGACTGGGGGTTTTTCCGAGCTCGTCCATTTCTTTTTGTATATGGTTTGAGCTTGGCAATCGCGCTGTACCATATCCTCGCGACCATCACTCCCTTAATCTCAAGCGAGTCCACACTTCAAAAGCGAAATCAAAATTTAGAAGAGGAAGTCCGCCATAAAGCCTCACTGCTCACCTCGACGGAACGGCAATTGTGGGAAGCCAACAAAATGGCAAGTTATGCCCGTATGGCGGGAGGCATGGCTCACGAAATCAATACTCCCCTTCAAGTCATTGAGTTCCAAGCTGAGGAGTTGCGGAGTGAAATCGAGTCCCATCCCAACGGGTCGGAGGAAATGAAGAGCGGATTAGACACCATACAAGAAATGGTGTTGAGAATTTCAAAAATCACGAACTCACTCCGCAAACTGGCTCGAGAAAATTTGTCCGTCCTGTTTCAAGTCGCGGATCTAGGCGATATGGCCAGAAGCGCCATCGCCAACCTTGCCCCAGTCGCCATTTCGCAAAGTACCCATTTGATTTCGCGG